>CBFCZG010000032.1:0-20585 GCA_965602375.1 uncultured Phycisphaerae bacterium | reverse complement strand
CGCAGCCGGTCGAGTGTACGTAGCCGATGGCACGAATGATCGGATCGTGCGCTTCGCGCCCACCGGCCAAGTAGACACGTTCATCACAGAAGGTGGGGGGCGCGAACTGAAGCAACCTGTCGGGGTGAGTGTGGATGGACAGGGCCGCGTGTGGATTGCCGACACCGGCAACGGTCGCATCCTCATCATCCCACCGAACGGGCAGGCAGCAGAGACCGTTTCGCTGCCCGTGCCCAGCGGCGCCGATCGGACGGATCCCACCGACGTGGCGGTGACCCCTGACGGCACACGGGCCTATGTCGTCGACAACGACAACCATCGCCTGGTTTTACGGGCCAACGCGACTGGGCAGTGGTCGGTTCTCGGCAGCAAGGGTCGCGGGCTGGGGCGTTTCCAGTGGCCGTTCATGGTTTGCGTCGGGGCCGAAGGCTACGTATACGTCTCCGAGGCCGTCAACGCCCGTGTGCAGCGTATTACGGCGGACGATCGATGGGCGGGCGCGATCGGGCGGTGGGGTGTGGAAGTGGGGCAACTGTATCGCCCCAAAGGCGTAGCGGCGGACCGGCAGGGAAGGTTGTACGTCAGCGATTCGACGCTGGGCGTCGTCCAGGCGTTCAGCGCTCGCGGGGCCGTCGAGGGTGTCTTGACCGACGCGCTGGGCGCCCCGCTGCGGTTCGGCCACCCGATGGGCATGTGTTTTGACGGCGATGGTCGACTGTTCGTTGTCGAACTCGGAGCCAACCGTGTCGCCGTGGTGACGATTCGAACGGCGACACCTGTTGAGAAGCCGTTGGGGCGCAGCGAGCAAAGAGGCGGGCCGTGATGTTGTGGCGCGTAACGGTGTTGTTGACGCTCGGGTTGGGCGCCAGCCACGGTGCGGCTCAGCCGCCCACGATGCAGCGCGACAGCCGGCGCGACTGCGCAGTCTGCCATTTGAATTGGGTGGATGCCTTTGACCGAGCGCAGGCCAATCTACTGATCGCTCGGCCCGATGGGGAGGTGGCTGCCGATGGTGCGACATGCCTGGGCTGTCATGATGGCTCGGTAGCGGATTCACGGCGAGAGGTCTGGCTGGAGCACGGGCATCAAACGGGCATCCGTCCGCCGGAGGACATGCGGGTGCCTGCGTTCCTCCCGCTGGACGATGGGAAGATCACCTGCCGCACCTGTCACAGTGCACATTCGGCAGGAGGCGGCGAAACATTGGCGACGGCCGTCTTTGTCCGCGTGCCCAACGAAGCTAGCCAGCTCTGCCAGATGTGCCACCCAGAGAAGACCAAAGGTCCCGAGCTTGGCACCCATCCGGTGGGCGGCATGCCCTGGCCCGTGCCGGAGCAGCTGCTGGCCGCGGGCGCGCGCGTCGGCCCCGGTGAGTATCGACTGACCTGCCAGACGTGCCACCGACCTCATGGCGCGCGGGAAGACCATCTCCTGGTCATGGGCACCGAGAGCAGTCAGCTTTGCCTGACGTGCCACGAGAAGTTGCGACCTGGCCTGTGGCGCCCCGATTTGCAGCGCGAACACCCACAGAACCCACCTCTGCGTTCCGACGCGCAGCGCCAAGCCGTACGGGATATGGGAACCAAGACGGGACCGAACGACACGTTGATATGCCTTTCCTGCCATAAGCTGCACCAGGGCCTTGCCGGTCGCGATATGCTCGCCGACACGCTGGAAGACAGTCGTTTGTGCATTCGATGTCACCCGGAAAGGGTGGATGTTTTCGGTTCAGACCACGATCTGCGCCAGAGCGCCCCCGACGAGCGGAATCGCCTGGGCCTAACTGCCCAGCAGTCCGGGCCCTGTGGCGCTTGTCACAGCTTCCACCAGTTCGCCCGGCGGCCTGAGACGCGTCCGTTCGATCCAACGGGCCTCTGCTTCACATGCCACCAGTCCGGACAATGCGCCGAACAGGCGTCGGGCCAGCCGTTCAGCCATCCGGTCGATGCGCCAGCCGGGTCACTTCCCGACGACACGGGGTTGGAGTTGTACCCTGCTGTCGGTGGCGGTTCGCCAAAGGCTCTGGCCTGCCTGACGTGTCACGATCCGCACGAGACGCAGCAAGCCCACTTCTTGCGGCTGGAACCGGACACTCTATGCGCTCGCTGTCACGTGGGCCAATCGAAAGCCCTGGCCGGCGGCCACGACTTCACCGACCAGACGACCGCTCGCAATGCCCGAGATCTCACCGCAGCCCAGTCAGGCCGATGCGGCTTCTGTCACGTCGTCCATGGCGCCAATGGGCCGGCTATGTGGGCCGCCACCGCAACGCCGCCATCCGGCCCGGATGACTTGTGCGTGCAGTGCCATAAGCCGGACGGTTTGGCATCCGCCAAGCCCAGGACGCAGTTCCGGCACCCAACCGGACCTCGCAAAGAGACCTTCGACGTAGAACCGAATCCGGGCCTGCCCTTGTTCACCGCTGACGGTCGCCGCATCCAGGGCGGGTCTGTTGCGTGTTCCTCCTGTCACGATCCACACGCCGATCCGATCGAGAGCGCCGCGTTACTCCGCGTGGCCGCGCCGATATCGCGATTATGCTCCACCTGCCACAAGTCTCAGGCGGCGCTTGCCGGCGGGCTGCACGACCCGGCGCAGGTGCCGGGCGCTTGGCCGGAAGCTTCCCGCCAGAAGATCGACTTGTGCATGTCTTGCCATCTGGCCCACGGAGACGATCCGTCCCGACAACTCTGGACGGTGGCGCCGCGGCCGAAGTTCACGGTATCCGATGGTGCGTGCCTTGGGTGCCACCAGCATGCGGAGTGGGCAGGCCATGGTGCTGAACTTGAGCCGGGCGCGGCGCTGCATCCTCGCATGGTAACCGACGAGGTTCGCATCCGAGACCTGCCTCTGGTACCCAGTGGCGAGGGCCAGGTGCCTGACGTCATCGGATGCAAGACCTGTCATGACGCGCACGCACCGCCGACGGGCCCCGGCCACATCCTGCGTGCAGGCGCTTCGCCGGATCCGGCCAGCATGTGCATGCGCTGCCACGAGGACGTCCAGTACATCGGGGTGAGTCTGCACAGCCAGGGAATCTTGAATGGCCGAGGTGATGACACCCAGGTCTGCGGCCCGTGCCACGTCGTGCACGCCAAGTCGGGAACGTCGGAGTCTGCGATGTGGGCGGCACCTGCCGGACCTGCTTCGGATCCGCCTGACGTACGGCGGTGCATGGGCTGTCATGGTGAACAGGGCGCAGCGACGCGTGTCGATATGATTCACCATCCGGCGGCAGCGCTCCAGAACGTGGACTCGTCGGGATCCGTCAGCTTCATGCCGCTGGTCAATGAAGAGGGAGCGATCAGCGATCATGGTAGGATCGGCTGTATCACATGTCATATGACGCACGGCCGCCCGCCGGCCGGCGGCTTCCCGGCGATCGACCCGGACAGCGTGACAAGAGAACAGCTTCACGTGATGATGCCGATGCTGCGTCCCTACGTCGCGCCCAATCTGTGCAGCAGCTGCCATGGCTTCGACGGCTTGCGGCGCTTCCTGTATTTCCATCATCCCGACAAGCGTCGCGGCCCAATGACCTTGCCGAGTCTGCGCAAACCGTCGGCAAACTCAAACAGCACCGACGGAAGCGGACCACCGATGGTAATGGCCGGCGGTCTTCGCTGCCCGGCAGCCGTTCACTGCCGAGGAGGGTAGTGCCATGAACCCATCTGCTGACAAGCAAGAGGAGAGTCCCGTGCCGCAGAGAGGTCGTGCTGCCTGGACGCGGCGTCTGCTGAGGCTGGGCATCATAGCTGGTGTCCTCGTCGCCGTCGCGACGATGGTTGTGGTCGGTGCCGAGTACTATACATCTCAACCGACTTTCTGCGGCTCCTGTCACATCATGGATCCGTACTATGAGAGCTGGAACCACGACGTTCATTCGTCCACCGATCAGGGGCAGGCGTACTGCGTGGACTGTCATTATGCGCCGGGGGAACAACATACGTTTGAGGCCAAGTTCCGAGGTCTCAGCCAGGCAGCCAGTTACTTCTCCGGTCGGTCGGGAGCCGGTCGACCGAAGGCTCACGTGCCGGACAGCAGTTGCCTTCGCAGCGGGTGCCATGATGACTTGGCCTATATGGCCGAGGACTATCCACTGGGAACCGTGGCATTCAGTCATGCCAAACATCTCGATACCCACGGCGAAAACCTCCGCGGCAAACAGACCCAACTCGCCGAACTCCGCGCGAAGCTCCTTGAAGCTCTGGGCGGGACCCGCCTCGATGCCATCGACGCCATAGCCAAAACCGTCATGCATGCCGACCAGCGCAGGCAGCAGCTGACGGCATGGCTTGGCGACGAGGTCCTGTCACCCTGGCAGGACGACGTGTTGGAATACGCCGAACTGATCCATATGGAGGTTCGCGTGGATCAGCTCGGCGGCTTGAAGTGCGCGAGCTGCCACCAGTTCGACGCGTCGCTCGAACACCACTTCACGCCTGCGAAGACCGTTTGCTACACCTGCCATTTCATCAACCAGCCATTCAATCGTAATACCGCAAGCTGCTTGAAATGCCACGAGCCGCCGGTCGGACCGGTTCCCGTCCACCACGGTCAGCAGAGAGACACACGGGACGCGTCGCTTGCAGGAAACGTCACGATGGATCACGCCATGATCGTAGCGAATGACGTCAGTTGCGGCAGTTGTCATACCGATCTGATCCACGGAAACGGCCAGGTTGCGCGACGCGACTGCGAAGGCTGTCATGACCAGGCGCGGTACCTGAGCGACTTCGACCAACTCACCACCGACGTTGTCCGAGAGTACCATCGTGTCCACGCGGCCGGGCAGAATGCTCGCTGTAACGACTGCCACCAATTGATCGACCACAAACTGACACCTCTTATTGACCCGTATAGAGCGGTGGCCTTGCTCGCTCCGGTACGGCAGGACTGCGATCATTGTCACCCCGAGCATCACCGTGAGCAGGTCGACTTGTTGCTGGGCCAAGGAGGATTCGTCGAGGGCGCTCAGGGCGTCGCCAACCCGATGACCGGCTCACGGGCAAATTGTCGCGCCTGCCACACGCAGGCCGGCGCCGATCCGAAGGGCGAAATGGTGTTGACCAGCACCCGAGAAGCCTGTCAAGGCTGCCACGGCGAGGACTACGAGGAACTTTTCGCCCGATGGCGAGAGGCCATACGGGCGCGCCTCGACGAGGCGGAACAGATGTTGACTTCCGTCGAAGCAAGGTTGTCTGAAGCCACGAGCCCGCCACAGCGGCGAGACTTGGAGGAGGCAAGGCGGCTGTTGAGCCGAGCCCGACGGAACGTGCAGTTGGTGGCGACGGCCAACGGCCTGCACAACAAGAACTATGCACTTATGCTTCTCGACCAGGCGGTAATTGATCTGGAACGGGTCACTCGCGACCTCTCGCAATAGGCACATGGCTTGAAGGTGGCCTGCAGACCTATGCGGTCGAGCGTCCCCGTGTCGAGCCGTCCAGCAACCGCACCGGTGAAGACTGAACTGCTGCCGTCTCGCCGTGGCCTCAGCCGTTCGATTGCCGGGACAGTGCGGTTCACTTTCGGAACTGCTGGTCAGTCGGCACTTTGGTCGATCACGGCCGAGGACAGGTCGTCGCGTGGATGTGAGGTGGGCTCGGCACCTGGACGGCGGGCGTCGGCGCCGATCACCCTCGGCCTGCCCAGAATGTCGAACTCGATGGTCGTGCCGAAAATTGTCCGTTGCGTCTCCGATAGATGGCCGAGGATCCCCATTCCCAGAGCTAAGACGATGGCCAATGCGCCTACGGTCACGGCCACGGGCCTGCGTTTGGGATGTCGGGGCTTGCTGCGATCAAGAAACGGCCAGAGGAAAAGCAATAGGAATGGGACCCCAGCCGCCAGGATGCCCAAGACCTTGCCGCCGTGGCCGGTGAAGTACTTCAGAAGCTGATAGGAAGGCAGGAAATACCACTCGGGCTTGATGCCCTCAGGTGTGGAGAGAGGATCCGCCGGCTCACCGATCTCCCATGGGGCCAGGACGGACAGCGTGACGAGCAAACCCAGAGTCGCCAGTGCGACGCACCCTTCCTTGGCAAGATGGACCGGCCAGAACGGGATACCTGACTCGGGGGGATAAGGTTGCTCCTTGCCCACCGGTTCCAAGGTTGCCAGATTCTGGGCGCGCATCATGGCCAGGTGTACGACAACCAGAAAGACCATCAGCCACGGTAGCACGACCGCATGAAGCGTGAAGAAACGCGACAGTGTTTCCCGGCCCACGTTGTGTCCCCCCAACATCACCGTACGAAGCGGGGGCCCGACCACCGGGATCGCCCCGGCGATCTCGGTTCCTACGGTGGTGGCCCAGTACGACAATTGACTCCAGGGCAGCAAGTAGCCGCTGAATCCGAACGTGATCGTCACGATCGCGATGACGACCCCCACCACCCACGTTAACTCGCGTGGTTTCTTGTACGCGCCCATAAAGAACGTGCGCGCCATATGGACGAGGACGGCGACGATCATCAGGGTGGCCCCCCAGGCGTGGAGCTGCCGAAATAGCCAACCGAAACTCACGTCCGCGTGCAGATATTGTACGGACTTAAAGGCCTCTTCGGGTGTCGGCCGGTAGTACAATAGCAGTAAAATGCCGGTGACGATCTGATTGATGAACAGCATGAGCGACAGACTTCCGAACACGTGCCACCAGCCTGTGTGGGGCGGCAGGCGCTTGTGCATCTGCTTGTGCACGAAGGTGCGCACGGCCTCCATGTTGAAGCGATCATCCAGAAAGGATCTGACAGCCCTTGTTATGGACCACATGCCGTTTCCTCGTTCGCAACGCGTGGCGCAGGCGCCGATCACGCGGACACGAAAACCTTTCCCTGCACGACGCTGACCGAGAATTCGCGCAGGGGCCTGGGCGGCGGACCACTGATCACTTCGCCGTCCGGATCAAAACTGGCCGCGTGGCAGGGACAGTGGAAAATCCGGTCGTTCGCGTTCCACTGAACCAGGCATCCCAGGTGTGTACACACGGCGGAGAAAGCACGGAATTCGCGGCTCGTCCGCACGACGACGGCAGGAGTTCCCGCGAGCGATACCTTCTTTCCGGTCCAGACCTGCCAATCCTGGGCCGCGCCGACATCCTGTCGACTTCGCACGGGTCCTTCACGCGTGCTGGGCCAGACGTACATCAGCGCCGGCCCGATCAGACCCACACCCGTGATCGCCGCGCAGGTTCGCAGGACCCAGTCCAGAAATCCACGGCGATCCACCTTGGTACTGTCGTGGCCGACGGTCATGATCGCGCCCCTTCGCCTGGTCGGTACGGTGCCACATGCACATGCCTAAGCCGCTTGTACTTGATCCACAGGGCCAGGATGAAGACGGCAAGGAAGCCCCACAATGGGCCCAGCGCGCGATACCGCCATCGCAGCCCCGCCTCCTTGGCGTCCAGACTGGTGTCGATCTCCTGGCACACGTCAAACAAAGCCCCCGCTGTCTGTCCGACGCGGTTCGGGTCGAGCGTGTGCTGTACGGCGGCCAAGCTGATCAGGTGGGTGCGCGCTTGCTCCAGGGAAAATGCCTCCTGTTCGACCAGCAGCACCCCTCTGGCGACGCGATCGACCCGCCAACTCGTTCGCGCGTAGCGGGCCTCCGCGTTCTGAATGACTTGCTCAAGCTCAGCGCCGGCGGCAACTGCTTCGCGATCCACATCTTCAAAAAACATTCTGTGCCCGCGCAGATTGCCGGCAACGTGGCAACGTTGGCATATCTGCCCGAGCCTCACCGGTGCGTCGCGGTCGTCCTTTTCGATCGCAGCGTGTAGCGCCTCGCCGATCTCGGCGCGGGACGCGTTGCGGTCGGACAACCTCGTGAGAAGCTCTGTATAGGCCTCCGCGAGCGCTTCCGGGGGGCGCGTGACCGACAGGATGCGATGGTCGCTCAAGTCAGGGTTCGGCGAGTGACACCCTACGCAAACGGGGAAGTTCGGGAATTTGGCGTGCACGCTCTGCTGGAAGTATTCCTCTGTCTGCTGATGACATTGGGCACAAACGTGTCCGACATCGGCAACGCCCGGAGGCCGCGCGCCGTGATTGCCGTGACACGTGGCACATGTAGGCATGCTCTCGTCTCGCGCTTCCAGCAGCCCCTGGCCGTGGACGCTTTGCTTGAATTGGCGAACCACCTGGCTGGATAAGCCGAACTCGGCCATCAGGACTGCGTCTTCGTGACAGCGCCCGCACGTGTCGGGCACGTGAAGCGGATGGATCGGGCTCTTCGGGTCTTTTGCGCCAACCACGTCATGCGTTCCGTGGCAGTCGATGCATACAGCCACGCGGTCATCGTCCTTGGTGCGAAGCCGCTTACCGTGTCCGCTTGTCTCGTATCGCGCCAACTGATCCGTACGTAACCCGTACGGATTCATCACCTCGACATCCGCATGGCAATGCCCACACCGCTCGGGCACGTCGGCTCGTCGCGGCTTGCCCGTGAATGACCGTCCGTGCTCGAACGGCGGTGCGGCGAGGTCAGAACCTTGGGCTTGTACGTATTGCTCCACCAGTGATTCGGAAACTTGATAGAGCCGTTCTCCACCGTGACACGTTCGGCAATCGTAGTCGGCCCGCGCATGCAAAGAATTGCTGAACTGCTGACCCTGGGTCGGGTGGCAGTCGGCACAGATCGCCCCATCTCTGTTCGGAGCTGCTATACAGAGGTGGCGCCCGCCGATCAGAACAAGAACGCACGCAAGGGCAACCGGTGTGCCACGGCCCCGCGCCACGGCGCGCGCCGCCATCCCCAACTCACTTCTCCGCCCGCACACAGTTTGCCCGGCCGCACACGGGGTGACTGTTTTCACCCATCTCGCTCCGCTGTCAGCCAAAACACTGCCGTCACAGCCACCATACTCTAATGGACCGCATCGTGATCGGCAACCTGAGCCGGCCAGCCTAGAAACGGTGCCCGTCACCAGCCATCTCATCCGTGCGCCGTCGACGTGGGACACTGCGATGGCAAAGCACAGGCCGACACGCAGCACCACACGTGCGGATTAAGACATTCTGTATTATGATAGCCGTTCGTCAGTGCACTAAGGCGTACGCACAGAAGAATCCAACGACGGCTGCGAAAACCAGCATGATCAGGCGAGCAACGTCGATCTTCATGTCTCACCTCGATGCAGCCCGGGCAATGGAGCCATGTCACCGTTCGACCGGCATACGTAGGCCGATCAACGTGCACGAATGGGGTACCTCACATTCCCGATGAACAAAATCCCAGAGCCAGCCTGATTTTGCCTTGCCGGCTCCGACCTCCTCTCCACCGCATGCCTTCGGCCACAGTCAAACGCACATGCGCCAGACGACCAACAAGCCAGACTCATGACGGCTTACGCAGTAACTGCCGCATGAACGGGCAACGCCTGCACTTCCGCCACTTCTCCGACCAGGTCCTGGTCCGCTCACCAGCACAGAACGTCCCCGTGAGAAACCAGCACAAATGTCCTTGGCGCGATCGGTAAGCGGCACATCCGCCACGGACCTCGGCCGAGCAGTCGGTTGATTTCCAACAACAATGCGTCGGGAACGACTTGCCACGACGCTGAGCGATCAACAGTAACAGCAACAGGCGTTGTGCAGCCGGGGAGGGATGCCGCCATCCCTGCTCATAGCTTTGTACGGCACGGCTGGACATACCCAGCAGGCCGGCCAACTCACTCTGCGACAGGCCGAGCTCGCGGCGGACGCCCACCACGTCACCCAACGCTATGGCCGTCTTTGAACCCATAGCAAACGCCCTTTCAGACACGCTCCGGCCACTACCGTGAGTATATCACTATGTGATATGGAATGCAAGAGACATTTCAGCCACTATGGGACCGCTACTGGGAAGCCGGGGCGGGCCCGATCATGCCAATTGGCACCGATGAGGTACCGTTACCCGGTCGCCGTACAAGACCACCCCAGCAGACGAAAGGGGCACCCGCACAAGCCGTCACCCGGACTACCCGACCGATCCACTCATCGGAAGGGGAACGGCTGCTTGGGGACACTGGCACGTCGGGCAGGAATTCACTTCTGCACGCCTTGGCGGGCGTACGTTGTCCCGGATGCTGCTTGACAACGCTGTGCCCAGCGGCGGCCATGCGCTCGCTGCCGTTAAGGTCACATCGCGCATCGGTACGCTCGGCCAAATGGGCCTTGACCTCGGAGTAGTCGGCTGTCGTAATGCAGCCGCTGCTGTTGCCGCCACCCTCTTCTATGGCCCGTCTTTCCCAACGTTGTTTTCATTCATCCAGTCCGACCAGGTCGTGTGGCCCTTCAGCGGACCCCAAGCGTCGCTCTGCTTGTTCTGGCCGAGGTAAACCTCCTGCAGATATACCTTGCCGTCATCGCGCTTGATAGCCAACTGCGCCCGGACGCTTCGCGTGATGCGATGCCGCAGCGCCGTGCGGGTGGTATCGGTCGCCTCGATAACGTCCTCGACAGCCCATTCCTTGCTCGGAACGGTCGTTCGCAGGACCTCCACGTCCTTGTACTCGGCTTTGACGACCTCGATGGCTTTGGCTTTCAGCGCATCCAGTTCCGAACCTTTGAACCCGTCAGCCGCCTGGTAGGTGCGTTCAGACCGGATGCGGCGGTGCTCGGCGTCCTTCTCCTCAATTGCCTTCAGCTTGCCCTTCAGTTCAGCCAGTTTCGCTTCGTCCGCCGCCCCCGTCCCGGCCATACGCTGCACTTCCTCCCGGAGAGGCTTGAGGTCGCGTTCCATGATGGTCGGCGGCTTCTTGCTCTTGTCGCTCTGCCACGCCTTGTCCTTTTGCAGGTACTCCAAGACCGCATCCAGGCGCTTGCCGATGTCACCCGACATCATGGCCATGCTGTCAGCCATCGCCTGGGGAAACGCCTCCAGGCGCTTCTGGAGTTCCGCTTCAAGCTGCTCGAGCCGCCACGTCTTGCCCAGCGGGAATTCCGCCTTGCGGTACTCTGCGAAGGCTGCCTTGGCCTCCTCGTAGATCGCCTGCTGCGCCTTGATCTGCTCGGCATTGACCGTGGGCGACGCGATCAGCAACTTGTCGCTGCCCGCACCGACGTCCGCGAAGGGCCGCAGTCGAGCCACCCACTCGGCACACGCCTCTTCCTTCTTGGAAGCCGTTTCCTCCTCGCCGTAGTACTTCATCGTGCTGGTCAACCGCGACTCGACGTTCTTCAGTTCCTGCGTCTTGCCCAGCGGGAACTTGACCTGCTGATACTCCTCCATAAGCACCTTGGCCTTGGCGTACGCCTGCCGGCTCTTCGCCTGGTCTTCCGCCGAGGCATTGTTCAGTTCCGCCCCGATCCGCAGGTACAGATCACTCTTGTAGTTGACAAACGGCTCCAGCTTTTCCACCCACGCCTTGCACAGCGCCTCGTTCTCCGCTTTTTCCTTTGCCGCCTGCTCGGCAGAGGCCGATGCCGCCGCAGCAGCGTCCTCGACCTTCTTCGCCGTCGTCTCCAGGCGCTCGGCCATCGCCTTGTAGTCCGGGTGCTCCGGCGAGAACTTGCCCGCGTACCGACCCTGGATTTCCTTCATCACCTTCCGGGCGTCCGTGACCTTGCGCTGCGCGGTGGTCAGCCGGTCGGCCTCCAGCGCCTTGTCCGCCTGGTCCAACATCGAATTGATTCGCGTTACGCGAGACTTGACCGCACTGGGCAGCTTCTCCTCTGCCGCCCGTGCCACACCCGTAACACACACCACCAGCACCGCTGCCCAAACCCATCGATACATGTTCGTCAGGACGCAGACTCGTCCCATCGCATCTCTCCTTCCACACAACACTCACCAGACACTAACCTGCCCGGCCCCAACCGGCCCTATCTGGCCATTATTGGCTCAGCCGGGTGCCGAGACAAGACCTTGATGCCTGGCGAACAAGGCCGTGCCGTTCGGACGCGCCGGGCACCGGTCAGCGAAAGCCCGATCAGTCGATGGCCCGCCGCACCTCCGCCATAATATGCGAATTCTTGGTACTATTTCCCCATCGTGCCCGCCACAGGCTCGGCGTCAGTGACCTGCCGGAAGGTTACTGCGGTTCCGCGGCGAGAATTTGCTGCGATTTCACCCTTGCACTAAACATCACTCCGTGATATTTTCTTTCTAAGTCGAGTGGGCCGGTAGTGCTCAAAACCAGAACACGCGCTACGTAAAGTCGCCACAGATCGGACGCCTTTCGAAGGAAGGGCAACAACGATCTTTGGACTGTATGTGGTGAACAAGTCACGGGCGGAGCGTGTCCGTTGTCTCGGTCCGCTCGCTGATGTGCGGATCGCCGATACGTCGGCCGCCGGCAGGAGTAATGCGGCAGGTCCGACGGTCACGGGGCTCGTGTAAGAGCCGGAGAGGATAGAACGATCTGATGGGTTTCAGATCCAAAGGTTTTTCAGGATGCTCTCTCTGTCTTGGGGCAAAAGGCGAGGAGGAGGCGATCATGTGGAAGGTGAGTTCAGGTCTTCTGGCACTTGCTATGGTGCTATGCAGCGCGGGGTATTGCCCCGCCGGTGATGCAGAAGATGTCGTGCAGCTCGAAGGGCAGTACGTAGGGTCCGGGGCGAAGGCCACCCAGACGTCAGAGGAGGCCAAAGATGTTCCACACGCTATGAGCGGCGGCCAGGCTGTCGATCTGGCGGCGCTGACGGTTCTCGAGGATCGCCTGGTCGAACGCGTTGGGGCGATCGCTCCTGCCGAGCCGGTTCGGGTGATTATCTATCTCGACTACCAACCGCAGGACATGGTGGCCCGCGAGGTCAAAGCGCGCTACGAGCCGCAGATGCAGCAGTTGCGCCAGCAGGTCAGGGCTCTCACGTCATCCTACGCCATGCAGCGTGACGTGCGGGCCGCGACCGATGCCGAGAACTACCTGGCGGTATCCCAGGCGATGAGTCCGGCTGACACGGCCGCACTGCGCAGTCTCAGCGAGCAGCACGAAGCCCTATCGCTCGACATTAAGAATGAACTTGTTTCGACGCTGTCGGCCGAAATTCACGATTACCAACAGAGCGTTTGGGACGCAGTCGAGGCGCTGGGCGGCACGGTCGAGTTCGGCACGATCGCGGGCAATGCATTGGTGGCGGTGATACCAGCGGGCAAGGTGGGGCAACTGGCGTCGTTTGAGAAGGTTGCCCGTGTGGTCGAAGATCGTGCCAGGGAGGCACATCTCGACGTGGCCGATGACGCCACGTTGGTGTCGTCGACGAACGGCCTGTGGCAGAACGGCTACACCGGTGGTCTCTACGACCCGGCCGTGATGGATAGCGGCACTGACCTTACTCACCCGGCGTTGCAGAACAGCGCCGGGCGTACGAATTTCTATTCCTGGTACTTGGTCGCCGCAGCGGGCGCCCCGAACTGGAACGACGCCGTCACCCAGGACGACTACAACGGCCACGGCACGCACGTGATGGGTATTGTGGACAGTTACGGGTCTACCGATTGGGCCAATCACCTTGGCATGGCACACGGCGTGGAGAAAGCGGTCACGCTCAAGGCCGCCTATCACGGCACGGACGGACGTGCGTGGATGTATGATTCTGATGCCATGTGGCTCGTCGACCGGGCATTGTACGATACGGCCAGTCTGCAGCCCGTCAGCTCGTTCAACGACGATGTGGACGGCATCAACCTGAGCTACGGAGGCGACACGAGCGACGACGACACGGACTTCAGTCGTTTTTGGGATTCGGTGGTCTCGTCGTATTCGGATCTGCTGGTCACGATCAGCGCGGGCAACTCCGGGCCGAGCAATACGGTGTTCACGGATCCGGGCAGCGCGTACAACCCCATCACGGTGGCCAACGTGCAAGACCTGAACACTGCCAGCCGCGATGATGACGTCATACGTTCCAGCAGTACGCGCGGACCCACCGCCAGCGGCCGGCGCAAGCCGGATATTGGTGCTCCTGGATCGGGTATCGTGGCCCCCGCGCACAATTGGGAAGGGTCGGGGACGGCAAACGATTTCATCTCCAAGAGCGGTACAAGTATGGCGGCCCCGATGGTGCAGGGCGTGGCCATGGACCTGATGGACGCCGGTGTGATCGACGAGCTGGAAATCAAGGCGCTGTTGATCAACACCGCTCAGAAGAACGAGCCCGGCATGGACTTTGAGGCCGACTCAGACGGCTGGAGCACGGCGTACGGGTGGGGCTACATGAATGCCTGGGCGGCCTACTATCACCGAAATGACGTACTCAGCGCGACCGTGACCGAGCGCCCGAACGCCGGCCACTACCGACTCTACACGGGCTCGATGCACGACGAGGGCGCCGCCGGCGAAGGGCGCGACCGCGCCACCCTCGTGTGGAATCGCCACGCGACGTACAACCCCCACGATTACCCGGCCACCTACTATGCGCTCAGCGACCTGGACCTGCACCTGTACCGCGAGACAGACAATCTGTACATCGATGGAGACACGACGGTCCTGGACAACGTGCAGCAGGTCCGCATCGGCTCCGGCACGGGCTCAACGGATGTTGTGGTCAAGGTGCGAGCCTACAGCACCGACTTTCCCCACGGCGGCGACACGGAGGAATTCGCCCTGGCCACCGAAGAGGGCTTCGTCGAAGTGCCCATCCCCGCCACGTTTGTGGGTATTGGGTACGGCAACCCCGGTGAGATGGAACCAAATGAAGAGAAAGATTTCACGTTCTCACTGAGGAATGACAGTGCGATAGCCAGTCATAGCAACCAGCTCGATCTGATAGTCCCTTCGGGCTGGACCTTCGTCTCGGGCGACTCCGATCCTCACAATGCCGGCTCGCTTGCGGGCGGAGGCGGTGACTCAGGCCTGGTGACGTGGCGGCTGCGGGCCCAACCCACCGTGCAGGACGGCGTCCACGTCAGTTTTAACCATACACACAATTCGTACGGCGAAGCGTGGGGCTCATACAACTGGTGGACTGCGGTCAATATTCGCTGGGACACCACGCCGCCCTCGCCGAATCTAATGACATTTGCTACCGCACCATACGCGCAGAGCACCACCTCGATTCGGATGGTGGCCTCCACTGCGACCGACCTGCATGGCCCGGTGGAGTACTACCTCGACTTCTACAGCAGCCCGACCGGCGGGTCGGGCGGGACCGACTCGGGATACCAGACCGCGACCGGCTACACCGATTCGGGCCTGCAGGTCAATCACCGATACGGCTACCGTGTGCGGGCACGCGACAACGCTACCACACGTAACTACACGACATACTCCTCGGTCCTCTACGCCTATACGCTGGCGAACGTACCCGAGGCGCCGTCGATCTCCTCGCCGACGGATAGCACCCTCGACGTGACGATCAACGCCGACGGCAACCCCTCCTGGACGGAATATGCGATCTGGATATACCCCACCGGCGGAGGTGCCGGGCATTATCTCAGTAGTGCCGGTGGCAACAACGGTGCCACACCCGTCTGGCAGACCGCGGCCACATGGGGAACCGTAACCGCCACCAGCCTGGCGCCGGACACCAACTACAGCGTCGTGGTCAGAGCCCGCAACGGCGATGGTATCCAGACTTCCTTCGGGTCGGCGGGCACCGGTCGGACTCGTCCGATCTGTCCGCCCCCGGCCGCGTCGCTTCTGCCTAGCCCGACGGACGGCGCGACAAACGTGCCGGTCAACACGGTCTTGTCGTGGAGCGACGGCGGGGATTGCGTCCTCGACCAATATCAGCCCAGCGGCCCGGACTGGATAGCCGGATTTGACCAGCCGGACCTGGCCCAGTCGTTCCAGCCTGCCGCCGCCAGCATGGGCGGGGCCGGCATCCTGCTGGAGCCCGGCATCGGCACCACGGACAACGTGATCATCTCGCTTTGGGACGACCTTCCCAATGCGGGCGGTGCCATGCTTGCCACCGGAAGCGCGCTGGGCACACAGGGCACCTGGGTGGACGTGACCTGGCCATCGGTCAGCGTCACGCCGGGGGCAACCTACTATCTGGTCTTCACGGGCAATACGACGCTGGGGATCTCCGGCGACATCGCCGATCCCTATCCGTACGGTTACGCCTACGCAAATGCCGACTTCTATCCGTGGCCCACGTATGACTATGCGTTCCGCACATGGACCTGTGGCGGGGCGGCCGCAGCCGCCGAATCGGACGACGACACCTCAGATGCGAGCCCGCTCCCAATGCTCGCCACCAGTGCCGCCCCATGCGTCGACGTGCCCGAAGGCTTTACCATCGTTGACGGGGATCTGGTCGAGGGCGAAGCTGTCGAGCGGATTGCCGCGGCACCCGCGCCACAACCTCGTTCGGCGTTGTCGCAAGCGATGAGCGGGAGCGTCACCGTGATTGACTTCGACGACGTGACCGCGCCATGTCTCTTCTCGAACACCGTGCGGCTGACCACAGAATACGCGGACCTGAACGCTGTCTTTACAGGTCCGGGCGGTAACGACGGCGGGGCCGTGCTCAACGAGTGTGGCGGCTTCGGCGTATCGGGCCATTCCAGCCCCAATCTCCTGGCGTTTAATCGCGGGGTGGTTCTGAGCGATGGCGGCGTGCCCCAGGAACCCGAGACGATCACATTCGCACGTCCCGTTTCGCAGGTCGAGGCGCTCGTCGGATCTAACTCGGACGCCGGCGTCCTTCTGACCATGCGGGCGTACGACGCGGGCAACGTCCTGGTGGACTCTGCCTCCGTGACGCTCGCACCGACGCTGGCGCCGATCGGGGTCAGTGCCGCCGAGATCAGTAAAGTCGTGATCTCCACACCGGCGGATGTCTTCGTCGTGGACGATCTGGCTTTCGACTGCCCGCGAACCTACGACGTGTATCTGGGTACCAATCCGGCGGCGATGGGTCTGGTCTGCGCCGACCTGCTCGCACCGCCGTGTGACCCTCCAGGAACGTTGGCGCCCGGGATGACGTACTACTGGCAGGTCGTGGCCAAGGACTGCTGCGGCGAATCAGCCGGACCGGTCTGGTCGTTCACTACGGCTTCGTCGCAGCCACAGTTGATCACCACCGAGCCTCCATTCGACGGCTCGTTGCCGAAGACTATGAGCAACCTGATCCTGTGCGTCTTCGACGGGCCGATCACGCTGCCCGCGGCGGGCAATCCGCTGGTCATCAAGGACATGAC
The DNA here is from genome assembly GCA_965602375.1 of uncultured Phycisphaerae bacterium. GTDB lineage: Bacteria > Planctomycetota > Phycisphaerae > UBA1845 > DATKUK01 > DATKUK01. The sequence continues at coordinate 3,509 of CBFCZG010000032.1, read as the reverse complement.
CAACGGCTGTGCGGACGTCAGCGGCAACTTTGTCTATTCGGTCGACGCCGACGACCCGACCGGCAGGACGCTCGAAGCCAGGGAGAACGGTGACCTCTTGCCCGATATGACCTGGTATCAGGTCAACTCGGCGCCGGGCTGGGCGGCGGTGGTTCCGTTCCAGTTCGAGGTGTACACGCTGGTGGGCGACTGCACGCCGAGTGCGCGTGTAACCACGGCGGACTACAGCTGCGTCAAGGCGGCTTTGGGTCAGCGTGGTGACGTGCGTGCGGATCTGAACGGCAGTGCCCGTGTAACGACGGCCGACTACAGTGTGGTCAAGGCCAATCTGGGCCACCGCGCGCCGGCCAAACCGGCGTTGTGTCCGTGAGGTAGTAACAAGCCGTGAACTCTGACAGGGCCGCCCAGTCCGGGCGGCCCTGTCTTTGCCCGATGGCAGGGGGCTCGCCCACACGAAGACCGGGGCTATGATGACTTCTTTCTGGGTGTCACACGAAACACAAACAGGCCGGCCAGACAGCCAAGCAACGTCCAGTGAACCAGGAACATCACGGCTGCAAAACGAAGGTACGGCGGCTCATGCCCCAACGCCTGTCTGACAGCCAGCCCGACCATGGAAGTCGGGAAGGAGAGACCAACCAGCGGATACATGATCTCCGGCCGGCCCATCCCGCCCCCATGCGCGTACGTGTCTCGCGTTGCCGAGAAGGAAACAGCCAGCACCACGGCAAGCGCCAGACCGCCCACGACAAGCCCGGCCACCACACCGGTGAGCACGACCCGACGCGTCGCCAGGATGCGACCCAGTAGCCAGACAACTGCGACCAGCAACAGCCAGCTCAGAGCCAGGCAGCCCAATAGCAGACCGATCATCAAAGGCACAGGCACTGCACCACGCTCCTTTCATGACCCCAGCCGGACGCAGCCGGTACCGTCATTGTCGTCCCGAGAGCCAGTTGATGCAAACGTGAATCAGGAGGACAAGGTCGCTTCGATGCGTGCACGACTCGTCGGCCCGCCCGTGCCGACTTGGGCAGGGCTCGCACCTACCGTTGCCAAACAGCAGCATCACGCCCCCCCCCGGCCACCCGTGAACATGGACGTGCGCCTATGCGCTGCCTTTGTCCCACAGCCGGCAGGATCCGTGTGGGTTCCTGGTCACGTCGCACTCGACACACCGCACACAACAGCCCCGTGCCGCCGCCACGAAGCACAGTCCAAAGAAGCTCCTGTCCCAGGCCGCCCCGCCCACCAGAAACGGCAAGCGAGCGCCGTCGTTGGGCAACCGGTCCCGCAAGTTCCTGCATACTCCTTCTCTGGACTCCTCGCGCCTCCTTCCAACATCGGCGCCATAACCCCTGCGCAGCCCTGCTCCCCACACGTGCCCTTGCCTCATTGGGCGTATGTTTTTTTTCAACGCCCTGCGCTGCACTCTTCATCCGCCATGCACAGCAGGCCGCGGACCGAAAGCCCATCCGTTCAGAATGGGAAGCGCATAGTTTATGAAGGAACAGCGGGGCGAGCCCGTCGTATCGGAAGGCGATCCATGCCGTAACCCGCAGAGGTACTTGCACAGGTCTGCAGGCACGAAGAAAGTTGTAGACATGCGTAGGCTTCGGTGTTACAGGGGCTCACGGAACCGTCCCCGACAGGACTCGAACCTGTAACCTTTGGCTCCGGAGGCCAACGCTCTATCCAATTGAGCTACGGGGACTCTTTCAACACCCCTTGAGTGTAGCGGGTACGAGCCCAAGTGCAAGCAGGCAGCACCTTTAGCTCCCGGCCCGGCTGGCCGCCCGGATCGCCTGCCGCAGCCAGCTCAGCCTGCCTGTGGGTATCAGGCCGTAGTTCTCCAAATACACCTGCCCGACCCCGCGCTCGGCCAACCCCGTCAGCATGCGCACCAGCGAGGGCGCGTTCGGGCACCGCGGCGGATACGCGTGGATCCGGACAGCCGCCGATCCCGCCCCGCCCGCAGCCGCCGACACCTGCTCAAGATAGCCTGTGACGTCCTCCACGTTCGAGCCATCGGCGGTGACCAGGCACGTCTCGACCTGCTCCGCCAGCAGCGCGACGTCAACACCGCCTGCCATCGCCCACGACGGAAGGTGGTACACCAGCCGGCACGAGCAACTCGACCGCAGGCGATCTACCCATTCGGCGATCAACCGGCAACGCATGGCAACATACTCAGCCAGCAGCGTGTCGCGCCCGAGATAGGAGTCCAGGTCCCCGGGCTCGCATCGCCCCGAGCTATGCCAGCGGTCCAGAGCAACACGAACAGACCGTGCGACCGGCTCGATGTCCAGTCCCGAGTCGATAGCTCGCTGCCGACACGACTCACAGAAACACAGGCCGCTCAGGAACGTCTCCACGCCTCCGGGTGTCAGGCCCGACTGTGTATGGGCGTGCGCGTGGCGCGCCGGGTAAAACGCCGCGTCAAGCACGATCGATTCTGCGGCATAATTGGCTGACAGGTCACCCACAAGCTCGCACACGTACTGGCGGACCTCGGGATTGGATGGACACAGCCCCATGTCCAGAGCCGCGCCGAACACGTCTTTGCCCACAGCCCACGTGTAGCGACGTGCCAGTGTCGACCCGTGACAGGCAACGACCCACAGATGAACAGCCAGTCCCGCCGCGTGGCCCGCTTCGCAGACACCGGACAGGGGATTACGCCGACCCAGCCAGCCAGCTACGGCAGTGCGAATTCGCGTACTGGCATACCGCTGCCGGTCGGGCTGGAAATAGGCAGCCGCCTCGTGATGGTACCGGCGAGCGTGCGCCGCCTCACGCGGACGGACCTGGTCGACACTGTGATACGTAGCCGGCACGCACACGCCACCGGCGCCGATCTCAGCGGCCAATCGGTCAACGACCGACTCCACCCCTTCATCCATTAAATCCCACAGGTAACACCCTACAATCGCTCGCATGGCCCACCCAGCCGTCCTCGCGCAACGCAACACACGTCCAGACAGTATCAGTGATCACCACCGGCAACGCCCTTCAGACGCAACGGCTGCCCTCGACTGCCCACACAGGCCTGCCCTCGGCAGGCTTGCAGCGCACACCGCATACTATTAGCATACCGCCCCAAAACCTGCTGCAAAGGAGTAACTATGGCTTGCCATCTAAAGGTCTGGAACCGTGAGTCGGGACAGTGCCAGAGCTACGTTTGCAACGAAGAGAACACCGGCAAAATCATCGAAGACGATCACACATCCAAAGGCAAAGGAACGTACACCGATACGAGCGGCGCCGAAATCAGCGTGGACTGGACCCAATGCCGACTGGTCTATTTCACACGCAAGACCGAGAACTAGGCCGACCCGACCAACTGGCTGTAGCCCAACACGCCCGAATTACGTAGGAACCTTACTCTACCCGCTCTAGAAGCCGGGGGCCTTCTCTTCTGTAGTAGCGTAAGGCACGGCAATGATGGCCGACGCGGCCTTGCCCCAGAACCCGTCAAAGTGCCAGTCATCGTCCAGCCAACTCCGCAT
>CBFCZG010000031.1:0-20599 GCA_965602375.1 uncultured Phycisphaerae bacterium | reverse complement strand
GAGTTCCGGGCGTTAACGCCAAACACGCCGGTTGGATCGGTCCAGCTATGCTTGGGGCGGCAATCCCCATCATCGCCAGCCGGGGCAAGCGGTAGACACGGTCTACGGCGCGGTCCACAGAGGCCAGCCGTCCGGTCCGAAAAGCTCCAGCGAAGGAGAGTCTTCGCGCCCCATACCCAGCGACAGGCGCGTCGCTCCCTTCTCGTCTTGCAACTCCAGCCCGTCGAAGTGCAGCATGACCCGCGCGTTGTCCTTGTGATACAGGGCCACGAAGGGGTACGGGTCGACCTTGTCATCGGCTGCGTTGTCGGGATCTTCGCTGAAGATCGAGAACACACCCAGTTCAATTCGGCTCGTGCCGCATGAGCTGCGCAACACCAGGCGCGGCTGCCCGGCGCCATCGACGGCAAGCGTGGCCAGGGTGTTGCCGGCGTCGTCGGTCAGGGCGAACTGACTGGCGCTGATGGCTGCGGGCCGAGTGGTCGATGCCTGATGAGTCGTGGCGTTTGGGCGCACCGGCGCCCACGTTGACGCGAATGATGCTGCCGACCCGGAGACCACCCAGGCCGATGCGACGCCCCCGATGACCCCCGCCACGAACCCCGGCAGCATGCTCCGAACAAGAGAATGGCTGAACATCTGAGATCCTTTCACGCTCTGCAAGACACGTTTGCCGATAGGGCAACCCAACATTGCGGGCAATGCCCATTATGCCCGTGCGCCGTTGGGTGTACAGTCTCGGCCGATGCCCACCCGGATGACGGTCTTGCCGCGCAGAAGAGCGCAGAGCGAAAGCAGCCGCGTCCGACGGCAGGTCGTAGCGAGTTTCTCGAGCCCGTCTGCGAGCCGGTGAGGCCGAGCGGTTACGAAGGCTGTCCGATTGGATCCGTCTGCCGGCATGCAGCCACAGGAGAAGCGCGCCTCAAGCCTTGCCCGCAACCCATTCGGCCATGCGTTGAACGCCGACCAGCACGCGCTGGCACCGGGTCCGGGTGAAATCGGGCGGCAGCGGCTCGTGCAGCGGGACGTTCTCGCTGGCGGCCAACGCCTGGGCACCGTCGAAGTCGACGTAGGCCAATCGGGCAGCCAGCTCCTCGGGCGCGCGGGCAAAGCAGACGGCCGGCAGGATGGCTACGCCCGTGTCCTCCAGCAGCCGTCTTGTGAGTGTACGGCCGTCGGCAATCCCGCGACTGGCCAACTGTCTGCGCAGGGGTGAGAAGTCGACGTACAGATAGAACGCTCCGACCGGCCTGTGCACGCGCAGCCCCGCCTGGATAAGGATTTCGGCACACTGACCGCCCAGGGCCGCGAGAATCCTCCGCGCGTGCCACAGATACCGCTCGATCCGGACGTCGCCATGGAAGGCGTGAACCGCTGCGTGCTGGATGGGCGCGCTGACCGAGGTGTACGTCTCGCTGGCCACTGCGGCCATGGCGTCGCGCAGCCAGTGCAGATCGGGCGGGAAGTAGAACGTGCCCAGTCGCCAGCCTCCCGCGCCGCACCACTTGGACAAACCGGAACTGACGATCGTGCCTTCCGGGTAGAACCTGGCAATCGAGACGTGCTGGCCTTGATGATGCAGCGGTCCATAGATCTCATCGGACAGAACGATGACGCGAAAGCGGCGGGCAACTTCAGCGATCGCTTTTAGCTCTTCGGCGGTGTGCGTCTGGCCGGAGGGGTTGTTGGGGTAGTTGAGCACCAGCAACCGAGGTCGATAGTCGTCGTTGTCGCGCTCGAACGACTCGGCCAGTTGCTCGGCCGTAAGTCGCCACCCGTTCTGGAACGACTTGGGAACGATTTTGTCAGTCCGGCCGATGACCCGCGCCTGCGGCAAGTAGGAAACCCAACACGGGCTGGGCACAATGATCTGCCCGTAATAGGCCAGTTGGACCAGAAACATCAGCTCCTTGGATCCGGGCCCGATGATCACGCCATCGGGATGGAAGGGAATCTGGTCGTGCCGGCGATGGAACTCGGCGACCGCCTCGCGCAGCGCGGGCAATCCGAGGACCGGCAGGTAGTCCTTTTCGGGCGCCGCCACTCGCAGGGCTTCCACCACGGGGGCGGGCACGGGGAAAGGACTCTGCCCCAGGCCGAGCTTGTACACCGTCCGGCCCTGCTGCTGGAGTTGGCGGCAGCGCTCATTGATGTCGAGCGTGGCCGACAGGCCCATGCCGCGCACGTTGAGGTTGAGGCTGACCGATCGATCCGGGACCATCGACTGTGATATACTCACCGCATCTCCATCAAGGACGACAGCAGCCGGGCCGGGACGCCGAGCGGCGACACAGACGGCTGTCCTGTCTGGTGAGCATCGGGGCTCGTACGCGGTATTCTACCCAATCTGCCGAGCCGCCCAAGCCCGGGCGCCGGGGGAAAAAGAGCCTGCTCGCCCGTGAACTCCGGCCCGCCCCATGGTGTCACAGCAGGTAGAGGACGCCGAGCGTGCGATCCGACCAGCAGCTTCTGAGGGCAATTCAGAACGGGGACGTGGCCGCGTTCGATACTCTCGTGGCTCGTTTCGAAGCGAGCGTACGGCGTCGTGTGGTTCGTGTGGTCCGCGACCATGGTGTGGCCGAGGACGTAGCCCAGGACGTGTTCTTGACGGTGTGGATGCGCGCCGATCAGTGGTCGGGAAGAGGCACGGTACAGGCATGGCTGCTTCAGATCGCCACCAACCTCGCACTCAACGCCTTGCGAGCGCGGCGGCGCCGACGGCAGCGGGTCCTCGACGGTGGGCATGACCCTGACGGTGAGGACCAGGGAATTGCCGCTCCCGGATGGATGATCGATGAGTCGGCGCTGGGACCGGATGAAGCCGCTGAGCTAGCGGAGCAGTGCGAGCTCTTGCGGCACCTTGTCGGTGACCTATCCGACCCGATGCGCGAGGTGTGCCGGTTAATCTACGAGGAGCAGATGACCGTGCGACAGGCGGCCGAAGCGCTAGGCATTCCCGAGGGCACGGTCAAGTCGCGGCTGCACTACGCCGTACGACGCTTGGCTCGCGCTTGGCAGGACATCGAACCGGACTGGGAGGACGGCTGATGGCTACTCGTTCATCGTCTCCATGGCACAAGGCATCGTTCGAACAGTTGATGGAAACTCGACTACCCGAGCTGCTCGCATCACGCCTGCCGCTTGGGGGGTACACCGTCGAACCGACGGCAGAGCATACCTGTTGTGTCAAGCTCGCCCTGGCGGCCGGCGACGTTGCGGCGACGTACACAGACATACCCAGGCCGGACGATGACGGCGTGTTCCAGATTGGCAGCCGACGGGTTGTCGTGGTTCCGCAAGCATCCTGCGAGCAGCTCGAGGAGGCCGAGTTTCGATGTGTGGGCGAGCAGCTGTACGACTTCATCGAGCGACGGCTGGGCGACGCACCGGACGGGCTGCCGTGGGATGAATCGCTGGTTCGTTCGTGGCTGCCGCTGGGTTCATGGATCGAGGAATTCTTCGCTGAAGGTGACACGCCGGTCGGCAACGGAACGGTAATGACGGCCATCGTCCGCGACGACGAGAACTGGCTTGCTCGTCGGGCTCATCTGCGGCGGATTGTGATTCCAGATCGTCAGCAGGTGCTCGCGCCCGGTCAGATGGGGCGCACGTGCCCCTTCGAGACTCCCGAAGGCGTGAACATCGGTCGGATTCTGCACGTGGCCACGGGTGCTCAGATTCGGAATGGGCGGCTGCTGATCGTGGACGATGGGCCCGAGGCAGCGCTTGGGGTGACGGCATCGATGGTGCCTTTCGTGGAGCACGACGACCCGAACCGGCTGTTGATGGGTTGTAACATGATGCGGCAGTGGGTCGTGCCTCCCGAGCCGGAGCGGGCGCTGGTGCAGACCGGCAACGAGCCGGATGCTCGCCGCTTCTGGTGCGGACGGAACCTTCTGACGGCGTTCGTGTCGCTCGGGCAGGACACGTACGAGGACGCGATTGTGCTCAGTGAGTCGGCCGTCAAGCGGTTTGGCTTCGAGCATCCCATCGAGCCAGGCGACAAGTTGAGCAACCGTCACGGCACGAAGGGCACGGTCTCCCGCGTCTTGCCCGACGAACAGATGCCGCATCTTTCCGACGGCACGCCGATCGACCTGGTGTTCAACTTCCTCGGCTGCCACACCCGCATGAACTTCGGCCAGATCCGCGAGGCCGTCATGGGGCGCGTCGCCCGCGCTGAAGGGCGAGTCGCGACCGTGCCGCCATTCCAGGCACCGAGCGCCGATCAGCTACGGCAGCGCCTTGCGGCCGTCGGGTTGGCTGACTGTGCCATGGAGACGCTTACGCTGAGTCGAGGCGGCAAGTCGCTGCCGCGCCGCAGCACCGCTGGATGGGTCTACTGGGGGTTGACCCATCACCTGGCGCGAGTGAAGATCCACGCCCACGTGTCGCCACCCGGCGGACAGATAGTCGGTCAGCCGGAAGTCTGGGGGCTGCGTGATGCCGAGGCGTTCGACTTCCTGCTGGAGCACATCAACACCCGATCTGCTGAACGCGCGGATGCAGACACGCTTGCGGCGCGTGTTGCGGCTGGTGCCGTCGGCCAGGCCGACCCGCCGACGCCGGCGTTCGCAAGGCTGAGGAAGCAGTTGGCCGTAGCAGGCATCAAGGCGGATGTCGACGGCGAGAGGGTAAGCTTCGGATTCGAGCAGCCTGAGGACGACACACTCGATCTGGCCCAGGCTGTCGGGCACCCCTGGCATCAAGACTGCAAGTTGGAACGCGTCGGGATGATGCAGGATGTGCCCGAGTATCGACCTCTGGCCGACGCGAACGATCGTCTACAGCGTCTGTTTGACACGCGGGCGCCCGATAGCGTTCGCGGGCGGGCGGTGCGGCTCTTGGAGGCGCGCTTGACGGCCTATCTGGACGCCGTCCTGCCGGCAGGCGGCTTGGCCTGGAGGGGCCGGACGCTGTTCAGTGGGCGCGCGGTGATCTCCCCTGGAGGCGAACTTCAGATCGACCAGGTCGCCCTGCCCGACGACATCGCGTGGACACTGTTCGGCCCGCTGGTCGCGCGGCGGCTGGGCGATGATCGAGAAGTGCACAGCCGCAGCGATGCAGCCACACGTATACTCGACGAGCTGATGGCGGAACATTGGGTGGTCATCCATCGGGCGCCCACGATCCTGCCTACCTCATTCCTGGCGTTTCGTCCGGTGCGAATCCCCGATCGGGTAATCCGCATCCATCCTCTGGCGACGCTGCCGATGAACGCCGATTTCGACGGCGATCAGGCTACCGTTCACCTACCCATCACCGAGGACGGTCAGCGCGACGCCCGAGAGCGGCTGTCGTTTGCGGGTCACTTGCGGCGCGACCCGCGCCTCATCCGATGGCTGGCGCTGAATCAGGATGCGGTCTGGGGCCTGGCCTGGCTCAGCCTGGCGCCGAGCGGCCTTGCGGAAGTGAACAAGCTTGCGGGCATCGAGGTGCGAGCGCCCGATGGGTTCGTGACACGGGCGTCACTCACCGAAGCGATGTCCGGCCTGCTTCGGCGTGACGGGGCGGAAAAGACACTGGCGGCCATCGATCGCCTGATGCGACGCGGGTTCGAAGTAACACGCGAGTCGGGTGCATCCATCAGCCCGTTTACAGGTGAGAGCGTCAAGCGTCCGCCATTTCCGAACGACGAGGATGTCGACCGCTGGCAGCAGTACCGGCCCGAGATCGGCGAGGAACTAGCGGCGCGCACGGACTATGAGAACGACGATCTGGGCCCCCAGCTCCTGGCGGTTAAGAGCGAAGCGCGCGGTACTCTCAACTGGCTCGGTGCACTGATCGCCGGACGGGGGGCCGTGACAGATGCGCGCGGTCAGACGGTCAACGTGCGTAGCGGGCTGGTGGAGGGGCTGTCGCCGCAGGAGCTCTACGCCTGCATGGCCGGCGCTCGCGAGGCGCTCGGTCGCGTGGCTATGGACACCATCCGCGGCGTGTATGGGATGGGCGAGTGGGATCACCCGAAAGGCTTCAACGTTCTGTCGCGGGCGATGCGATCGGATCGGCCGGGAGCCGTGTTCGCTCGTGCGGCTGCGACGGGCGAGACCGATCCTCTTCAACATACCGAGACCCGCTTGTTCGTGGGGCTGCCGCCTATCTCGTAGCTGGAACCTTGCCACCGGGAACGGGTTCTGTGAAGATGGCTGCCCGTGGTCATCCCGCGTCTGTCGCGCGCGGCGGGAAGGGCCGGTGGCTCTCTATCGCGTCGTGCCGCCGACGGGCGGATTGACCGACGGGGGTGGCATATGTTGCAGACGCCAGGTCGTGGTTTGGCGTGTCGGATCGTCGCTGTCGTCGGCGTACTCGTGCTATGGACCGTATCCGTTCAGGCCAAACAACCCAGCCACCGCGACCCTCCCGTATTGACCGGTGGGTTCCAGGAGCATTTGGAGCCGGTCGAGGCCGGCCGGATCGACTGGGCGAACGGCTACATCCTGGCCGAGGGCATCGGTCGGGCGACGGGTGCGAGCGAGCAGGAACGTCTGATGGCCCGGCGGGCAGGCGAGGTGATTGCAGCCCGCAACGCACTGGCCATGGCCCAGGGCATTCGCATCGACGCAAACGGGCGCGTCGGCCAGGTGCGAGACGGTCTCGTGCGGGTTCGGGGATGGCTGCGCGGGCATCGGGTGGTTGAGACAGACTGGCTGGCCGGCGCCGACCCGCCGGAGTGCAAGGTGACGCTGCGAGTTCCGCTGTGGGGCGTGCGCGGATTGTCGTCTCTGTTCCTATCGAGTCATCGCGCCCGACTAGCCCGTTCGGCGAGTCGCCGACTCGCGCTGGTCGTCAGTATGGCCGACGTGTCCGATTTTGTCCTTGTGCTTGACGCGCGGGGACGCGGGCTGTCGCCCTGTCTGTTCCCTGAGATTCTGGATGCCGACGGAAAGGTGCTCTACGACCTGAAGACGCTGTCTCGGGACGTAGCGCAGCGGCACCCGCCCGCGCGATACGTGGAGTCGGCCCTCGATTTTGAGCAGTTGCAGGCGGCTGTGGAGTCGAATAGGCGAATCTGGTTTATGCTCGCCGCCGCTGCCCCGCAGGAGCCGCCTGGCGACAGCCTTATCGGGCAGCAGGAGACGACGTCGCAACCAACAGACGAGCCATCCACCGCGCCGAGCAGGCGGCGCGCCAAGCGTCGAATGGCGGTTCGCGTGGCTGAGATCGCCGGCGCGCAGAAGACTCAGCTCGTGCTCACACAAGAGGACGCCCAGCGGCTTCGCCGTTCACCCGATGCAGCCGGCGCGCTGAGGAACGCCCAGGTTTTGATCGTTGTGGACGCACCGGCCGCCGGCAGCGAAGGTCGCCTGCCGCTATCCGACTTCTCGGACGGAGCCCACGTGCGGGCGCATCCATGAACGGCTCTGACCACGCACCCGAATCGTATCTCCGCGACCGTCCGGTTCTGACCGCAAAGCGGCGCCGGACGATCCGCTTTCTCATGCCGCCGCTACTCGGCGTACTCTGCGCGGTGCCGGTACTGATCGGCGAGCCGGACGCGCTGGAGCGCGTGAGCATCGACTGGCGCTTCCGCTGCCGAGGACCTTTACAGCCCGATCCTCGTATCGTGCTCGTCCATATCAACGAAAGGAGCCGCCGAGCGCTGACCGAGCGCGACGTGCGGTTTGATCTTCGCGATCACCTCGACGACGCGATCAACCGACTGGCCGACGCCGGGGCCGTAGCGATCGGCCTGGATTTCTGGCTCCAGGGCCGTGGCGATCCGCAAACCGACCGGCGTCTTGCCGACGCCATCGCCGGCACGAACGTGGTGCTGGGCGTGGCCGTCGCCGATGACGTGTCCATGCGGGCGCCGCGGGTTTTTCTCGAGGCCGAGCCGGATGAGGGCTCGCTGGCGGTCCAGCCCGATCCGGACGGCGTCTTGCGCCGGCTGCCGGAACTGCCGAACCTGGATCTGCTGGTCGGCGAGGACGGTTGGACCATTCGTATTCCGCACTTTCCCTTTGTGCTGACCTACCACCTACTCGCCGAGGAGGCGATGCAGGCCGGTCAGAGCATGCTGGCGCTGGAGCTGCCGGCCACCGGAGCCGTCGTCCTGGGCGATCGTGTGGTCCGGTACGGTCAACTGGTCAACTATGCCGCCGGCCCCGGTGAAGGGTTTGTCACCTACGACTTCGCCGACGTGGTTCGCGGGCAGTGCGACCTCGGTCCTGTGGACGGGGCGGTGGTGCTGATCGGCGAGGCGCGGTCGGTCGAGGATCACTTTGCCGTGCCTTTCACGGACAGGCACATTCCGGGTGTTTACTACCACGCAAACGTCGTCGACATGATCCTACAGGATCGACCACTCACCGATTGGTCGTCGCATCGCGGGTTGGTGGCGCTGCTGGTGGTGCTCGTCGCTTCGGCAGCCGGCTGGTATTATTTGAACCTTCGAGACTGGTGGGCGGGACGGTTTGGCTGGGTAGGGCTGGGGGCGTACTTCATCACGGGCATTGTGCTGTTTGCGGGCGGGTGGTTGCTCGTGTGTCGGATCAGTTTCCAGCAGGCGACGGTGCTGCCGATGGTGCCGGTGCTGGCGACGATCGGCGTGATTACGCCCGTCTCCCTGGGTGTACAGCTTGCGGTCGCGCTGACCAGCGCGCGGCGTTTGTCTCAACGCAATCGGCAAATCGAATCGCTCTTCGGGCGGAGCGTTTCAGCACACGTGTTGGAGGCGATCAAGAGCGACCCGACGCGAATCGCTCGTACGGAGGTCCGCCAGGTCTCGGTGCTGTTCTGCGACGTGCGGGGCTTTACCACAACATCGACGCACATGGCCCCCGAAGCCGTGGCTGCCATGCTCAACGAATACTTCGACGCGATCACCTCGGCCGTGTTCGATTGTGACGGGTTCATCGACAAGTTCGTGGGCGACGAGTTGATGGCTGTCTTCGGCGCGCCGCTGACCCAGGCGGACCACGCCATTCGGGCCGCCGACGCGGCTATGGGCATCAAGCGAGCCTTGAGGGATCTGAACGCCCGTCGTGCGGCGCGCGGGCAGGCGCCCATCGATTGTGGGATCGGCATCCATTGCGGGCCGGCCGCGGCGGGACACATCGGCACCGCCCGGCGCGCCAACTACACGGTGGTCGGCGACACGGTAAACATGGCTGCCCGCATCGAGGAGTTCACCAAGCACGGCGAAATCCTCGTCAGTGAGTCGGTGTCTCAAGCTCTGCCGGCATCGTTCAACACGCAACGGTGGCAGACCGTGACCATCCGCGGGATCGACCAGCCGCAGCAGTTGTACGAGCTCCGTGCGAACGCAGCGCCTGCCGGCGCCGGCCCCGATGCTTGACCGTCGAGAAGCCGTGCCGCTATTGTGGCGCGTCGCCCACAGACGCGCGATGGGCAAGACCCTATTGGAAGGACGGTTCCATGCCTGCTGTCAGGATTTGCATCATCGGCGGCGGTTCGGCCTACATGACCTCGATGTTCGCCAGCCTCGCCCGCTACGCTCAACAGAGCACGCTGGCCGGCAGCGATATCGTGCTGACCGACGTCAACGAACCGGCGGTCAAGTTGATGTGCGAATGGGGTCAGGCTGGAGCGAAGAATGAAGACATCCCGCTGAACTTCTCGTACACCATGGATCTCGACGAGGCGCTGGACGGAGCGGATTTCGTGTTGTCGTGCATCCGCCCCGGCGGGCTCGAGGGTCGCTACCTCGACGAGACCATCCCGGAGAAGTATCGCGAGCTGGGGATCGAGACGGTCGGCGTGGGCGGCGTGTTCATGGCCTTGCGGTGCATTCCCGTGGTCGTGCAGATCGCCGAGGCCATTCGACGGCGCTGCCCCAAGGCGTGGCTGATCAACTACACGAATCCAACGAACATGGTGGTCGACGCGACGCTGCGCGCGGGTCACGACCGCACACTCGGCCTGTGTGACGGTGTGTGGGGTGTGAAGTGGCTGGCGGCCAAGCTTCTCAAGCTGCCGACCATCCGCGCAGGCGAGATCGAAGCCTACACGGCGGGCGTGAATCATCACACCTGGTGCCTCAAGCTCTATCACGACCGGCGCGATCTGTACGAGATAATGGACGAGTTGATCGATGCCGCCGATCTGTCGCGGTCATCGGGCTACGAGAACATCGACGGCGACCCCGTTGTGAACACCGTCGAGGCCGACGCCTGCCGCCTGTATCGCTACTACGGCATCCTGCCCGGATCGGTCTACTACGCTCGCTACTACTACAACCTGCGCAAGCTGATGGACCATCACCTCCAGGCCGACTTCGAGCATCGCTCCACGTGGCTGCAAAAGCTCGGCGCCGAGAAACGCGAAGGAATACGGCGGCAACTCGCCTCGGGAGCCGCTTCGATCGCCCCCCACGATGAGGAGGACGCGGCGCACGGCGATCAGGCGATCGGCGCGCTCAACGCGATGGCCAACAACACCGGCATGCTCGAAACCGCAAACGTGGTCAACAACGGCGCGGTGCCCAATCTGCCTGACGATGCGGTGGTGGAGGTCGGGTGCCTTCTCGGCAGCAACGGCGCGATGCCGGTGGCGGCCGGGCCGCTGCCGTTCAGCGTCGAGGGAATGGTGCGCGACGCCTACGCTTTCGGCAAGCTGACCGTCGATGCAGCCATCAGCGGTGATCGCAAACTCGTGCTTCAGGCGGCGATGGCCCACCCCGCGCATCGAGACCTGGACGTGATCGAGAAGGTCATCGACGAACTGTTCGAAGCTCACCGCGCCCACCTGCCGCAGTTCTACCCCGATGGCTGACTGAGGATGGTCGCGCGGCACGTCCACAGAGCCTACTGCTCTTCGAGGACCAGCGGGCCCACCGGCGCGATCCGCAGGATGGGGTAGTGCGAATTGAGCAATGAGTGGTCGTTCGTGTCGCGGATTCTCTGCCATACATAAGACATCATCTGTTCGACGCGGCCGCGATAGGCAGGCTCATCGATCAGGTTTTGCATCTCCCACGGGTCCTGCTCCAGATTGTACAGTTCATCGAAGTCAAATCCGTTGAAGACGAATTTCCACGGCCCATCCCATGCGATGCGCTGGGTGAGGATGTAACGCCCGCCGTGATACTCGGCGTATCCCCGCGTGTAACTCGCCTCCTGGCGACGCGAATCGGTCAGAACCGCGGCAAACGAGCGTGAGTCGGGCACGTCGATAGGGTCGCAGCCGGTCAACTCCAATAGCGTCGGGCACAGGTCGTGCGACCCTACCCGCGCCGCCGAAACCATCCCGCTTGCGATGCCAGGCCCGGCCACGATCAGCGGAATGTTGTAGACCTCCTCAGACGCCGAAAAGTTCTTACAGTAGAGACCGTGAGCGCCCAGCAACTCACCGTGATCGGCGGTCAGCACCACGATCGTGTTGTCCCGCTGATCCGATTGCTCGAGTCTGTCGAGCAGTCGTCCGAACTGTTCGTCGATCTCGGTGATCGAGGCGTAGTAGCAGGCTGCCGCTTCGCGGTGCTCGCGCCGGCTCATGTCCTGCCAGACGCGCGCAGCCTTGCGATAGATACCCGGCCGGCCGGACAGGTCGTCGTTCAGATTCCGCGGCAGTTCGATGGCATCGACGTCGTATCGCGCCAAGGCCCGCTCACTTGCGACGAAAGGGTCATGCGGTTCTGAAACGCTGACAAAGCAGCACCACGGCTGGCTGTTTGCAGAAGCTTCCTCCAGGAAACGCAGCGCCTCGGTCGCAACAATTCCCATGCCGCGCTGTTCGGGTGGGACATTCGTCGCACCGTAGAAGACGCTCTTGGCGTATCCCGGAGTTTGGTAGTAGCGCGCATGCTTCAACTCGGCCTGACCGGCCGCCTGATGCGCGGCATGCATCCGCGGACGCATTCGGTCGCCGTCGCTGCCGCAGTCGACCTGCCAGCCGAATCTTCTCAAATCGTTCGATCGTTCGATGTGCCATTTGCCGAAGTACCCGGTCAGGTAGCCCGCGTCGGTGAGACGTTGGGCCCAATGAGGATGTTCGGTTCGCAGGCAGCACTGATCGTCATCGACCAGGTGGGTGACGGTCAACACACCGTGATTGTGAGGCAGAAGTCCGGTCATCAGCCCCGCTCGTGCGGGCGAGCAGATGGCGTTACTGGTGTAGGCATTGGCAAATCGCACGCCCCTGGCGGCCAGCCGGTCGAAGTTCGGCGTCATGCAGGGATGACGTGGATCCAGCACGCGTGCCTGCATCTGGTCGGCCATGAGGAAAAGAACGTTGGGTCGATCGGACATGGCTGACTCCCTGTCTCCTCCATGGCACCGGCCTGCGTCCGCAAGCTATCGGGCGAGGTGGCCTTGCTCGACGGCGTTGGCGACCATGTTCTCGGCGTGACGCCACAGCACAGGCGAGCCGTCGCCAATGTGGCGGTTCCTGGCCAACACCTGATCCTCCATCACGCCGTGTTCCCGCCAGGCGCGTCCCTGGGTCATGCAGTTGTGCGTCAGAGGCTGAAGCCGGTCCAACGCGGCTGCAAAGCGAGCCTCGGGGCTGGTGGCGGCCTCAAACTCCTCCCAGATCGCCCGGTACTCCGCGGCCTGGTCGACAGGAAGCATGTTGAAGATACGGTCAGCCGCGGCGCGTTCGCGCTGAAGCTTGCTACGCTGGGCAGCCTCGTCGTAGCAGAAGGTGTCGCCCGCGTCGATCTCCACAAGGTCGTGCATCAGCAGCATCTTCAGCACGCGAAGCAGGTCGACGTCCGAGTCGGCGGCGTGCTCGCAAAGCACGATGGCCATCAGCGCGATGTGCCACGAATGCTCGGCGTCGTTCTCCTTCCGCGACTGATCGAGCAGGTACGTCTGCCGGTATACCTGTTTGAGCTTGTCCACCTCCAGGAGGAATCGGACCTGTCTGGCCAATCGCTCACTCGCGTCTGTGTCCCGTTCGTCCATAGCCATCCTCAATAGCACCGCCCAGCCTTTCCGCCTGCCCGTAACACCTTTGCTGCGGCCCAGTGTACGCCTGATCGGCCCGGCGGCAAAGTCGCGCATCGTTCGCCGTCAATCTGCGACTTGCAGCTCTGTGCATGGTACCCGACGGTCGGTCACGATCGGCAAGCCACGGTGTGCTTGCGACTTGGACGGGTCACGTTACGATGTTGCCTCTCAGGGCGCCGCAGGTGCGCAGTGGCGGCCCGGTTCTTTGCGTGACCGAGCCGACGTTGCGCACCTGCGGCGCGGCCTGATCGGAGGCGACTACTCATGCCAGCCGCCAAACGCGGGCAACGCGATCCGCTGACGAAGTTCTACAAGCTCCCAGCCGTTCCCAACAACGTGGTGAGCGACGAGCGCCGAGTCGCCGACCGCGACGTCTTCGAAGGGCTCGATTTGTCTTACAGGCCTCTTCAGGCCGTCGCCGATGCCTTGCGTCGCGGCGACCTTGAAGCTGCCAAGGCCGCCGCCGTGAAGCACTTCAGGACGCGCAGAAAGCCTCGAATCACCAAGTATCGCACCGACCCGCACGCGTCCGACTGGCCCGCCCTGACGGTTACGCGACGGGCCGACCTGCTCTGCCGCAACAGGATCGCGTCTACCAACGGCGACGTCCTGGACGCCGACGGCGGGCCGGCTGCGCATGGCGGGATCAACTGGGACATCGCTCTGCGCGACAACCACGAGATCAAACGACAGGGCGCCATGGTCACTCTCGCCGAGGCCTGGTCGCGGGCGAGTTCGGCGTCCGCCAAGCGCAAGTATGCACAGGCCCTGGAGCGTTGGATCCGCTCGCACATCGCCGCCGAGCCCTTCGTATTGGTGCCCGATTTTCATCGCGAGGAGTTTAGCGCGTTCGGCGGCCGAGCCTACATCCAACTGGCAGCCTGCTACATGATCTTCCATCGTGCAGCCATCCTCGACTCACACCTTTACCGCACACCCGGTGCCCTTTCCGACGACTTCGCCTTCCTCTTCTTGAAGCATTTCTGGTTCCTGGCCTTTCAGTTCACTCGGCTGCTCGGTTGTTTGTGGCGGGCAGACAACCATCACCTGATGGAGCGCGGCGTCGCATGCTACTACCTCGGCGTGCAGTTTCCCGAGTTCAAACGCGCCGCCGAGATGGAAGCCTACGGGCGCGCGACGATCCTGAAACACTTCGATCACAACGTGCTGAAGGACAACGTCGGCAGCGAACACTGCACCAACTATAACTATCGCTGCCTCGTGCGGTATGCGCTGCCCGAGTCGGTCGCTCGCGCCAACGGGCGCACGCTGCTCGGCAAGCCGCGTGGAAAGCGTCTGGCGGAATGGCTCGACTACAACGCCTACGTCACCGCACCGGACGGCCGACTCGTCGACACGGGCGATGGAACCGGCTCAACGCTCTGTGGCATCGCGGAGGAATCGGGCGCGATGCTGCAAAGCGGCCTGATCAAGGGCGTCCTGCAAAGCCTGAGCGAGAAAGGCCCCGTCAACCCGCACTTTGCCGAGCGATGGCGCGCTACCAGGCCGAAGCTACCGGCGAAACCCTCTCGGATCTTTCCCCACGCCGGTCACCTCGTGATGCGTGACGGATGGAGGCCCGACTCGCTATTCCTGCACATGGCCATCAAGAACGAAAGCCTCTACAACATCCACACGCACTGGAACATGTTCGAGTTCACGCTGGCGGCCGGCGGCACGCGGCTGATCGGCAACCCCACGGCGCGAACGTACGGCATGCCGCAGGGACTGTTGCGCGGGTTTTACTTCTCCATGGACGGGCACAACGCCCTGGTCATCGACGATGACAACCTCAAGAGCCACAGCGCCCTGGCCGAGTCGTGGGGCCTGCAACCCACGCGAATCGCGACCGCCCACTCGTGCCTCAACGCCGCAGGACGCTTCGACTACGCGACCTTCACCCACCGTGGATACCTTCCGCTGATCCATCGCCGCGACGTGCTGATGGTACGAGGTCGATACGTCTTGATGACCGACGGCATCGCGATGGACTTCGCCGATTTCAACACGACGTACACCGACACCGGCGACATACGCGCGCACACCTACCGGCAGCGCATTCACTTCGAAAAGGACGTTACGGCACGGTCGGCAAGGCCCCTCGGCTCGGTGATGGCCCGACACCGGCGCTCACCGGCGGGCCTGTTGATCGTCCCCGAGCCGTTCGAGAACCTTTGCACCCAGGTCGGGCCCAACGAGTATCTCAAACAACTCGACAGCCCGAGGTTCCGCGGCTACCGCATGGCGGACATCATCCGGCGTACAATCGGCCCGTGCTTCTTCTCCACGGTCTATTACCCCTTCTGCGGCGATGCACCGCGCGTGACCGTCGACGCCCTCACGCCCAGGACAACGCCGTTCCGCGACGACCCCTGCCACGCCGTTCGAATCGATGACGGACAGTTCCAGGACATATGGTTCCTGCAGCGAAATGTCAGACGCCCGACCCGTCGCGCCATTACCTGCGACGATGTCGCGCTTGAAACCGATGCGGCCTGCGTGTACCTGTCGATCAGGAACCGGCGCGTGGTCGACGGCTTCCGAATCGGCGGCCGCAGCGTCCTCTGGCAAGGACGAAGACTGCCCGTTCGGGCGTTTCGGTTGGTCAAGCACGTGGACGACTGACAAGGAAATAGATGGTATGACCAGCAAGGCCGCTGCCGACGGCGTCAAGACCCTCGTGCCTCGCGATAGGATGACCGAGTCGGCGCGCCTCCTTCGCGACACCTACGCCATGACGCCCGATCTGCGGCTGTTCCGGCGCGAATTCGGTTACTACTGCCTTGAGCGATGGTACGAGCAAGGCCTGCCTCGCGATGCCGATCTGGTCGAGCAGTTCGCCTACGACCCACCCGGCAACCATCACCTGCATGGCGCGGGCTGGTGCGAGGCGGCCTTTTCGCCGGCCTTCGACGAGGCCGTCATCGAGCAGCGCGGCGACCACGAGATCATCCGGGACGCAGCCGGGCGACACGTAAAGGTCTTTCGCGGCCGGCGCAGCGGGTTTATGCCGGAGTATGTGGATCATCCGGTCAAGGACATGCGCAGCTGGCAGGCCAACTGCCTGTGGCGGCTGGACCCGGCGACGCCCGAGCGATGGACCGACCTCGATCGGGACATGGCTGCCGCGCGCGAAGCCGCGGGCCGAGGGCTGATGATCTCACAGTGTGTCGTGGGGGCGTATATGTACCTGCGCAGCCTGATCGGCCCGACCGAGCTGTTGCTGGCGGTGTACGACATGCCGGAACTGATCCATGAATGCATGCGCACTTGGCTGGTGGTAGCCGACGCGGTCACCGCCCGACATCAGCAGCACGTTACCCTCGACGAGATCTTCTTCGGCGAGGACATCTGCTACAACCACGGGCCGCTGATCTCGCCCAAGATGATGGACACGTTCCTGTTTCCATACTATCAGCAGCTGATCGCCAATATGCGCGAACGACAGATCGACAAGAGCCGGCATCTCTACGTCCACGTCGATACCGACGGCTTCGTCGCACCGGTGATTCCGCTGTACCGACGTGCGATCGGCATGGACGTAATGAGTCCCTTCGAGGTGGCCGCCGGATGCGACGTCGTGGAAATGTCGCGACAGTTCCCCGATCTCGTGATGTTCGGCGGCATCGACAAGCGAGTGCTGGCGAAGGGCCCGAAGGCCATCGACGAGCATCTCGAATACGTCATCCCACCCATGCGCCGACGCGGCGGGTACATCCCCACGTGCGACCATGGCGTGCCGGAAGAAGTATCGCTGGAGAACTACAGACACTATCGCAAACGATGCATCGACCTGGGCGGGTAGCGCGGCCGGCTTGCCCTGTCTGCCGCCGACGGTAGACTCGATTGCGGCGGCGACGAGAACGTCCCCTTTACATGGGAGATATGGAGATGAGGTATCATAAGGTTGCAGTTGGCCTGATCCTTTGCGCTGTTTCGGTGCTGTCCGGATGCTCGACCGTTTCGCAAGCGCCCTACGAGGACGTGTGGGACCGCTACACCGTGATGCTCTGGCCCTTCCAGGTGCCCGCGCCGGGTCCGAAGTACAAAGCGGCCATGGACTCGGTCGGTCTGCGAGGCACCCAATTGGACGGCGCAGGCGGCGGCATCAGCAAGCAGCGCCTCGCCTTCGTGACCGAGGAAGGCCTTCCCTACTATGTCGGCCACACGGCCAGTAAGGGCTATCTACACCTGACCAGCCCCGAAAAAGACCGGGTCATGCGCCAACTCCATCCGGTGCCCCGGCCGCACTGCCTGAGCGACCCAGCCACCATGGCTGCGATGAAGAAGGCGATACACAGCAACGTGACCGCCGCCAAGGCGGGCCGTTGTGTCGGATATGCCTATGATGATGAGATTTCGGCAGTCTCGTTTACGTCCCCGTGCGATACGTGTACGTCGCAATGGTGCCTGCCCGCGTTTCGCGAGTTTCTCGAGAACATGTATGGCTCGATCGACGCGCTCAACGCCCAATGGGGCACGGCGTACAAGGGCTTCGAGCAGATCTCCATCGTCGGCACGGAAAAGACCCGGATCGCCAACGATCCGCAGCGGCTGCCCAAATGGAATCTCTCCGGCTGGGTCGACTCACGCGAGTATATCGACCAGTTGTTCGCCGACACCCTCAAGGAGCTGACCGAGTACACCAATAGCCTCGACCCCGCGCGACCGGCCGGCTACGTGGGCGGCGGCGGCCCGACCGCCTTTGGCGGCTACGATTACGAGAAGATTGCCAAGTCGATCCAGTGGATCGAAGCCTACGACATCGGCGGAGCCAACGAAATCCTGCGATCGTTCATGCCCAAAACGCCCGCCGTCCAGACATGGTTCGACAACGGCTCACCCCAGAAGAACAAGTGGTTCAACTGGTACTACTGGGCACACGGCAATCGCGGCCAAATCATCTGGCCTTCGAGCGGCAACAACAACCCCTGGTTCGACCAGGACGGCAAGCCACGTCCCGACATCGCCGCCCTGCGCGATATGCTCATCGAAATCCAGGGCGACAGGATCGGCAAGTTGCTGATGGGCGCCGACTTCGTCCACGACGGCATCGCGCTGTATTACGGCCAGCCCAGTGTCCGCGTATCGTGGTTCATCGACATCATCCCGCACAAGGAAACGTGGCCCAATCGCTTGAGCAGCCTGAACAACGGCAACGACAGCTCGCACTGGAATCGTTACGGCTGGATGAAGCTGCTGGAGGACTGCGGGCTTCAGTACAACTACGTCTCGCCCGGCCAGATCACATCGGATGAGTTGATCAAGAAAGGCTACAAGGTTCTGGTCCTTGGCCGCGCGCTCGCCCTCAGCGACGCCGAGGCCGAGGCAATCAAGAAATTCGTGGCGCAAGGCGGCTGGGTAATCGCCGATCATCTCTGCGGCGTCTTCGACGAGCACGGTAAGGTTCGCAGCCAAGGCGCACTCGACGAACTCTTCGGCGTCGCCCACGACCTGAGCAAGGGCCTGCTCAACGGCGAGGTCCTCTACGAGATCGACGCCGAACTCTACCACGATCAGCCGATCGAGAAGAAAGTTGCCACCGCCTACGACGGGGCACCCCGCTGGAACGGCCTGGTCGTGTACGAGCGAGGTCTCCAGGCTACCGACGGCAAGGCGGAAGCAAAGGTCGACGGCATGCCCGTGCTCGTGCGCAGCGGGCGGGCGATCTACCTGAACCTCTCGCCCGTGTATCACTGCGTCGAGCGCTACCAGTCCGAAACGGCCGCTTGGCCGGGCGTGGTCCTGTCGCTCATGGCCGATGCGGGCATCACCCCGAGAGCACGGGTGGTCAACGCGGCGAGCGGCAAGGCCGAGCCGATCGCCGAATGCCTCTACTGGCGGCTGCGCGACGGCCGAACCGCACTGTGTGTGATCAAGAATCGCTTCCGCAGCGCCTCGATCTCCGGTGCGGGCGCCTCGCTCGGCGAGGTCACCGACACGCCCATGAAGGTGCGCGTCGAGCTGTCCCAACCGGTAACGGACTTGCGCAACGAGCGAACGGGCCGCGCTTTCGGCAACGTGGCCGCTTTCGAAGAACACTGGGTTACAAGCGAAGCGCTGGTGTTGACCTACAAGTAGGCGATCCGCCGGGGTTCGGCGTCCTGCCTGCCGTTCGGGTGGCTTCGCTGGCGCCGCCCTCGCCTCTCGGTGGCCATCGAGTCGCCCACACTTCCCAGAAGGCAGGCCATCCATCCGTACGCCCCTCAAGCCATAGTTTCACGCCAAGAACACTTGACGTTCGGCAAATGTTAGGGTATTCTACCCTAGAGATAGATTACGGCACGACGGCGGACATGTCCGGCAGGCGTGGCCGGTGTGTCCTGCCGGGGCAGCAGCTTAGCCTATGAGCGGGCTCAGCGAGCCGGAAGGGCGTGTCAAATGGCGATGAGCGGTAAGAGAGATCGGCGGGTGACGCCGCGGCAGATGCAGATCCTCCGGTTCATCCGCGATCACGAACAGGAACATGGCTACGCTCCGACCATGCAGGAGCTGGCCGACGAGCTGGGCATCAGCAAGGTCACCGTGTTCGAGCACCTCGAGCACCTCCGCCGCAAGGGCTTGGTCAAGCGGCGGCGGCACGAGGCCCGGTCGATGGCCCTGACCGAAAGGGTAATGTTGCCTCAGCGCCAAGCTGGCAGCTTGCCGCTGGCGGGGGTGATCGCAGCCGGTGAACCCATTGACGCCATCTCCCAGCCCCAAACGATCGACGCCGACGAGTTCTTCGCCGGTCGGTCCGAGCGGTTCGTCCTACAGGTCCGCGGCGACAGCATGATCGACGAGCAGATCCGTGACGGCGATTACGTCGTCGTCGAACCGCGCAGCTCGATCCGCAACGGCCAAACCGTGGTCGCCCTGCTGGACGACGGCGAGGCGACGCTGAAGAAGTTCTACCGGCAGGGCCGGCGCGTACGCCTGCGGGCCGCCAACCCAGCCTACAAACCCATCGTCGTGCCGGCCGATCAGGTGCAGGTGCAGGGCGTCGTGGTCGGGGTGTTGCGCAAATATTAGCGACGGCCAACGGCGAGCGGGGCTTGGCAGCGAGGAACGGCCGGCCCGTCAGTCGGCGGCCTGCCCACCAGTCGAATCCCGGTCGGCTTGATCCCGGGGCATGCTGTTCGTACGCTGTTGTATCGACGGGGTGTAGCTCAGCCTGGTTAGAGCGCGTGGTTTGGGACCACGAGGTCGCTGGTTCGAATCCAGTCACCCCGACGTACTATAAGACACGCCGAACGCTTGATTTAGCGTACCTGTCAGCGTCGGACAGTGGGGCCCAAGAGTACCGAGAATCTCGGTAACTACCGGTTTTCGGCATTCGGAGGAACGCACGATGTCCAGTACCAAACGACCACGAACCCCACCGCATCGTCGCCACAAGCGTCCGGCCGGGCCGTTGTTACGCTCAACGGCCGGGACTTGTACCCAGGCCGTCATGGCGACGTTCAGAGGTAGCGCACCTCGGCAGCCCGGTGTGGAATCGCGCGCAGGAAGCTGATCGCTGGATAGCCCATGGTCACAACCGCGTGCACCTCGGCGTCCTCTGCGAGCGAGAGCATGGCCCGCAGTTCCGGGCTCCGGTTGCAGGCGCCCGGGATCAGGTGGTTGAAGCACGTGCCCACGCCGAGCGCCTCGGCCACCAGGATGGCGTGGAAGGCCGCGAGCGTGCAATTGGCGTCGACCATCGGCTC
>CBFCZG010000030.1:0-20616 GCA_965602375.1 uncultured Phycisphaerae bacterium | reverse complement strand
AGGCGGGCGTCCTCAAGAGCCCGCAGGCCGGCCAGGGCCCCCATCACATAGATGTTCTCACGCTCGTCGCGAATGCGACGCTGCTCGATGCCGGTAACGCGATGGATCGCTTCGGCCTCGGTGTCCAGCACCGATGCCAACTGCTCGTTGGTAACGGGGGTACGCGGCACGTAACTGCCCGTCCCCGTAATCCCTATCGCGCCGTCTGCCTTCGTCACTCTGCGTTTCACCTCGGAAAAACCAAACCGACAACACCGCGCATCATCGTGGTGCGCACAAGTCGCGCGATGCTACCTAAGGCCCGCAGCAGCGTCAACCCGAACCACTGGCCGCTTGAATCAGCGATCGACTTGACCGTCGTAACCCAGCGTCCACCCGTAGCGGTCGATTCAATCTCGCTTGCGCTGGGCCTCGACAACGGCCTTCAGCACGGCCACACGCATCCGCTCCCAGTCCTCGGGATTGTGAGACCAATCGCCCGCGGCACCATAGTCGCGACCCGGGCGGTGCAAGGCCTTGCGCAACACCGGCCTCAGGATCGCCTCAGCCGCATCACGGCCCGCAACGGTTTCGAGAATGCGCAGATACTCATAGTCCTGCGCCCCCCGTCGAAAACTCTTCAAACGAACACTCGCCACCGGTTCGATCACACCGTCGCGTGCCGGGTACGTCAGGAAACCCGCCATGTTGTGAACCCTCTGCTCGTACACGCTGTTGCGAGGATCGACCCATATGTCCTTGCTCGCGCCCTGGAACGTGAGTTCCCACAGAATGCATCCGTCCAGGCCATACTTCCAGACGATCACCGGCCACGTCCGTAGCCCGATGGTCTCGTCGTCCAGGCAGTAGCCGCCCACCGACGGCTCGCGGTTCTGATAGAACCACACCACGTCGTTGTGCGGCGGTTGCCGGCGCGGCAGCAATACCGAAAAGTCGGTCCGCTTGAAGTCGGCCACGCAGCACCACAAATCGATCACCGGCCCCAATCGCTCAAGCATGTTCTTGTCCGTCCAACCCTCGATGAATCTGCCCATATCGTGCAGGTGGTTGATATCCGCCCGGTAGTACACGCCCTCCACCCCAGCCGACCGCACGAGATCGCCGAAGTAACGAATTTGCTCGATCGCCTCGACCGTCTTCGGCTCGTCGAGCCCGTTCACGAAGAACATCAACTTTGTCCGGGTCCATCCTCGCGAACGGAAGTGGGCCGCGAAGTCCCGCAGCATTGCCTGCACCGCCTGATCGTACTCGGGCGTCTTCACCGCCGCTTTCGGCATGGGCCAGGCGTGGCTGCCCAGAATCTCAAACGGCAGATACAGCCAGCGTAGCGGCTGACCTTCGCCCGGCCCGCGATAGCCGTACCGCTCGGTGAACGCCTCGCCGCTGAGGTACTTGCCCATCTCGCGGTCGAATTCTTCCCACACCCCTCGCATGGCCTCGCCGCTCCCCGTCACGCCCGGCTGAATGTAATGCTCGTGCACCGCCATGCGATGCCGATGGGCCATCTGGTAATATCGCAACCGCGCGTCGCTGCCCTTGCGGCCGATGCTACCGTAGTTGTTCAGCCCCACCTCACAGGCGAACGCATCCGAAAGTGTCACGTCGGCTACCTCAAGACCCACCTGCAAAGACTCATTCAGGCCTTCGCCCGCGATCGTCACCGTGCCCTCATACACGCCCGCCGGCACGTCCCGCGGCACGTAGATGTCCACCCACACGCCCTGCCACTGCTGTCCGGCGATCTGATTCACCCGATCGGGTACGTCGAACGGCTCACCGTAGCCCCTGCCCGAGTCGATCGGCACCAGAGCGTCGGCGTACCACCCTGCCCCCAGGTTGTAACCCGCCGTGGTCGAGTCTTTGTTGCTCGAGTTCTGCGTGACGTTGAGGTACCACTGCTTGAGGATTTCGATATCGCGGTTCGCCTTGATTCGCCCCGGGCCGACCAGGTCGCTACAGCGAACCGTCACCTTCTTTGCAGCAGCGCGAATCTGGAGCTGATACGCCACCACCTCGTTCCGTGCCGCACAGAGCGTAACCTGCCGCTTCGCCGCATCCCAAACGAAGTTGCGCCGGTGGTACTCGAGATCCTCCGGCAGCGGATTGCCGTCGATCCGCTGCTCCTCACGCACCCGCCCGGTCAGCGGGTCGACTCGAAACCCTTCGCCGATCGCCCACACCTTCGGCGCGTCGACCGACCGGCTCGTCGCCACCTCGGCAACCAGGCTTCCCGCCGTCAGACCGCAAATGCCCGCCAGAATCGCCAGCCCACTCGACATGATCATTCACTCCGACAAAACCGACGGGCCATCCGCTCCGCCGTCCCTACTTGGATGAATGCGCCCCGGTCTTCAGCGTTATGCAACACGCCTTGCCCCGACGACCGCCCGCATCGATCAGCCGCGCCTCGACCGCATTCTCGCCGCTGTGGACCGTCCAATCCACACTCCGTCTGACCGGCACCCAAGGCCCGGTGCGATCGAATCGTACCTCGAATCCTCGCCAATACGGACAGATGCAGTGTATGCAAAGCGGCACCACCGGACGATCGGCCGCCCTCGGCAACGATAGATCGGCTTCGATGTGCGTTTGCCCCAGCGTCGGGTATACGTCGGCCATTCGCTCCGTCGGCAGGAACGAGCCCGTTTCGTATCCCGTGTGCCGACGCGAGCCGACGAACTGCCCCGTCTCGTCCGTGCGATTCTGATACCACGTCTTCTCGCGGTTGACGTCGTCCACGTAGAGAATGTCCCGCGCGTTGCCCTGCCACACCGGCAGGGTGAAGTGGTCGTTGCGACTTCGAACCAGGAACCAGTAGTAGCATGCCGGCTCGTCGAAGCCGGCCGGCGTGTTCTTGCCGCTCGACCGCACCCGCATCCCCTCGGGCCCCACGCAGATCTCCGGCTCCTGCGGTCCGTGCTTACGGTACGTATCTCGGATCTCCAGCGCGCTCAGCGGCACGCCCTCACGTTCGTAATGCACGTCGAACATCGCGTCCAGCACCAACCACTTGTCCAATGCGAGGCAAAACAGCTCCGTCACACCGTGATGCGTCGACTGCTCGCCCTCGGCATGATCGCAGTCGATCCCAATGTGCCGCGCCGGCCACCCCAGCGCCGTCGCCGCATACATCAGGAGCTGAGCGTAGTACGTGCAGTAAAACGGCCTGCCCTCGCTCACCACACCCGCCAGCAACTCGGGATCGTGGGGAACCCATTCGGGCATGCCCCGGGCAATAGTGCGAAAACACCAATGGCGCAGCAATCGAAGCTGCTCGAACTCATCGCGCCCGGGCTCGATCACCTCGGCCAACCGGTGCGTCTCCGCCAGACGCGCAAGTCCGGGATGATGCAGGTCCTGCCAACCGAAAGGAATCGTGCTCGACTCGACGGGTGGGTTGCCCGATTCGTCGATGGCCAACACCCGCAGCCCGCAACCTTCCAGCCGCTTATTGATCGCCCCGAGTTCCATCAGGATGTCACCTCGCCCCGTCGTACAGTTAGCCACACCTCTCCGGCCGCCGGTACGTCCACGCCCAGAATGCCCGCCGCCTGCTCCGGCGGCGCCGAGCCGTCCTTGGCGTAAGGGTTGAACGGCGCGACCGGCCAATCCAACGACCAGCGCCGCGGCAGCTCTATACTCCAGCCGGCCGGCTCGACCGTCAGCACCCCAGCCGCCTCGTCCAATCGAACCGGCTGCGAGCTCAGCGTCGCCCGAGCCCCGTCCGAGCCTCGCACCGCCATCCCCGCCCCAAGTCGAAGCTGTAGCTGGAGCCGCGCGGGCTCCGACGCACCAGTCACCGCCGCGCCAATACGTGCCCGTTCCGCGCTCAGATCAACGCGCACGATGCAACGCGTACGACCGTAGTCCAGCCACACCCCGTCGGACAGCAGGCCGGCTCGGTCCGGCAGATATCGTCGCCCGTCACGTCCCGCAACCACGAACGTGCTCCATTCGGGCTGATTGCGGCTGTTGCCTTTGCCGATCAGCAGCCCGTGTCCCTCGCACCACAGACTGACAAAGTGCTGACGGTCCTGACCCCAGAAGCTCTCGCTCGGCGGTACGACGAGCGAACTGCAACAGGCAAACCACGGACCCGTCCGCAACGTCAGCGACATGTCACGCCAGACGTAGCGTCGATCAGGCTGATCGAAAACGCTGGGCGACTCAGGCCCGTCCGGCGCGTGAAGAAACGCGGTGGCCATGTGCGGCGTGCAGCAGGCCGAAAGGTCGCTCGCCGCACCCGCAGGCTTGCCCGCGTCGGCCGTGCTGCCCAAACCCGGCTCCATCAGGCGCCGAGCGAAATGCCGCCCTTCCGGCGTCAGACCCAGCGCCACCAGGCCCATCACCGGTCTTGCCCCCGAGTACTTGGTGCGGCCATCGACGGTCTCGACGCCCGTGCCGTCGGGGTAGCTATGAATCAAATGGAATTCGATCGCCCGCTCGACCGCCTCCAGCACCCGCGGCTCTTGCGTGTAGATCCAGCACAGTCCCAACGCGTGGAGATACACGCGGTTATAGCTTGTCGTCGGCCCACGATGTTCGAACCAGAAGCCCCCTGGATGCTGGGCCGCGACCGTCCGCTCGATCTGACGCGCGCCGTAACGCTGCCATCGCTCGTTGCCGAACACCTGTCCCGCGCGCCAGCAACTCATCGCCTTCCACGTGGGAATGTTGTGGATGCGGTCCGAGGCCGATTCGCTCGTCTGCCCCTCGTGTGCCAGCGTAAGACCCTCCTCCCAACGCCGCCGCACGTCGTCGGGCAGGTGATCGCGCATCAGCACGTACGTCTCCAGCCAGTGATAGTTGGTCCACCCCATGTAGGTCGGGCCCCAGTCCGACCCGTCCGGCTTGACGAAATCGACCGTCCCGTCCGGGTTCTGGAAGTCGCGGATGGCGTTGCCCCCGCCGACGATCATCGTCAGCAGCTCGTCGCTACGGTGTAACGGGTTGTCCGGACCATCGGTCGCATACAGGGCTGCCAGCGCCAGGATCACGTCCTGATGCGTCACCGCCCAGCCGATGATGTCCCGTCTCTCGGGGCTCCTGGGCGGATGGTCGGGCATCACCAAAAAACGCCCGCTCCTGCCGTCAAACCTCTTGCGTACACCCTCCAGCCCCCGCACCAGCGACCGCCAGTACAACTGCCCCAAAGGCGGGCCACCACGACCAACCTGCGACATCGTCAGCCCCTTCGCCCCCATCCGTCCGCCTGCTTAGCCGGTCGGTTCGGACGTGTCAACCGATCCTGCCGCCGGTCGCCAGGCTGAGGAATTGCCGTATCCTGCTGATAAACAAGCTTTTACAGTCTGTTGCCGAAGCGCAGAAGTCAACAGGCAGCCGCCTGCTCCGCCAAAAGCCAAAAACGCCGGCTTGCACTATACTTTGTCGAACGTAAGTCTGTTGGCCGGGGCTGCTTTGGGCGGCTAGGACTGTACCGAAGCGCGGGTCGACAGCCGCCACAGAAAGGTAGGTAGCAGCAGCGATATGATCGATCAGGTGCCATTTGCCATCGTGGGTGCGGGACCGGCCGGTCTCGCCGCCGCCTACGAGTTGGCCAGGACGGGCCATACCTCCGTCGTCTTCGAGCAGGACGGCCAGGTGGGCGGGCTGTCCAAAACCACCAACTTCGAGGGCTTCCGTTGCGATGTCGGGCCTCACCGATTCTTCACCAAGAACGAGGAGGTGAACCAGCTCTGGCGCGAGGTGCTGGCCGAGGGGTTCATCCGGCGACCTCGCCTATCCCGCATCTTCTACCGCGGTAAGCTCTTCCACTATCCCCTCAAGCCCCTTAACGCCTTGATGGGCCTCGGGCCGCTGACCAGCATGCGCGTGATCGCCAGCTTCCTGGCTCGGCGCATTCGACCCAGGAAACCGGAACTCACGTTCGAGGATTGGGTGTCCAACAGGTTCGGCCACACTCTCTATAGCATTTTCTTCAAGACCTACACGGAGAAGGTCTGGGGCATCTCCTGCACCGAGCTGTCGGCCGACTGGGCCGCCCAACGAATTCGCAACCTGAGCCTCGGCCGGGCCATCGCCAACGCCCTGTGGGCCGGTCGGACCAAGAAAGTCGCGTCCCTCATCCACGAGTTCGAGTATCCAAGGTACGGAGCGGGCCAGATGTATGAAGCCATGGCCGACTTCGTGACGACCAGGGGCGGCGACGTCCAGACTCGCACCAAGGTCACCGGCGTTTTGCATGACGGGCGCCGCGTGGCGGCCCTGCGCGTCGAACACGATGGAGACCTCACCGAGGTGCCCGTCGACCATGTCGTCTCCACCATGCCGCTGACCGATCTGGCCATGCAGTTGGATCCGCCTGCACCTCCGGAGGTGCTCACCGCTGCGCAATCCCTGCGCTATCGGTCCATCATCACGGTCAACCTGATCGTCCGCGCCGAGCACGTGCTGCCCGACAACTGGGTGTACCTGCACGCTCCCGAGGTGCAGGCCACCCGTCTCCAGCTCTACAAGAACTTCAGCCCGGCCATGGTGCCCGACCCATCCACCAGCATCTTGTGCTTCGAGTACATCACCTTCGAAGACAGCGATTTCTGGAACCAGACTGAAGAGCAACTGACCGAACTCGCCCGGGCCGACCTGGCCAAGCTCAAACTCGAGATGGCGTTGCCGGTCGAGAAAGCGTTCGTCGCACGCCACCCCAAAGCCTACCCGATGTATGAAGAAGGCTACCGCGACCGTGTCGCGATCATCCGTCGACACCTCGAGCAGTTCGAGAACCTGGTCTGCGCCGGCCGCTACGGGCAGTTTCGATACAACAACATGGACCACTCCATCTACAGCGCCATGTTGGCCGTCCGCCGACTGCTGGGAGAGGACGTCGACCCCTGGTCGGTCAATGAAGAGGCCGAGTATCACGAAGAAAAGGCCGGAAGCTGACCGCCCGTCACCGCACGGCCATGCAGCACGCCGATGGCGCCACCGGGTACGCACCCCGGCACACCGTCCGCAGCGGATCAAGTGGCTTTCCGCCTAGTCTCCGAGAGATTCCTGGAAACTGACCGACCAACGTGATAGAATCTCCCACCATGGCCAGGGGGAAGGACGTAATTGTGGGGTCCGCTGGGAATGGGGCAGGGCCGAAATGGACGGATCTGTGAAACGTCTTAGGAGCCTGGGCAGCGGCGTCTCGACTCACAGAACCTACCGGCTGCGGAGGATGAGGACATGAGCCCGGAAGCAACTGTCTTCGTCATCGACGACGATCCTGCGGTACGCGAGTCGCTGCAGTGGTTGATCGAGTCGGTCGGCCTCAAGGTCGAAACCTACTCCAATGCCCAGGAATTCCTCGACGCCTTCGATCGCGACCGCCCCGGCTGCCTCGTGCTGGACGTGCGCATGCCCGGCATCAGCGGGCTCGATCTACAGGATCAGCTCGCCTCGCAACAGGTCCGCATTCCGGTCATCATCATCACCGGCCACGCCGACGTCCCGATGGCCGTACGCGCCATGAAGGCGGGCGTGGTCGACTTCATCGAGAAGCCCTTCAGCGACGAACTCCTGCTCGACCGCATCCGCGCCGCACTCGAACTCGACGCCAGAATCCGGCTCAATCAGAGCCATCGCACAGAGGTCGAGGCGTACTTCGCGCAACTCACCCCCCGCGAACGCGAGGTGATGGGCTCGGTCGTCGCCGGAAAATCCAACAAACAGATCGCCGCCGAGCTCGGTCTCAGCCAGAAAACCGTCGAGGTCCATCGGGCCCACGTTATGCAGAAGATGCACGCCGATTCGCTCGCCGAGCTCGTCCAGATGGCCGTTACCCTCGGTGTCGTGCAGCAAACCACCGGCACATAGCCCGCCTCGACGACCCTCCGCCCGGCTGATACAATCCCAGCATTCCTGCACAGCAACGCAAGGAGAAGCCGTGTTGCGACCCGCCGCCTATCGCCGAATCTGTCTGCTCGGTCTGCTTGTCCTCCTTACAGCCAGAGGTAATGCCATGGCCTTCGTCGCGTCGCCCAACGCAATCGATGCTGCCCAAACCGTCTACCGTCAGGACTTCCAGCAGCAGCCGCGAGAGCTCAGTGACGGCGCGGTCATCGCTCCCGACAAACAGCGGGCCGGCCGCGGCGACACCCGGCGCACGCCCGGCTCGGCGCTGGCCGTCGACGCGTCAGGCAAAACCACCCCCTTCGCCGTCGATTGTACGGTTCCACCCGACATGCCGGCAGCGCTCTGCTTCGATGCAGCCACGACCCACCCGGGACGACTCATCATCCACGTGGTCCCGGCCGAGCTGCCCAAGCCACTGGCCGACAATCGCCCCGAACGCGACTGGGCCAACCCCGCCAGACTCTACGACTTCCGTGCCGTCGTCGCACTCGAACCGGGTCCATGGCGGCAGCACGTCATCGACCTGAACCACAACGTTTTCGAAGCCGTCACCCGCGAGAAGGAACTCTACGACCTGGCCGGCATGCACATCAAACAGATCGGCTTCGAACTCAACCAACCCGCCGAAGCCGACCAGCAGGTCTTGCTCGACAACGTCCGCGTCGTCGCGCTGACGGGTGCAGCCATGAAGGCCGACCTCGAATCTCGACTCACCGAGGTCCAATCGCGGCTCGCCGCGCTGGCGGCCGACTCACCTGTCGCCAAGCATTTCAGACCCCGCCTGGACTCGCTGGCCGATCGAGTCACCGCTTTTGATGCGGCCAAACCGTCCGCCCAAACATGGCGCGACCTGGCGGGGACGCTTGAGACCCACGCGCTGGCGGCCCGCAAGTGGCAGCTCGCACCCGCCGAGAGCAAATCGTACCTGGTCGGGGTCGAGTCGAGCCTGCGGCGAGTCTCGGGCCGGCACGAGCTGTTCACCTTCCGAGGGCGCCTGGCGGATCGTGTTCGCCTCGAAAACGCGCGGAACGAATACGAAAGCTTCCAGCTCGTCCTGTTGCCGCTGTACGGCCAACTCGAAAACGTGACACTTCAGGTAGGCGACCTGGCCCACGAAGACAGCCCCGCCAAGATTCCCGCTGCAGATGTGGCCTTCTACCACCAGATCGAACACTTCATCAAACCCAGTCTCCGTACCGCCGACCGGCAGGTCGGCTGGACACCCGACGCGCTGCGGCCGGTGACCGGCGCGTTCCACGTCGACGATGTCGAGACCAAACCCATCTGGGTCACCATTCGCACCCCCGCGGACGCCGTCCCTGGGGTCTACCGCGGTCAAATCACGGTCAAGCCCACCTCCGCCAAGCCGCAGACCGTCGAAATCGCCCTGACCGTCCACGACTTCGCCATACCCCGCGTCGGGCGGTTCCGCACGCAGGGACATTTCGCCATCTCCGCTCTCGAGCAATGGTACGGCGACAAGTACAACGACGACGTCCGCCGCGCCTACTACAAGCTGCTGCTTGAGCATCGCTTCAGCCCCACCAGCCAATACAGCCGAATGCTCTCACCCATTCGTGAAGACATCCCCCAGGTCATGCGCGACGGGGGCAACGTGATCCTGATCGGCGGCTACCACACCCGCGACCTAGAGCCGGAGATCATCGACCCAGCCTACAAGTGGCTCGTCGAGAACGACTACATCGACTGGGCGATCATCTACATCGGTGACGAGACCGACGACTTCGAGGGCATCCGCAAAAAGGCCGCCACCATCCGCAAACGCTGGCCCAAGCTGCGGATTATGGTCGGCGGCAGCAAACCGCGCGATGAGCTGATCGGGTACGTCGACGTGTGGGACCCCATCACAAGCGGCGGCACGGTGTACAACTTCGACCCGCAGAGCACCCGCGCCGCGCAGGAGCGGGGCGAGGAGATGTTCTGGTACACCTGCATCGGCCCGCGCCCGCCGTTCGCCAACGTCTGCAACGACGATCCGCTGGTCGCCATCCGCGCCCTCTGGTGGCAGGCGTGGCAGTATGGCGTCACGGGGTTTGAATACTGGTCGCTGAACGCCTGGCGATACAACTATGACCTGGCCGAAGGCGACAAACCCTGGCCCCTGAGCCGCGTCGATGAGTGGAACAGCCGCAGTTACGCCTGGGCCAACGGTGACGGGCTATGGGTCTACCCCGGCCCCGACGGCAAGGCGCTCTCCTGCAATCGCTTTTCGGTGGTGCGCGACGCCATCGAGGACTGGGAGGTGCTGTTCATGCTCCGCCGCGCCGTCGAGCTGGCTGAGAAGGACGCCAAACCTCAACTGAAAACCGCCATCACGCAGGCCAAGAAACTGCTCGACGTGCCCGACCGCGTAACCACCGACCTGACCCACTTCAGCCTCGACCCCGAGACGTATATCGATGCAAGGCACCAGCTGTATCAGACCCTCTCCCTGCTGCGCAAGACGCTGGGGCCCGAACGCGTCGACGAGTACACCGACAAGTGGGTCGCCGATCACCGCCGCTGGCTCCAGGAGCAGTTCGAGGCCCGCGTCGCTAAGGTCCGTAAGGAGCTGGAAAGCAAAGAGCCATAGCCTCCGTGTCACAATCGTGGTGTGCTTTCTCTTGGTCCCGTGTCTTCGGCGAGCCGTTTGACACCCCAGACCCACCTGCTAAAGTAACGCCACGACCAGATAAGCAACCCGTTCGAGGCCGAAACGAAACGAACGCTGTACACGTCTTTCAAGGAGCGTCGACATGACCGACCCTCAGAGGCTCCGCGCCGAGCAGGATCAGCAATTCACCGCCCGCTACCGGCAGTACAACGAGTACGGCCAGTGGCCTGCCTTTGCCCTGGCCACCGTGGTCGGCTCGATGGAGCAGATCACCGCGCTCAAGACCGAAGAGGGCGCCCGCATCGTGTCCACCCGTGAGGGCGACTACCGCAACTGGGACCCCGACGTGCTCGCCGTCGACAGCGTGGCCGAGGGCTACATCTTTCAGCGGGTCGAGCAGTTCGCCAAAATGCTGCCCGGCGGGTTCCGCGCCACCGTTCTGTCCGAAGAGGCCGGCCGCAAAGAGTTCGACCTCGGCGACCGGCAGGTCTACATCGTCTCCGACCCGTTCGACGGCTCGCTGCTATACAAGAACGATATGGGCGCTTTCTACTTCACGACCGTCGCCGTCTTCGATCGCGACGGTCGACATCTGGCCACCGCCATCGGCGACATCGTCAACCGCCGCGTCGACTTCGCCTCGGATCGCGGCGCGTGGACCGCCCGGCTTAACGGCGACCGGCTGACCGACGTCAAGCAGCCGGCGCCCGGTTCGGCCGAAGCCATCAAAGCAGCCGTGCTCGAGACCTACCTGCTCAAGCCCAAGTACCTCTACCAGGAGGCCGACGACGCCTACAGCTTCGCCGAGACGCTCAAGCCATTATTGTCGTCCGTGAAGTTCATCCACGCCAACGGCGGGCCGGGCGGCTTTGCCGACGTGGCCTTCGGGCGCGTCGACGTCTATCTGGCCCACAAGCAGCCCTTCATCGATGTGTTCAGCGGTCTGGGCGTCGCCCAGCAGGCCGGTGCGGTCGTCACCACGTTCGACGGTGAGCCGCTTACGTTCACGCCCGACGTCAATCAGCGGCTCTACGTGGTCTGCTCGGCCAACCGCACGCTGCACCAGGCCGTGCTCGACTGCCTGCGCGACATCCGCACGCAGCACAACATCGAATGGCGCAAGGTGCACTAACCCGCACCTTCGCATAGAATTCCCTCTCGCCCATACGGATATGGAGGTGAACTCGTGGCCGACAAGAAGCTCGTTAAGCTTGCCGACCTACCCGCCGAGAAGGTGCCCGCCGCCTTCAAGGCCGAAAGCTACTTCGACTTCGACGCCCACCCCTTCGCGCACAGCGCCCTGTTCGCACAGACGAGCAACCTGATCGACGTGCTGGCCTCCATCGAACGCTATGCCGTCGACTGGCTTACACGCACCATCGACACCCACCTGGCCGACACCGACGCCGATCGCCAGATCCATCGCGACTCACTGCCAAGTGGCATCGCCCATGGCCGTTTTGAAGTGATCGTCGAACGAGGCGCCCTCTTCGACCCGGCCACGGTCATCGGCCATGCGCGCGACCGCAACCGCATCTACGTGGCCGCCGGAGCCTCCGTTGTCGGCGTAAACCTCTGGCCGGCCGGCGGCGACATTTACATCGGCCCCGGCACGGTCGTCGAGCCCGGCGCGGGGATCAAAGGCCCGACCATCATTGGCCGCGGCAACGAGATCCGGCAGGGCGCGTACTTCCGAGGCAGCGTCATCATCGGCGACGACGGCGTTTTCCGCGGCGAGATCAAGAACAGCGTCATGATGAACGGCGCCAACTTCCCCCACCCTGGTTACGTCGGCGACAGCCTTTGCGGCTACAACACCCACTTCGGCAACCAGGCCGGCACGGCCAATCTCGGCCTGTTCTACGCCCTGGGGCGCAAGGTCAACGTCACCATCGAGTTGGACGGCGTGGTGTACGACCTCGGCCGACCCAAGGTCGGCGTGATTTTGGGCGACTTCACCCAGGTTGGCTGCAACACCGTGACCGCACCAGGCGGCTTTCTGGGCCCGCACTCGGTCGTCTACGCCCTCACGTCGCTGCCCAAAGGCGTCAACCCGTCGGAAATGCTGATCAAGTACAAGCCCGCGCTCGAACGCGCTCCGTTCGATCGTACGTTCAAGAGTCAACAGACATGAGCAAACCGCCCGCGGTCCACCAGCATCGCGACGCCGATGCCGAAGCCCCCATCGGCTTTAAGACGCTCTCCTGGTGGCGCGACGCCCTGGCCGCACGCTCCGAGCCCTTGCAGGCCCGACTAATCGACCTGTACGGGCCCGACGAGAAGCAACTCGTCGAACGGCACGAAGCGCTAAGACGGTTGTTCGACGGATTCGCTCAACGCTACGGCGACGTCCAACCGGTCGCCATTGTCCGTGCGCCGGGACGGCTGAACACTATCGGCCGGCACGTCGACCACCGCGGCGGCTACGTCAATCCCGTAAGCCTCCAGTACGACACACTTATGGCTTTCGCGCGACGCGACGACGACCAGATCCGCGCCGATGACCTCAGTCGCGACTTTCACTGCCGCAAGCTACGCATCGCCGACTTGCTGCCCGATGTGCCCGTCACCGACATCCCCTCCTGGCTGGCATGGACCCAGCAGCTTGCCGACGGCCGCACCGCAGACGGCACGCGCACGGACTGGGTCCACAAGCTTGCTGCCGCAGCCGTTTACCTTCAACACATGGTTTGCCGCGACCGCGCGCTCAGCGGGTTCGACGGGCTGATCGCCGGCGCCGTGCCCCGGGCCATGGGACTGAGCAGTTCGTCCTGTATTGTGGTCGTTAGCATCGAAGCCATCCTGGCCGTAAATGATCTCGAACTGCCCGACGACGAGTACGCCCAACGTTGCGGCGTGGCCGAGTGGTACGTCGGCACGCGCGGCGGCTGTGGCGATCACGCCGCCATCAAGTTCGGCCGGCGCGACCGCATCACACACGTCCGCACTGAACCGACGCTGCATGTCACCGGATACATGCCCTGCCCGGGGGGGTATCAACTCCTCGTCTTTGACTCACGCATCGTGGCCGACAAGACCGGCACCGCGGGCCAGCAGTTCAACGAGAAAACCGCCACCTACGCCCTGGGCGAGTTCTACCTCCGCCGATGGCTGGCCTACACCCACCACGGCCTGTACGAGCAGCTTACGCACGAGCGGGCCGATCGGCCCGTCGATCGGCAGATCTACCTCGGCGACCTCGTCGAACATCTGGACGAACCCGCCCTGTTCGATCTCTTACAACAACTGCCTCGGCGCAGGACACGCCACGAACTCCGACGCGACTGGCCCGACCAGCGTGATCTGGTCGAAAGCTACTTCGCCACCCACCTGGAGCCCGACAGCTACGCCATCCGCGACGTGATCACCTACGGCCTGAGCGAGTGTGCCCGCTCGGCCCGCCTGCCCGACGTTCTGCATGACAACGATGCGACTGCCTACGGACGCCTGATGAACATCTCCCAGGACGGCGATCGCGTGGCCAACATGGACGAGCAGGTCTCCGGCCGCAAATGGTCGATCGATCCGTCGATCCCGCTCCACGAACATAGCGGCGACTACCATTGCAGTCTCGAACCGCTCGATCAGATGGTCGACATCGCCTTGGACTCTGGTGCCCTGGGCGCGCAGGTCTGCGGGGCCGGGCTGGGCGGCAGCGTTATGGCCTTGGTGCCTGACGAGCACGTCAGCCACCTGGCCGAGCAGATGACGCGGCGATACTACCAACCCACCAATCGCCGGCCGCGATGCCTGCCCGTGCAAACCTCCGCCGGCGCAGGCCTGATATAGGCTCTGTCCGAGAAAGGGGTCTTCTCATCGGTGCACTGGCGGACCCCGGCGCGCCGCAATCAGTGGCACCCCATAGAAATACGATTAATAATACCCGATAGCGATTGGCTGACCGACGCTTCCCCCGATGTCTCACCCGGCTTCCAGGTCGAACTCCTGCATGTCGAACCAGAAGCCCAGCCCCGTCAATGAGTCGATCTCCGCCTGCACCAGCGTGACGTGCCCCTCCTCGATCTCGACAAACCGGGCGAACAGCTCCTGCCCCTCCGCGGGCAACTCGGAAACCATCTTCCTGTAGAACCCGCTGGTCTCCAACTCCACGTCCAGCGCCTTACGAAGCAGCGCCACCTCGGCGTCCTGATCCTCCGAAGGCATGCGACCCTGTAAATCGGCGATTCCCTGGTCGATGACCTCCTTCGGCGGGATGACCGTCGCTAACCTGTCTGCCGCAATCTTGCCCGTCTCCTGCCAGCCCTTCAGTACGTGGTGGAGGTAGTCCACGTGTCGCTGCTCCTCCTCGGCCAGCACGGCGAACACCCGCTGACCCTCCGGGTGTTTCACCTGCTGCCGCGCGTCCCCATACACGTTACGAACACGCGTCTCGTACTCGATCGCCGTGGTGATCGCCTCTTCGATCGTCATCACGGGCTCTCCTGCTCGGCCCCAGGTACGACTTCGACCCGATTCGCCCAGCCAACGTGCACCCACTATCCTAGCATTTTGAAGGTTAAAATACACCCCCCAAAGGCTCCGAACGCAGCCTGCGATCGTGCACCACGCTCAGCAACAGCCACAGTCGGCCCCGTCCTGCCTACTGCTCGCCGCCGTGTCCGGACCACACGGAAACAGCCCGTAGTGCACCGACCGGTCGCCCACGACCTCAAAATGCACGCCGAACCGCGTCTTGGACAGCATCTCCGCGGTGTTACCACAGACGAGCAACGGCTTGCCGGTGAGAAACTCGTGGTGATCGTCCAGCACGAACGCATGTGGTGCGTGGGGTATCGTGCCCAGGTAGCGCGCTACCTGCCCGTAGTCCTCACACCGATCCTCAAGCGACGCCAGCTTGAACGCCCGCACCGTCATCGAGCAGAACCGTGCCGCTCCCACCTTCTGCGCGATATCCGGATCGTTGATGGCGATGTCTCGCTTGCTCACCACCCGGTAGTCCGGCACGCCCAGTCGCAGCAGCATCCGACGGAAATCGTGGTGATACATCGCGCCCGCCAGACACTCGCCCACCAGCACCGGGTCGTCCATCCACGCCGCCGGCAATCGGCGGTCGGCGAACACATCCGAGAAGTACAGCTCGCCGCCCGGCCTGAGCACGCGGAAGATCTCCGCGAACACGCGCTCTTTGTCCGGCGCAAGGTTGATCACGCAGTTGGAGATCACCACGTCGACCGACTCGTCCTCGATCCCCGCCGCTGAAAGGTCCTCCATATACCCATGCACAAATGTCGTATTGGGCCGGCCGTAACCGAATCGTCGCACCTGTGTCGGGCCGTGCCGCTGCGCGACGGCCAACTGCGCCTCGGTCATGTCCACCCCGATCACTCTGCCGCTCTCACCCGCCAGCTTCGAGCAGATGTACGCATCGCGCCCCGTCCCGCAGCCCAAGTCGAGTACCGTACAGCCGTCAATCGCCGGCGGGATGGGTGAACCACATCCGTAAAACCGCGCCACGATCTCCGGCTCGATCTGCCGAAGGACCGCCCGAAGGTGGGCCGGCATGCTGTCAGGCGAGCAGCACGCCCCGGTCTTTAGATCCCTGCTGTCCGACAGCACCTTGCCGTAATACTCGCGAACCTGCTCGTGCACCTGCGTGGTCATAGTCATGACTCGTGTCTCCGGTCAGACCGCCCCGACGAGCAATCCGCCGTTTGCGTCTCATCCGCGCCGATCGTGAGTTTCGTAGTCTCCTCCGCCGACTGCCAATTCTACACCCTCTACCACCCTGCTTCTACGCGTCTTTGCAGACTTGCATGGCGCGCGAGCCATCCGTCGGCGGCATCCAAACACCCGCATCCTCGTTTAGCGGCGACCCGAAGGGGAGCGCGCAGTCACACCCCCCCTCTCGCCGCTGCCAGGCGCGCCGCGGCGAACGGCCAGTTTGCCAGCTTCATGAACGCGTCGACCCAGTCGGCCCGGCCGTTCTGGTACTTCAAATAATACGCGTGCTCCCACACGTCGCAGACCAACAGCGGCGCCGCGCCCCATACGGTCAGGTTCTGATGCTTCTCGGCCTGAAGAACCATTAGCTTGCCGCTGGTCGGCTCGCAAGCCAACACGCCCCACCCGCTACCCTCGACCGCCCGGGTGGCTGCCGCGAACTGCGCCTGGCACGCCTCGACCGAGCCGAATTCGTCGGTCATCGCCTTGGCCAGCATCTCGGGCACCTTCGCCCCGCCCGGCGTCATCGACCGCCAGAACAGACAGTGCAGCACGTGCCCGCTGCCGTGGAACGCAAGCGCCCGACACAACGACTTGATCTGACCGTAGTCGCCTGCCTTGCGGGCAGCCGCCAGTGCGTCCAGCGTGCTGTTCGCACCGCGGACATACCCGGCGTGATGCTTTCCGTGGTGCAGTGTCAGGGTCGTCTTGTCGTACAACGGCTCGAGCGCGTCGGTCGGATAGGGCAACTCCGGCAGCTTGTACTTGCCGCCCTCGAACGCCATGCCCAAATCCGCCGTTGCCCTCGGTGCTTCAGCCCGCGCACTGCCGACGGCCACTTTCGTTGTGGCCAACACCGCAGCCGCACCGGTCAGCTTGAGTGCGTCTCGTCTGGTAAGCTCGGCAATCATGATTCGGCTTCCTTTCGAAAGGCCCGACGACGTGTATTGTG
Source organism: uncultured Phycisphaerae bacterium (assembly GCA_965602375.1). Lineage (GTDB taxonomy): Bacteria > Planctomycetota > Phycisphaerae > UBA1845 > DATKUK01 > DATKUK01. The sequence goes on along the minus strand of CBFCZG010000030.1, from coordinate 3,508 downwards.
TCGCACCGTCCACGCGGCGGCGCATCGGTCGGATGATCCTTGAATAACTCTTGTCTGCCGGCCCGACAGGCAAGCGATCGTCATCATACGCGTATCCCGCCTCTCTGCAAGATGCCTTACCTTGCCATCCGACCCAACGCCGCCCGACACGCTCGGCTTGCCCATCCAGCCCCGGCCCGCAACAACAGCGGGCCGCCGGGTCGGGCGACTCCACAAGGTGCCCCTCTGGCGGAACTGGAGACCGTCGCGTCTTAGCCTGAACCTCAGCAAAGAGGACAGCCGGCCCCGGCAGGGGGTGCTCAGGCAAAGTCCGTCTTACAGATCTCACGCAGCAGCACCGTCGCGTAGCACCCGCTCGGCAGCGTGAAGCGCAGCTCGACGAATTCCCCCAATTTGTCGCGCCCGCACTCGGCTGAACACTCGGTCGGCACGAATCGCAGTGGCCGGCGCCCTCCCTTGACCTTGTGCGCCCCCGCAGCACGAAACGCTTCCGGCCCGTGTCCCTGTGCGGCCAGCACCTGCTGTTCGATCCGTCCCGGCTCACCGTCGGGCTCGGTCATCCGGTAGCCGAACAGCGGCCCGCTCGGGGAAATCTCGTGCGCGTCGCACCGCGCCTGCTCGGCCTCGACGTCCTTCACGCGAAACACCGCCCCCTTGCCGTGCAGCCACGCCAAATCGCCCGCCATCACGCGGTCGAGCGCGTCGATCCGCGTCGCCACCACCTGGTTGAACAGCCACCCCTGATAGGCCGACACGTAAAGCCGTTTAAGCGTCTTGTCGACCGCGAAGAACGCCCGTCGATGCGAGTCGGTCCTGGCCAGTGCACGACACGCCCCCTTCTCGTCGCGAAACGACCACGGCCACGCCTCAGCCGCCTCGGCGTAGCGACCGTCCTCATAAAACTCTCGCGCCCGCCGAACGTCGTCCCCGTCGCACTCGCCTGCCCCGCCAAGCATCACGTCTATGCACTCACGCCAGTCCTGCCGGATCATGGCCCGGCCGATCCGCCATGTGTCGCCGCGGATGCCGAATCGCTGCGGCCCGAAGTAGTTGGGCACGCCGCAACGCGAGACGATCGACAACACCTCGCGCACACGATCGAGCATCTCGCCCGGCGACTCGCGCAGCTTGATCGCAAACCGGTTGCCGCGCAAATGGCCGAGTCGAAGCTTGTTGCCGTGCCGCGACACATCCAGCACACGCACCGACGGCAAGGCCAGTGCCTCGATCCGCTTCGGATCGACGTGCTCGACGCTGAGCATCTGGCGCGTCACCGCTCTGGCGTCCTTCAGACCCGCGTACCCGATGTCGCGCGCCTTGACGTTGAGGGCGCGTGCGATGTCGCGCACGACCTTGATCGTCGTCTCGTTGCGCTTCTCGATGCGAAAGTAAACGTGCGTGCCCGCCCCGCACGGCTCGTACAGCGGGATCTCCTCCACGCAGAAGTCCTCGGCCTGCTGCTTGATCGCGCCGGGTACGGGTGGCAAATCGCGAGTCAGGAAGGGAAGTTCCATATCGACGGCACCGGGCCTGTCCAGCCAGGAGGCCTACGGCTTGAGGAAGAACTCCATCAACTCGTGGCCGCGCTCGATATGCATGCCGCTTTCGGCGGCGTCGGCCTCGGTAAACGGTTGGCCGGTCACCGTCTTAACGCCCTTGCCCGCCATGCAGAACGGCGGCGGATCGGACGTGTGCACCTTGCTCGACACGGGTGTGGGATGGTCCGGCGCGACCAGCACCCGCCACTCCTCGCCGAAGCTCCGCAGCTTCTCCAGCACCGGTCCGACAACGTGTGTGTCGATCCGCTCCAGCGCCTTGATCTTCTCCGGGGCATTGCCGTCGTGGCCGGCCTCGTCCGGGGCCTCGACGTGCACCGTAACCAGATCGTACCGATCGAGTGCCCCGACAGTCGCCACGCCCTTGCCGGCGTAGTTGGTGTCGAGGTAACCGGTGGCGCCCTCCACATCGATGAGCTGCCAGCCGATCAGCCTGCCCACCCCCCGAACCAGGTCCACCGCCGCCACCACCGCGCCCGACAGGCCAAACCGCTCGCTGAATCGCGGCAGCGTCGGCATGTGGCCGTGCCCCCACAGCCAGATCGAGGTGGCCGGGTTCTCCCCGAGGTCGCGTCGGACCTGATTGACTTCGTGCTCAGCCAGGATCTGCCGCGATCGCTCCATCAGTTCCTGCACCGTCTTGCCCCCACGACCCGAGGGCCAATACGACCTGACCGGCTTGCCCGGAATCTGGTGCGGTGGTGTCAGGCGAGGGTCCAGCCCCTTTGCCGCGCGATACACCAGCAGATTGCGGTACGACACGCCCGCAAAGAACTCGATGTCGTCGCCGCCGAGCTGCGCGTTCAGCTCATCGATCAGCTTGCGGGCCTCCTCCGTGCTGATCTTGCCGGCTGAGTAATCCTCCATCCGACCGTCGACGATCGTCACCAGGTTGCACCGGAACACGACGTCGTTCGGTGCGACCTTGATCTTTCGGGCAGCCGCTTCGATCGGCGATCGACCCGTATAGTACTTCGCCGGCGAGTAACCCAGCACGCTCAATGTGGCCACGTCGCTGCCGGGCTCGAACCCTTGCGGAACCGTCTGGACCGTGCCCAGCCGACCGTGACGCGCCACCCAGTCCATGTTCGGAATGTCGGCCACCTCCAGAGGCGTCTTGCCGTCAAGCTCTGCCAGCGGCTCGTCGGCCGCCCCGTCGGGTAGAATCACAACATATTTCATGACTGCACTCGTCGGCAGATGCCGCCTCTCCGATCCAGCGTACGCAAGATCCGACCACTCACCTAGAACTCTTCGTGTTCCTCCAACACGCGGATGCAGGCCGGCGGCTGAAGAACAACGTCAAGCTCGGCAATCTCACCGAGCGCATCGTTCACACCACCCTCTCGCGCCCGGTGGGTCATGATCACCACCGGCACGATACCCTTGTCGGCCAACTCCTCCGGTATCTCGTGTTGCACGATCGCACTGAGCGAGATCCGGTGCTCGCCGAAGATCCTGCTCACTGCGGCCATCACGCCCGGCTCGTCGCGAACCATCAAACGAACGTAATGCCGCGAAATGTTGTCCTGCACCGGCATGTAGGTCGGCTCGCCCGTGCAGTTGCCCAGCAATCGCATCTGCGCGAACGTTCGACCCGCGTTGCCCAGCGCCGTATCCACCACGTCGGCTACCACGGCGCTGGCGGTGGGCATCTGCCCGGCCCCACGCCCGTAGTACAGCGTATGCCCGGTGGCATGCCCGTAGACGCTGACCGCATTGAACGGGCCCGACACGCTGGCCAACGGATGATCGTGGTGGATGAACGTCGGCCGAACGCGCAGGCATATCCCGTCCTCACGCCGCTGCCCGATGGCCAGCAGCTTGCACACGTACCCCAACTCCGCCCCCGCCTGTAGATCGGTCAACTCCAGCTTGTCGATTCCCTCCACAGAGATCCGCTCCAGGTCAACGTCCACCCCGAACGCCAGCGGCACGCCCGGCCCCATCGT
>CBFCZG010000029.1:0-21136 GCA_965602375.1 uncultured Phycisphaerae bacterium | reverse complement strand
CGTTGGCTGTTTGCCCGGATGGAGAGGCTGGCCGGGGCGATCACGCAGCTTGTGGTCGATGCGCACGGCGCCGACGAGATGCTTGCCCGGCTGGCCGACCCGGTCTGGTTCCAGGCGTTCGGGTGCGTGCTGGGGTTCGATTGGCACAGCTCGGGCCTGACGACGGTCACGTGTGGGGCCTTGCGTCAGGCCTATGTGCGAATGGGCGACGAGTTGGGCATCTGCGTGGCTGGGGGCAAGGGCGGCACGTCGCGCAAGACACCCGGGCAGATCGAGCAAATCGGTGAGCGAACGGGCGTCGATCCAGGCCCGCTGGTGTATGCGTCTCGCATGTCGGCCAAGGTGGACAGTGCGGCTGTGCAGGACGGATACCAACTGTACCACCATAACTTCTTCTGGGGCGTGCAGGGGCGGTGGTGCGTGGTGCAGCAGGGCATGTCGCAAGAGAGCCGTTACGCCCGTCGCTATCACTGGTTGGGCAGCAAGGTCGACAGTTTTGTGTGCGAGCCGCACAGCGCGGTTGCCGGTCGGCAGCAGGCCGGCCAGCAGCTATTGCTGAACATGGTTGCAGACGAAGCGTCGGCGTCACGGCAGGCGTGTGCCGAGGCGGCGCGGATCGAGCCGGCGAAAATCCTGGCCGAGGTGGGACAGGGCCCTTCCCTGTTCTTGCCCGCGCGGCACGAGGTGCGGGTCGAGGACGTCGACGCGCGGTGGCTCGGTCGGCTTTGGCGATTGGTGTACGAGCATCAGCCGGCAGATTTTGAGAGGCTGCTGGGAATGGCGGGCGTCGGGCCGAAGGCCGTCCGCAGCCTTGCGCTGGTGGCCGAGCTGGTTTACAGCGCGTCGCCGTCGCGAAAAGATCCGGGAACACATTCCTGGGAGCGGTTGCGACCGGCGGCGTTCAGCTACGCCCACGGGGGCAAGGACGGACACCCCTTCCCGGTCGACCGCGAGCTTTACGACCGGAATATCGCGATCCTCGAGGACGCGGTCCGCCGGGCGCGGGTGGACGCCAACCAGAAGGACCACGCCCTCCGGCGGCTGGCCAGCTATGTGTCGGGCACTGGCTGACCGGGTAGGCCCCGGCGCGCGCACCATCTTGAACGGTCGGTCCTGCAACACGTCGCATGCTATTCGGGTTAGCCGATCGCCCGCGCCCAGACGCGGCGTCCGACCAGGGCGGCCAGATAGACGACGGCTGCCACCATGATGATGACGGGCCCGCTCGGCAGGTCGTAGACGTAGCTTCCCGCCAGCCCCGTGACGATAAAGGTCATGCACAGCACAACGCCCAGCACCATCATTTGCCACAGTCGTCGCGAGAGGTGTCCCGCCACCGCGGCTGGTAGGGTCAGCAGGGCGATCACAAGCACGATGCCCACGACCGAGACCAGCAGGACCACCGTCAGCGCCGTCAGGGCGAGCAGCAGCAGGTAGTACAACTCGACGCGAACGCCGCGCATCCGGGCAAACTCCTGATCGAAGCACACGGCCAGGAACTTGTTGTAGAAGAACACGGCCAGGACCACGACGAGCACGTCGAGCCCCAGCACCAACCACAGATCCGTCGGGGAGATCAGCAGGATGTTGCCGAACAGGTAGCTCATGGGGTCGACGTAGCCGGGCGTTTTGGCCAGCAGCAGCAGGCCGACGGCCATGCCCGTTGCCCATATCGCTCCGATGACCGTGTCCTCGCGCTGGCGGGCGTACAGGCTGACCAGGCCGATAATCAGAGCCGACGCCAAAGCCGCGATCACCGCGCCGCCCATGGGATGGCACCAGTGCAAGCCCTTTGCCTGTTGGAGATAGAGCCCCGCACCGATGCCGCCCAGCACGCTGTGGGCGATGGCCCCGGCGATGTAGCTGATTCGTCGCGCTACGACGTAGCTGCCCACCATGCCGAACGCGACGCTGGCCAGCATGCCGGCGATCAGCGCGTAGCGCAGGAACGGCACGTTCGGGTCGGTCAGGGCCTGGAGGAACTCAGCCATGTGCATGCTCCTGCGGCGCCTGGTCGTGATCGTGTCGAACCACGCTGAGGTGGGCACCGTAGAGCTGTTCGATCACCTCGCCGGTGACGGCGCCGATGGGGTGAACGGCGACGCGGCGGTTCACGCAGATGGCCTTGTCGAAAAGACTGGAGACAAACCGTAGATCGTGTGAGACCATGATGATGGTCATGCGCCCGCTGAGTTGCTTGATGGTTTCAAAGAACTTTTCTTCAACGGCGGCGTCCACGTTGGCCGTCGGCTCGTCCAGCAGTAGCAGCTCCGGCTGACACGCCAACGCCCGGGCGATCAGAACGCGCTGCCGCTGCCCGCCCGACAGTGCGTCGAACAGGCGGCCGCCCAGATCGGCTATCCCCAACTCGTCCATTGCCGATCGAGCGGCCTGCTTGTCGGTGCGCGAGTAGCGACCGCCCAAGCGCGAACCCAGTCGCCCCATCAGCACCACGTCGCGCACGGTAACGGGGAACTGTGGATCGTATTGCAGGTGCTGGGGCATGTAACCGACGCGGCGCCGAACGCGCGACGGCGAATCGCCGAACACACGGACCTCGCCCTCGGTCGGCCGCAGAGCGCCCAGCACAAGCTTGAGCAGCGTGGTTTTTCCGCCCCCGTTCGGCCCGACCACGCAGACCAGATCGCCAGGCTCGACGTCGAAATTGGCGCACTCGATCACGCTTTGGCCGTCGAAGCCGAAGGACACGTCCCGGAAGCAGACAATCGGTTGACTCGACACGTGATGGGGTCGCGCCTGGGAGTCGCCGGTGCGGCCATCGGTCTGGTCTGGGCCGGTCATGGGGTCAACGCCGCCTTGATCTTAGTCGCCATCCGGCTGAAGTTGCTCAGCACGTCTCGGGCCAACGGGTCCATGGCCACCACCGCGCCGCCGATCGCTTTGGCTACGGCTTCGGCGCTCTTCGCGTCGAACTGCGGCTGCACGAAGATGATTCTCACCTTGTCTGCCCGGGCCTTGGCGACCAGGCGTGCCAATTGCCTGGGCGTGGGTGACTTGCCTCCGATCTCAACCGCTTCTTGCCTGAGGCCATACGCGTCGCCGAAGTACCCGAAAGCCGGGTGGAACACGTAGAACGACTGGCCCTTGTAAGGCGCCAGGACCTCGCCGACTTGCCGGTGTGTGGTCTCGATGTCTTTCGCCAGGGCAGCCAGGTTTTGCTCATACACCGCAGTATGTCCGGGGTCGGTCTGCTGTAGGGCTCGCGCGACGTTGCGCGCCATGGTCAATAGCAGTGGCGGCGACAGCCAGACGTGAGGATCGTCGCCCACGGCATCTGCCGCAGGGCGATGGTTGCCGTGCTGCTCGTGTGCCTCGTGACCGTCTCGATGGCCTTTGGCGCGCGGCGCGTGCGCGGACGGCTGGGTGGGAGTGGGACGATGGCTCGAGGCCATCTTGCGCTTCGTGATGCCTTCGGTTGTGTCGACCACGGTGAGCTTCTGCTGCGCCGAGCGAATCTTGGCGAGCAGGCGAGTCTCGAACGGCAGGCCGACCGCGAGGAACAGCTTCGCCCGGCCCAGCGCCATGACCTGCCTGGGCGTGGGCTCGAAGGTGTGCGGCTCCTGGCCGGGCTGGACGAGGACGTGCACCGTAACATGCTGCCCCCCGAGCCGCTCGACGAGGTAGGCCTGGGGCGGGATGCTGACGAACACCTCGAAGGGGTCGTCGGCCGGTTCACCAGCCAGGGCCCCGCAGTGCCCAAACGCAAGGAAGAGCACGGCAGCAAGCCCATATTCAAGTGAGCATTTCATGTTCCGGCCGCTCCGCCCAACAGCATGACAAGTGTGCTCAAAGACACCACGCGGCAGCCGCGCACACAGGTCACCGCGATTGAGCCCCCTTACAGGGTATTACTTGGTATTACCACTGTCAACTGCGAACTGGTAGCCAAGCAGTAGCGACCTTGAGCCCAGGCCGGTGGGTTTGCGTGACCCGCTATGGCGGCCATCCGGGTTTGACATGCCGACGGGGGGGAGCTAAGGTGGCGTCGTCGTGCTACGATTTTGGTAATCGTGCTACTCAAGATGGAACGCCAACGGCTTGGCCGGGAAGGAGACGGTTTGATGCGACGTATGGGGTTGTGGGTGCTGATCGGGGTACTGACGGTTACCTGGACGCAGGTAGCCTCGGCGGAGACGAACTGGGAAATCCAGGCAGTGGATGCTGACGGGCTGGGGACACATCCCAAGGTGGGTGCCGACGCGAGCGATCCGAGCAACCGCGTGGTTGTTGAAGGGATCGCCCTCAACGCGTCGCACGAGTTGCTCGACCCCAGCGAGATGTGGCAGGTATTCGTGCAGGGCGAGGGGGCCGACATGGGCGGGACGGCGGCCTGGTCGGGGATATTCTTCCAGAGCGTGTACTGGCCCGAGTATCCCGATGATATCCAGGCGGGCGATCGTGTGCGGATCACGGGATTTGTCGCCGATCACCTGGGCAAAGTGAATGTCACCGAGCGCCACTCAGCCGATCCCAACATGAACTTCGATGTGGAGGTGCTGCAGCAGGGGGTGGGCATGCCGGCGCCGATGCTGATATCGAGCATCAGCGACTGCAATTACTTCGATCAGACACGAGCGGGTGGTGGTGAGAAGTACCAGGCGCGCTGGGTGCGGATGAACGACGTGTACGTCGAATCGGGGATATGGGACAATCACGAGCATGTCTACATCAGTCAGGGGGAGGGGTTGGACTTCCCACTGCACCTGTCGGGCCAGGGCGACTTTGATACCGTGCCGGCGCCCGGCGGCGACTTCGACGTGGTCGGCATCTTTGATCAGGAGGCCGGTCTGGGCGCCTGGCCGCCACCCGACCCACCCTATACCAGCGATTACCGGATCTGGGTGAAGAGTTCGACGGGCATCATCACGACGTCGCTGACGGCAAGCGATCCGCCGCCCGACGGAACGCTGCCCAAGACACACAACAACGTGATGAGGCTGGTGTTCGACGGGCCGGTCCGTTTCGTGGGCGGCGGCAGCCCGCTGGTGGTCGTCGAGCTTGATGGCGGGACAGATGTTACCGGCGCGTTTGTCTACCAGGTGGATCCGAATGATCCGACGGGCGCGACGCTTGTGGCCACCGAGGACGGCGCGCGGCTGGCAGATCGGACATGGTACAACGTGTCGCCTTCAGCAAGTCTGGCGGTCAGGGCGTTTTCCCTGGATGTTTGCACGCTTCCAGGCGACGGCAACGGCAGCGGGCGGGTGACCACGGCCGACTACAGCACGGTGAAGAGCCATATGGGCGAGCACACGGACGGTCGCTGCGACCTGAACGGCAGTGGGCGCGTGACGACGGCCGACTACAGCGTCGTCAAAGCCAATCTTGGCGCTCGCATACCTACCAAGCCATAGGCTCGTGTCGCGGGAAGCCATGCGTTCGAAGCGGGGTTTTTCACTGGTTGAGTTGATGGTGGTCGTCGCCATCATTGCGCTACTGGCGGGGATCCTGATGCCGGCTTTGGCTCGCGCCCGGATGCAGGCCAAGCTGGTGCGCGTCAAGGCAGATCTATACCACATCGCCCAGGGCTTGGAGATGTATCTGGACTTGGGTCTATCGAACGAGCGCGACGGCTGGCGGGACTATCCGCCTGCACGTGCGTTTTGCATGGGCGGGGGCATGAACGTGGAGGACTATTACGAGCTGTCACCCGAACTCGAGCAGACCAAGTGTCTAGTTCCACGCCTGCAGGATTTGTTCAGCCCCGGGCGGCTCTACAAATACATCGCCCCGGGCTGGGGATGGGCCAACAACAATCCCAGCAGACTGGCGGTCTGGGTGCCGGCCGATTTCCCGCACGACGATCCGGGGGCCGACCCTGATTCCGCGTGGCAGCAAGACAAGCCGTACTTCAATCAGCGGACTTCCCCGGTCAAGTTCGCCGTCTGGAGCGTCGGACCGGCCGGACCGAAGCGGTTTTACGAATCGGATTTGCTTCACTACCCGGTACCGCGGCGGACGTGGTATCGGCCCGACAAGGGCCTGCGGAGCGAGGGGGTGGTTGCCCTGATACGCACGGAGAACGAATTCATCAGCAGCTTGCCGTGACCCTGCGTAGAGTGGGCAGTTGCCGGTGTGTATGCGATGTTTTGTTACGAGTTGAGCAGATGTTGTTGGTCGAACGCTGCGTACGTGAACGATCAGCCCGGAGCCAGCGAGCGCTCAGGCTGGATGGGGATTATCTTACATGGACAAAGCAAGGCTTCTCTCGGTGACGCTCGGTCTGTTTACGACGTTTGCCCTTGCCGGGGCCGCCCCGGCCGACGAACTGGCCCATGAGCAGCCAATCGTGATCGATACCGACCTGGGGCTCGACGACGCAGCCACGCTGGCGATGGTGCTGCAGAACCCCGAAGTGCACGTGGAGGCGGTGGTGGCTTGCGGGGGCGCGTGCGACGGCAGCAAGGCTGCTGAGTTCCTGCATCGGATGCTCTGGGAGTTCAACCGTGTCGATGTGATGCTGTACGGGCCGGCCAACGTCGATCGGCCGATGGGGCGTCCCGCATTTCGCAGCTTCGTCGAAGAAGCTTTGGGCGTAGCCTTGCCGCAGGTCGACAACGATCATCGCCCCCACGCGTTCGCGCCTGACGCCTACGCCGCGCACGAAGCTAAGATTACGATCCTTGCGTTGGGACCGCTGACCAACCTGGCGGCCGCCGTGCAAGCCAGGCCCGAGATCAAGGGCGGCATCGAAAGGGTTGTTGTCGCCGGCTGGGCCGATGTCGGTCGGAACTGGAACCTCCAGTACGACCGCGAAGCGTATGAGACCGTTCGGCGATCGGGCATTCCCATGGTCTTCGTCGCGCCGGAGGAAAGCGCGGCCAGAAAGCCAAACACGTGGCGAGAGACCGGATTGCACCTCGGAACCAACACGTCCGTTGGCGAGCGATTTCTTCGACGCCTGCTGGCACCCCACCACGTTCGCGAGCACTACGTGGCGCAGTTGAGTTCGTTTTATGACGAACTGACGTTCCTTTACATGGTCGAGCCATCGATCTTTAAGCCAGGCAACCGGCAGGACGTGGTGGTGCCGGCGGGTGCCGAGACAGTGGTCGCGTGCTTCACTCGCCTGCTTTCCGAGGGTCGTCAAGGTGAGCGACACGTCGTGTTGACCGATGATCCGCTTCCGGCGTCGGCGTTGCGCCCGGATGTGCGAGAGCGGCGGGATCGCATCATTGCCCGCCACGGTCGTAGGGAGTGGTTCGCACAACTGCTGATGAATGAACTACATCAGCACTTAGGGGCGTACTCCGTGATCGGCGTGAAGATGGGGTTACGCGCCGCCGAGGTGCTAAACGCACCCCAGCATGGCATGACGGTGGTTTCGCATGTTAACCCCAAACCGCCTGTGAGTTGTCTCAACGACGGGATCATCGTCGCGACAGGCTGCACACCGGGCCGTGCTCTGTTCTCTCAAGGCAAGGCCGATGCGGGTAGGGTGGCGGCGGCGTTTACGTACAATGGGCGTACGGCAACACTCGTGCTCAAGGACACGTACCGCGACCGGGTGCGGCGCAGAATTCAGGCCCTCAGGCGGAAAAGCTCTCTCGAAGATCACGCCTATTGGGATGGCGTCCGCGAGTTGGGCCTGGATATCTGGGAGAACTGGCACCGAGTCGACCTGTTCACGGTTACTGTGACCAAGGAGAGAGCGGACCTTAACGCTCGCCACGACGGCGTTGGAGATGCTGCGAGTCGTCCCGCACCGGCCTCAACAGAACGTCCGCCGCAAGTGGATCGGGCCGAGCACTCTCACCGCGTGCGTGTTCCGTAGTGGCTGTGGGACTGCAAGCATCTCGTTCGCGCGTCCGGGCGGTGGCCTCGGATGAGCTTGGCTAGGGCTCTTGTGCTTGTCTTTCCTGCCAGAAGAGGAACATCTCAGCCGCGTGCCAGGAGTGGGGCGCGGCGATTCGATCAGCAGTGTACCCGGGATCCACTATTCGCATGGCCTGATAGTTGGCCTGGCTGGCGTGGGCTTCGTAGCTGAGCGGATAGCCCGGCCGGAGCGACGGCGCTGTCATCTGCGCGTAGTAGAAGTGGTCCTCGGCCCAAGCGAGGTACGGGTACAACTCGCGTTGGCGCGGGCTGAAGTGCCTCTGCTGCGGGTTGTGATCGGTGAAGGCCCACCACACCAGCGGCGAGTAACTGTCCGCCAAGTCGGGCAGGCGGTAGGGATCGGCCAGCCCCAGCGAGCGCAAGCCGAACTTGAGCCATTTGGTCTGATAGAGCGGATGCGGTTCGCCGTCGGTGCGGCCTACGATGTGACGCCCTTTCGTGAAACGTCGGGCCTCGCGCAACACGCGGTCCACCAGGGGATGTGACGCATCAGCCGTCAGGAAAATCAGATACAGCAGCTGCCCGAGATTGTCGGGCTCCTCGTCGTCGGCGTTGTTGCGGTCGAAGGGCTCGGTCAGGCCGCTGATCCAGCGGCGAATCAGGCGCAGGTTGCCGGTTCTGGCCAGCACCATGGCGGTCATGGCAGCGTCGCGATACCAGGGCTTGCGATAGGCCAGGTGGTTGGGCAGGGGTGCGCCGGCCTCGATCGTAACGAGGATTTCGCCCAGCAGTACGCGCAGCAGATTGGCGTGTGGGTGGCCGTCGAAGCGAGGCAGGCGAACCGGGCATTGGCCGATTACGGTGCGCTGCCCCTGCTGATTGATCCACAGGGCCTCCTCATCGTCGCAGATGGTGACGCGTTGCCCGTCGGACAGGTCCAGATCGACCGCATAGTCGGCAGGTCGAAAGTGCTCGGCCACGACTGGCCAGGTCTGCACGCGCGCCCGGCGCGACACGTCCCATAACGAGCCGCCGCGGTAGAGCAGCTTGGGCCGGTCGCCCAGACCGAACAACTGGAATCGTGTGGGCGGCAGGTTCATGAGCTTGGCGGGTATTGTGGGCGCGGGGGTGGCCCTTCACAAGCGGGCCCGCGGCTGTTGACAGAGCGTAGGCCTATAGGTTACAAGATGTTACGTACAGGATGGATGCCCGCGCAGGTTCGGAGAACAAGCACGATGTCTACGGCATTGCATCAGTGGCGGCGGTTTGGCGTGGCCATGATGGCAGGGATTGTGCTGGTGACGACTGGTTCGTGCGACCAGGAGCAGTTCCTGTTCAACACGATTGCTCGCAGGGGCGATGTGAACGTCGCGTTCGTCAACGACACGCCTTACCGGGCGATCTTCAGCTTCGGTACGTACGATCCACAGGATCAGACCTCGGAACTGGACTTCGAGCAGTTGCGCTTGGAAGGCGAGAGCTTCACTGAGGGCACGGCGCTGACGTGTCGCCGCGCCATCAGCGTGGGGGGCGAGGCGCTGCTGGCGCTGGCGGAGGAGAACGAGGTCGAGATCGAGGATGAGGACGCCTTCGTGGTGGGCGTGAGCTTCTCGGATACCGACCCGGAGGACGATCTGGCGGGCAAGCCGACGGTGGGTACGGCCAGCGCGGCAACCATCCGCATCGGGATCGACTTCACCTGCGAGACAGTGGTCATCTTCACCTTTGTGGAAGACAGCAGCCAGTCGGGGGGCTTTCGTGTGGATCTGGCGGTGATGCGCTAGTTTCTCCGTCAACCGGGCGCAGATTGCAGGTGACGGCCCGGCGGGAGAGTATCATGGCGACGTTCTCCTTCAGCGAAGGTGACCTTCAATTACACGTGGCGAAGGTTGGCCTAGATATCTTTCCGCCGATCGAGCTGCGCAGTGAGCGAACGCGACTTAATATGTTCTACGAGGAGGCCGTCAGACGCTGGCCCAACCTGTTCGACGGGATTCACGCCACCGACACAGAATTCAAGATTGTTAGAGAGTTCCGCGAGCACCCGGACCGACACGGGCCCAAGGTTTCCTTGGACACGTTTGTACTGACTCAGCGTGGTCCTGTCTTCGTGTTCCCGCTCCTGCTTCCCGAACCTGTCGGGGACACGGGGTTAGGGACGGGTTATCTCAAGCAGTTCCGCGAAATCTGTGAGTTGTTTCTGCGCGCTGTACCAGAGAAGAAAATCATGCGCGTCGGTCTTGTCAGGGAGTTGGTGTTTGGAACAGGTGCCACGTCGTGCGTTAACCTGCTTACGTCGGAGTGCTCGTTCGCCGGGGCCGACCTCATGGGAGGCAAGAGTCTTGTAGCCTACCGCGATCTTCGGTGCAACATCCGCCTCGAAGTCGAGCCCATCCAGGTGATGAAGGCGACGCAAATGCCTATTGGTACGAGAGTTGAGGAGCCGGCAGGCTACGGTCTGCGAGTCAGGCTGGACGTCAATAATTGCGAAATCCGACCGCTAGACGATGCCGATATTGACATGGTACTAGACCGAGCAACTAGCCTATGGCCGGACGCGCTGCTAAAGTATCTCAACGAGAGGAGGGTATCGTGATCAGTATTGACGTCAAGTCGATGATCGCAGACTGCGATGTTGCAGCTGTTGAGATGCTTGTGCCTAATGGCGACATTGGAATGACTCGAATTCCCGACGAGGGCACCAATACGGTGGCAGTTGACCTGGTAGTTAGTACTGTTGCCACCTCCTGGCGTGTCTCCAGGACGGTTGACTACGCCATGTCCCACTACGAAGACTTGTTGGTCAGGCTCGCCGATTGAGTGGAAGACCAGACCCCGACCTATCTGTCCGAAACTGACGTAATCCAGCTGCACGACGAGATCATCCGTCGCATGGGCGGAATGTCAGGGGTCCGAGATCATGGTGCAGTCCAGTCCTCCGTGGCTCAGCCACGGATGCAGGTGTTTGGCCAGGAGCGATTCCCCGGAATCTATGACAAGGCCGCTGCTTACTGTTTCTTTCTTGTTAAGAACCACCCCTTCTTTGATGGAAACAAGCGAACCGGGTTTCTGGCGTCGCTTCATTTTCTGCTGATTAATGGCATTGTCCCGCTCGTGGAGCAAGACGAGATGTACGAGACGATCAATGGTATTGCGCGCGGGACAGTAGACATAGGCGAGCTTGCAGCAATTCTTCGGAAAGGCGGAGGACGTGCTTAGGACCCGTGCGGCGGGTGTGTGGCTCGCGAGATGGTTGTGTGGATCAATACACTGTACCCATCAGCTCAGTGCTCTGCTAGGGCGGCGCTGTCGCTGTCGCCAATAAGAACCGTGGCCGGGCTGCTGCTGCTGACGCACACCTTGGCGCCCCCGCGCCGGTGTCAAATGCCGGCTTTGCTGCTGAATTCTAACTGGTCGTCGCTGTATATTTCGACATGGAGACTAGTTGATAGAGGGTAGGATGGGCCAAGGCCTGAGGGTATAATGCTGCCAGTGCGGGGTCTCGGCATTTCCATTATAGGGGTTGTCTTTTCGATCGCGTCTGTCGCGGGGGTGGCGGTATGTCTGAGTGGTTGTCGCCGGCAGCCGTCCGGCCCGAGGGTGACCATTGCCGTCTGGGGCGGGGCGGAGGAGGTCGACCAGTTCCGATCACGGGTGGTGATGTCGGTGCGGCGGCAGATGCCGAATGTGTCGATCGAGGTCATCTACATCCCTCGCGACTATCACGTAAAACTGGCGACGTTGATGGCGGCCGGGCAACCGCCCGATCTTTTCTATCTGTCCGACGAGTACGTGCCGCAGTACGCCGAACTGGGGGCGCTGCTGGATTTGACGCCGTGGATCGAAGGCGATGACGCTCCGGTGGTGGATCTTTCCGATTATTACCCGTCGATTGTGTCGAACTATCGCTGGAGCGGCGGGCTGTACGGCCTGCCGTGGATCGCCCAGCCGGTGGTGCTGTTCTGCAATGAGCGGTTGTTCGCCGAGGCCGGCGTCGAGCTGCCCGACAGACGATGGCGGTGGGCGGAGTTTGTCGAAGCCGGCAAGAGATTGACTCGCGACCTGGACGGCGACGGACTGCCCGATCGCTGGGGTTTTGTCATCAACGGCTGGCCTCCCTTCGAGATGTTCGCGTGGCAGAACGGGGGCGACACGCTGAGTGCCGACGGCAAGCACGTGAGACTTCTCGACCCGAAGTGCGTCGAGGCTGCCCAGTTCTACGCCGACCTGATCGGCACGCATCAGATAGCCCCGCCGCTCGACGTCGTGACCGAACAGGGCTTTTCCGAGTTGTTTCGTGCCGGCAAAGTGGCGATGTTCATGGGCGGCGCCGCCGACGAACTCGACAGTGTGGAGGGGCTGAACGTAAGCGTTCGCGAGGTACCGACCGGCCCGGACGGCTCGCGCGCCACCTTTGCGTGGAACGCCGGATTGTGCATCAGCGACGGTACGGCGGACAAGGAGTTGGCGTACCGCACGTGGAAGCTATTTCTCGACGCGATCCAACACTGGAAGATTCCCGCGCCCCGCCGAAGCCTGGCCGCCAAGTTGGAAGTCATCGAGCCGCGCAAGGCGCGCGCCGCGGAGGTGATTCGGAGTTCGATGACATATATGAGACCGTTTCGCGTCATCGCGCGGCAGCGCCAGTGGGAGACAATCATGACCGAGGAGTTCGAGGAGCCGCTCTTGCGCGGGGCAGCCGACGCTCGGACGCTGGCCCGGCAGGCGTCTTCTGAGTTGCAGATGCTGCTGAGATAGCCGGCAGCATGGGTAAACGATCGAGAGACCGACGGTGCATCGAAACCTGGAACTCTACGGGGCGCCTCTGGCACGATTCGTCGTTGTCGGGGTGGTCGTTGCGCTGTGCTGTTGGGGCGTGTATCGTCTGCTGCGTCGTCTTCGGGTCGGCGACGAGGCGGCGTCGGGCTATGCGCTGATCACGCCGTGGCTTTTGGGCCTGCTGATTTTTGCAGCCTACCCCATCCTGTTCTCGCTGGTGCTGAGTTTCACCCGGTACAGCGTCTTGCAGCCGCCGGAGTTCGTCGGTCTGGAGAACTACCGGCGGATCTTCACAGCCGACCCCAACTTCCGCGTGGCGATGAAGGTGACGTTTGCCTTCGCCGCGCTGTCGGTGCCGCTGGGCATGATTGCTTCCCTGCTGACGGCGATGCTGCTGAATACGAACGTTCGCCTCGTGGGTGTGTGGCGGACGATCTACTACATGCCCTCGGTCCTGCCGGCGGTTTCCACGGCGCTGCTGTGGCGATGGCTGCTCGTGCCTCGGGGAGGTCTGGTCAACAAGCTGCTGGGCGGGCTGGGCCTGCCCGAGCCCGGATGGTTTAACGACCCGCAGTGGGTGATCCCCGCGTTCGTGCTGATGAGCCTGCAAGGCGCAGCCGGCAACAACATGGTGATCTTCCTGGCCGCACTGAAGGGCGTGCCGTCGCAGCTCTACGAAGCATCTCACATAGACGGGGCTGGGTGGTGGATGCGATTCCGGCACGTGACGGTGCCGCAGATCAGCCCGGTCATTCTGTACCATCTGATCATGGGCATCATAGGGTCGATGCAGGTCTTCACCCAACCCATGTTCATCAGGACGCCGGGACGCTCGGGTCTTTTCTACAGCGTCCACATCTATCGCGCGGGCTGGGAGTATCTACAAATGGGATACGCGTGTGCGCTGGCGTGGGTGCTGCTGATCGTCATTCTGATTCTGACGTGCCTGGTGCTGCGCGGGTCGCGCTCGCTCGTCTACTATGAGGCCTCGAGATGACGCGTACGGTGATCGGTAAGTGTGTGATCTATCTGCTGCTGGCAGCCGGCGCGGTGTTCTTTCTCGTGCCTTTTGTGTGGATGCTCGTCACGTCGCTGAAAGGTCCCGAACAGGCCTATCAGCTCACGCTCGGTCTGAAGCCCACCGAGCTGCGGTGGCAGAACTACCGCGATGCGTGGGCGGCGCTGCCGTTCACCCGATTCCTGTTCAACACCTTGTTTATTACCGTCACCGCGACGGTCGGTCAGGTGTTTTCGGCGACGCTGGTGGCCTATGGATTTGCCCGATTTCGGTTCCCCGGCCGGCGCGTGCTGTTCGTGGTCCTGCTGAGCACGATGATGATCCCGTCGGTGGTGACACTCGTGCCGACGTTTCTGCTGTGGCGTTGGGTGGGGTTGATCGACACGTTCGATCCGTTGGTGCTGGGCTCGTGGTTTGGGGGCAATGCGTTCTTCATCTTTCTGGCGAGACAGTTCTTCATGGGCGTTCCGGTCGAGCTGGAGGAGGCCGCCAGGCTGGAGGGTGCGTCAACGGTGCGCGTGTACTGGCACATCATGCTGCCCCTGGCCAAGCCGCTGATGCTGGCGATGGTGCTGATTGCTTTTGTGGCGCAGTGGAACGATTTTTTGGGCCCACTTGTGTTCCTCAATGATTTCGACAAGTACACCATGACGCTGGGTCTGCGTTTCTTCGAAGGCTCCTTCATGGGCGAAGCGCCGAAGTGGCACTGGATGATGGCCATGACCACGCTGATGGCCTTGCCCGTGTTGCTTATCTTCTTCGTTGCCCAAAGGCGTTTCGTGGAAGGCGTGAGCCTGACGGGCATGAAGGGTTGACCTGCCGGCCGCGTCGCGGCCGGCGCAAAACCCACTTGCGCAGCTTCTTTGAACTTGGCCGGCGGGGGCAGCGTGCCTAGAATCAACCGCCTACGCAGTACGGGCCGACATCGAAAGGCAGGACCCGATGAAAGCTTCCGACCTTCTTGTCCGCTGCCTCGAGGTCGAGGGAGTGAAATACGTTTTCGGGCTGCCCGGCGAAGAGAACGAGGATGTGCTTTTCTCGCTGGACGGCTCGCCGATTCAGTTTGTTCCCTGCCGGCACGAGCAGGGGGCGGCGTTCATGGCCGACGTGTGGGGACGGCTGACCGGCAAGGCCGGCGTCTGTCTGTCCACCCTCGGTCCGGGGGCGACCAACCTGATCACCGGCATTGCCGACGCCCACCTCGACAAGGCCCCGCTGGTGGCCATTACCGGTCAGGGCGATCTGGATCGCCTACACAAGGAGAGCCATCAGGCGCTCGACATCGTCGACATGCTCAAACCCGTGGTGAAGTGGAACACGTCGATTGCCACGCCTACGGTGATTCCCGAGGTCGTGCGCAAGGCCTTTAAACTGGCCGAGATGGAAAAGCCCGGTGCGACTCACATCGAGTTGCCCGAGGATATCGCCAAGCTCTCCGTCGACGCCCGACCGCTCGAACCGCGCTGGCTCCGCCGCCCCGCCCCCGACTACAAAGCCGTCGACCAGGCGCTGAAGATCATTCGGTCGGCCGCCTTCCCGCTGATCCTGGCGGGCAACGGGGCCATCCGTAAGCTGGCGTCGAAGCACCTGCGCGATTTCGTCGAGTACACGGGCATCCCGGTGGTGTCCACGTTTATGGGCAAGGGAGCCGTCTCCGCGCGCGACGATCGCTACCTGTTTGCGGCCGGCATGACCGCGCGCGATTTCGTTCTCGATGCCTTCGCCTGTGCCGACGTGGTGATCGCGGTCGGATACGACGTGGCCGAGTACGATCCGAAACAGTGGAACCCCGGCCGGCGCATCCGCATCGTCCATATCGACTTCGAGCCGGCGGAGATCTACAAGCACTATCAACCCGAGGTCGAGGCGGTGTGCGACATCTCGGGCACGCTGTGGACGCTGAACCAGCAGCTTCGCAGCAGCGAGTCGCTGTTTGAGAACTGGACGCTGCCCGTGCGGCGAAGGATGGAGCAGGACCTCGACTCGTATCGATTGCGCGAGGGTCAGCCGTTCACCGTGCCCGGTACGCTACATCTGCTGAGGCGGGTGATGGCCGATACCGACACGTTGATCTCCGACGTGGGCAGCCACAAGGTCTGGATCGCGCGAAACTTCCCTGCCTACGAGCCGAACACGGTCATCATCTCCAACGGACTGGCGAGTATGGGTCTGTCTTTGCCGGGCGGGGTGGCGGCCAGACTGGCCATGCCCGATCGAAGAGTGGTCTGCACCATGGGGGACGGCGGGTTCCTGATGAACGCAGCCGAGATCGAGACGGCCACCCGCTGCGGCGTGAGCTTTCCGATCATCGTGTTCAACGACAACGATTATGGCCTGATCCGCTGGAAGCAACATACGCACCACGGACGCAGTGTCGGCACGGCGCTGACCAACCCCGACTACGTCAAGTTCGCCGAAAGTTTCGGCATTCGCGGCTATTCGCCTGCCAACCTTCGCGAGCTGGAAAACGTGCTGCGTCGGGTGGTGGCCGAGCAGGAAATGTGCATCGTCGAGGTCAAGGTGGATCCGTCGGTCGATCTGGAGCTGACCAAGAAACTGGAAGCGGCTGTGCAACCCGAGCCGGAAGCCAATGAGGTGAATTCATGAAGGCGATCAATCCCGCTACCGGCGAGTTGATTCGAGACTACCCCGAACACGATGCATCGCAGGTGAAGCAGCTGTTGCAGCGGGCCGAGCAGGCGTTTCGCTCGTGGCGTGAGGTGTCGTTCGTTGATCGCTCTGCCATGATGAAGCGAGCGGCCCAGATGCTGCGCGACGGGCTGAAGGAATATGCTTCGGTGATGACGGCGGAGATGGGTAAACCCATCGCCGCTTCGGAAGCCGAGGTCGAGAAGTGTGCACGGGTGTGTGACTTCTACGCCGAGCATGCCGAACGGTTTCTGGCGCCCGAGCCGGTCGAGACCGACGGGTCGCGCAGTTTCATCCGTTACGATCCGTTGGGACCGGTGCTGGCCGTCATGCCGTGGAACTTTCCGCTCTGGCAGGTGTTCCGCTTTGCCGCGCCCGCGCTGATGGCCGGCAACGTCGGGCTGCTCAAGCACGCGTCGAACGTGCCGGGCTGTGCGTTGGCGATCGAGGAAGTCTTTCGCAAAGCCGGCGCACCCGAGGGCGCGTTCACCACGCTGCTGATTGCCCCTGCCGCGACCGAAGCCGTGATTGCCGACCCGATCTGTCGGGCGGTAACGCTGACCGGCAGCGAGCCGGCAGGTATGGCTGTGGCCTCTCAGGCCGGCAAGGCCCTCAAGAAGACCGTGCTGGAACTGGGCGGGTCAGACCCGTTCGTCGTGCTCGCCGACGCCGATCCGATCGAAGCGGCCAAGGCTGCCGCCGTCGCTCGCACCATCAACACCGGTCAGAGTTGCATTGCGGCCAAGCGGTTCATCGTTGATGAGTCCATCGCCGAACCGTTCGAGGCTGCATTCGTCGAGGCGATGAGCAAGTTGAAGATCGGCGACCCGACCGACCGCAGCAACGACCTCGGCCCGATGGCGCGCGAGGACCTGGTAGGCGAGCTGCACGACCAGGTGAAGCGCTCGGTCAAAGCCGGTGCCAAGCTTGCCCTCGGCGGCGAGCCGCTGGGCGGGAAGGGCTACTACTTCCCGGCTACGGCGCTGACCCACGTGGAGCCGGGCATGGCCGCCTTCGACGAGGAGACTTTCGGTCCGGTGGCGGCTGTGGTCCGCGCCAAAGACACCGACCACGCAGTCGAGCTGGCGAACCGATCCGACTTCGGGCTGGGCGCCGCCATATGGACGGGCGACGCCAAGCAAGGCGAAGCGCTGGCCGCGCGGATCGAAGCGGGCGCGGTGTTTGTCAACGGCATCGTCAAGTCCGACCCGCGTCTGCCGTTCGGCGGCGTGAAGCGCAGCGGCTATGGCCGCGAGCTTGCGGTCGTGGGCATCCGCGAGTTCGTCAACATCAAGTCGGTGTGGGTGAAGTAGGCTGACAGCGACGCTGTAATCGTCGGGTTTGAGAAACGTGAACCATCACAGGTCTGCGCGGCCACGATCGAACAGCAGCGTGGGCAGCGACCGCATCAGTCCGACGGGGTGATAGAGCATCTCCACCTCGCCGCGACAGTTGTACCAGCACCTCTGGCAGTGATTCGCCTTGCCGTCGCGTCGCAATCGGCGGATGAGATCCTGCTCATCGTCGTCGTACAGATTGCCCACCGGCTGGGCCCGACGCTCGACGCAGATGGTTACCTGGCCGAGCGAATCGATGTTGAAAAACGCCGTGCCCGCGCGGCAGCCCGAGACTCCGCCGTTGAGCGCTTCGTCGATCCGCCGCAGGAAGACCTTGTTGCTCAGAAAGTTGCCGTAGCGCGACTTCAGTTCGAGCAGCCGTTGTGAGACGCCTTCCTGCTGACATCGAAACAGCGGGTTGCCCGTCTTGAGCACGCCGTAGGGTTGGACCATCAGGTACGCACCGTGCCGGGCAGCCAGTTGCAGCAGCGGCTCGATGTGATCCAGATTGTCGTGCAGCAGCACGGTCATCACGTTGACCCGCTGCCAGCGGTGGATTCTGGCCGCCTGAAGGTAGTCGAGCGCCCGCACGGCCCGTTCGAACGCCCCTTCGACGCCGCGGCGTTTGTCGTGCATGGCCGGGTCGGCGTAATCGATGCTCACCGACACGCCCCACAGGCCGGCTTCGAACAACTGCCGCGCCAGCTCGGGCGTGAGATACCACCCGTTGGTGGTGACGAACGAAATGTGGAACCTCGCCACACGATGGCAGATCTCGACGATGTCGTCGCGGATGAGCGGCTCGCCGCCGGCCAGCGAGATGAAGGTCGTGCCGAGCTTGTCGAGCTTGCCGCAGGCGCGGTCGATCTGCTCGACCGTGGGCTCGGGCGCGGTCGACAACGGGTCGCACCAGTAGCCGCAGAAACCGCACCGGAAGTTGCAGCGATAGGTTACCTGCCACGCGCACCACATGGGGTAGCGTGCCGTCCACTGCCGCAGCAGGCGCCATTTCTTGTTCGTAGCTGAAATCACAGCACAACGCCTCGCCCGAATCCGCGCCTCCACCATCTTTGTATAGCCTGATGCCGTGTCCTGGCAACCCCTCTTAGCGACGCTGTTTTGGGGTGCGACCCCACCGAGGCCGCCAACCAGCAGTGAAGCGGGCCGACGCATGGTGCGTCCGGGGCGGCGAAGCGTGCGAGTCGGGCAGCCGTCTTGACCGACCCATGCCCGGGCAATTATGCTTTTGGGCGAGGTGTTCTTCGCCGAAGTGGCGGAATTGGCAGACGCGTTGGATTCAAAATCCAATGGGCTTAAACGCCCGTGGGGGTTCGAGTCCCCCCTTCGGCAGTCACGCCTTCCGGCGGTAAGGCCCACATGCGCATTGCCGGCAAGATCAGGTGGCGGGCCCGCTCGTCTGGGTGTGGTTGTCGCGGGGACCCTGCGACGACTCAGCCTATACTCACCGCGAGCGCCGGCGGCGTTCTGCAGTCAGGTCTCCTGTTGCGTCGCGCCCACATCATCCTCTTGACGCTCGGGCGCCGCCGGGTCATCTTCGTGTGCCGGACCGGGCCGATTGTGTGGAATGACCGGGCTTGGGTTGCCGGCAAACGGAGTAGCGCATCATGATCACGCGAAAACTGGGACGAAGTGATATCGACGTCAGTGCGGTCGGGCTGGGCTGCTGGGCCATCGGCGGGCCGTTCACGGCCGAGGACGGCAATCCCGTCGGATGGGGCCGCGTCGACGACAACGAGTCAATCCGCGCGATAGGGCGGGCGCTGGATTTGGGCATCACGCTCTTCGACACCGCCGACGTCTACGGCTGCGGCCACAGCGAGCGCATCCTTGGCCAGGCCCTCGGCAAGCGGCGCAGCGACGTGTTCATCGCCACCAAGTTCGGCCGCGTGTTCGACGAATCGAAGCGCCACATCCTTGGCAACGATGCCAGCCCCGAGCACATCCGCCAAGCCTGCGAGGCCAGCCTCAACCGCCTGAACACCGACGTGATCGACCTGTACCAGTTGCACCTGGGAAACTGCGAGCTCGACGAGGCCGCCGTCGTGCGCGACGTGCTTGAGGATCTGGTGGTCGAGGGCAAGATCTGCTGGTACGGCTGGAGCACCGACGATCCCGAGCGTGCGCGCCTGTTCGCCGAGGGTCCGCACTGTGCAGCCATCCAGCAGCGATTCAACATTCTCGACGGCAACGAGGAAACGCTGGGCATCTGTGAGCGGTTCAACCTGTCCAGCCTCAACCGCGGCCCGCTTGCCCAGGGTCTTCTCACCGGTAAGTTCACGTCGGACTCGAAGCTGCCGGACAACGACGTTCGCCACCGGTGGGATTTCAGGCAAGGACGTCAGGCTGAGCAGCTCAAACAACTCGACGCGATCCGCGACGTCCTTACCAGTGAGGGGCGAACGCTCGCACAGGGTGCTCTGGCCTGGCTGTGGGCCCGCAGCGACAAAACGGTACCGATTCCCGGCTTCAAGACGGTCAAGCAGGTCGAGGACAACGCCGGCGCCGCCCAGTTCGGCCCGCTGTCGCAGGATCAGATGTGTCAGATCGACGAACTCTTGCGTCGGTGAGTTCTCGAGTGTTGGGTGGTATGCCCACGCCGGTCGGCTCGGACAAGTCGAGCCGCCGGGCGTGAGCATGCCACTTACCCGCCTCAGTCGTACATCGACATGCGCTCGATCCGGCGCCACGAGGGGTGCACGCGCGAGACGTGCTGCACGCGACCGTCCCGATCGAACCAGGCAGCCGCCCACCACAGCGACGACGTCGCGTCGGCCGGCCAGCCGTAACGCATGTCGTGCCATTCGACGACCCGGCGATCACCCACCTGGCGACTCACCGGCCTCACGAACTCCATCGCAAACCAGCGGAACAGTCTGACATTCGGATGATCCTGCGAGGCCCGCACAAGCTCGTCGTCGCTGATGGAGGCCCGGGCGAAGACGGGCGTTCGCGCGGTCAGCATATTGACCCCCGCGACGTAATAGTCGTGATTCGTCTGGTAGACCAGCCGCCAGAGAAAGACGCTGCCGATCCGCGGGTAGGCATTGGCGCGGACGATGTCGTGCCCCGCGGCGGCTGCCTCGGTTTGGATCAGACGACACGCCATCGCATGCTGCGTGGCCCCGAGCGCCAGGTACCCAAGCGCGAGCGTCAGCCCCGCAACTACCGCCCGCCGCGCCGCGTCCTGCCGACCTCGCCGACGCCGTACCGCCAGCACGACCAGCCCGGCCAACAGCGGTACAGTAAAGAAAGGATCGATGATCCCGATCCAGTCGAACGCAAACCGGTGGTTCGACAGCGGTGCCAGCAGCGTCGTGCCGTAGCTTGTGCATGCATCGAGCAGGCAGTGGCAGACCAATGCCGTCGTGGCGCAAGCCCACAGCAGCGCATACCGCTTGCACGGACCAAGCCGCCACCAGGATCCCGCCAACGCCGCCCCCAGAACCGGCGCCACAAGTAACGAATGCGTCCAGTAACGATGGTATTGCAGGCCGGCCCACTCGTCGCCGATGCCCATAAAGACATCCAGATCGGG
>CBFCZG010000028.1:0-21236 GCA_965602375.1 uncultured Phycisphaerae bacterium | reverse complement strand
AAGCATGTTCGTCCAGCGGATGCGCCGCGTCGAGTTGCCGGTAGCCGGCGAAGCCGTCGCCAAGATAGGGAGAGACGCAATGGGATCGGCCGCCGCTTGGCAGCGGTTGACCGATTCGTGTTTTTCGAGTCTTGACCCTGAAGTGCATAGAATCGGCTGCGGACCTATGTCGGAAGGAGTTCACGCACAGTATGACGGTTGAACAGAATGACCAGACCGCCGCGACGACTGGGCACCACGACAATCGATGGGCGCGATGGAATCTGCCCAGGGGTCTCGAGGCCGTCTTGAAAGCTGCACCCACGGTATTCCTACCTGAGGACCGCGGGCAACTGGTGGACCTGGCTGTCGGTGGCAAGGGCAACCACACCTTTGAGGTGGCCTATGACGTAGCCGGCAAGGGGCGCGTCGTCGAGGCCACGGTTGTCCGCTGTCGCAACGGTCTCGCGGTCAATTATCTCGACAAGTACATGCGGCGGCGCGACCCGGATTGCATGTTCATCGCGGATGACCTGGCCTCGGACAAGCCTGACTTTGGCGCGGCGTTCGGCCGACCGTTCGAGCCGGTTCGCACCGAGGTGCTGCACTGGCTTTCGACGCAGGAACTCATCGTTTTGCCCTTCCTGGCGGGAGGCAAGCGTGTGGGAGCCGACGCCGTTCTGGTCGCACCGGTCAATGCATCCTTCTTTGCAGCCGCGCTGGCCGATCTTCAGGCGATGGTACCGGCAAGCAAGGTGCCCAGCGGTTTTGCCCCCCGAGCGGTGTTATATCTCGCCCCGCCTTTTCGCCATTCCTGCTTCGACGGCCGACAGGTGGTGGTGCACAGCCGCTCACAAGGCCTGCACGAGGTGTTCTCGCTGAACCTCTATCCCGGCCCGAGCGCCAAGAAAGGCGTATACGGTGTATTGATCACGCTTGGCGAGTCGGAGGGGTGGACGACGCTCCATGGTTCCACCGTGGAAGTGGTCACGCCGTACGACAACGTGCTGACGCTCATGCACGAAGGCGCCAGCGGCGGCGGCAAGAGTGAGATGCTCGAATACCCGCACCGCGAGGAGGACGGCCGTCTGCTGCTGGGCAGGAACCTGATCAACGGCGAACGCCACTTGCTGGCGCTGCCGCGCGGCTGTCGGTTGCGGCCGGTCACCGACGACATGGCCCTGTGCCATCCCGACATCGAGGCGGATCAGGACGAGGGCAAGCTCGTCGTCACCGACGCCGAGGAAGCATGGTTCCTGCGAATCAACCACATCAGTCAGTACGGAACCGATCCGTTGTTGGAGCGCGTGTGCGTACATGCGCCGGAACCGCTGATCTTTCTGAACCTCGAAGGCGTACCGGGGGCGACGTGCCTGATATGGGAGCACACCGAGGACGAGCCGGGCAAGCCGTGTCCCAATCCGCGGGTGATCGTCCCGCGGCGCCTGGTGCCCGACGTGGTGAACGAGCCGGTCGCGGTCGACGTCCGCAGCTTCGGCATTCGCACGCCGCCGTGCACGCGGCAGGCGCCTTCGTACGGTATCGTCGGGCTGCTGCACGTGCTGCCGCGCGCCCTGGGTTGGTTGTGGCGTTTGACAGCCCCGCGGGGACACGAGAGCCCCAGCATCACCGATACGTCGGGCATGACCAGCGAAGGCGTGGGCTCGTACTGGCCCTTTGCGACCGGCCGGCGCGTCGACCAGGCCAACCTCCTCTTACAGCAGATCATGGAGACTCCCCGGACGCGCTACAAGCTGATACCCAATCAGCATATCGGCTGCTGGAAGGTGGGGTTCATGCCGCAGTGGGTGGCGCGCGAGTACCTGGCCCGTCGTGGCAGCGCCCGGCTTCGCCCGGATCAGCTCACGCCGGCGCGATGTCCGCTGCTGGGCTTTGCGATGAAGGCCATGCTCGTGGAAGGCATGCCGATCCCCGACTGGTTCCTACAGGTCAACATGCAGCCGGAGGTCGGCGACGACGGGTACGACGCCGGGGCAAAGATCTTGACCGACTTCTTCCAGCGCGAACTGGACGGCTATCTGCAGGACCCCGATCTGGATCCCTTCGGCCGGCAGATCATCCAGTGCTGCATGGATGGCGGCTCGCTGGATGACTATCTCGCCCTGACACCGCTGAGTTAGCGGCCAGCGCACAATGTTGCTCTGATTCTTGGGGTGCCCCTGGCGGCTCGCCCGCCAGTGCCTTGCGCCACGTAGCCTCGGGCGGTACCGGGACCATCCTAGCGGCGCAGGACCACTTACCCTCAGCTGCGGTGACTGCCTTACGTCAACTTGCGATGCGGGCAGGATGGCCGAACGCGCCCGGGCCATCAAGCCCCGCGCCTGCCGATGTTCGCCTGCAACACCCCGCCATGATGAACGGCGCGCCTCGTCTGCGGGTGCCCGGTCTGCTGCCTGCCGGGCCGCCTAGGGAGGGAATTTGTGCGCGGGCTGCCTTCGGCGCCTTATGCGGGTTGGGCACCTGTACTTAGAGCCATTTCCATCGACCGCGCCCTGACTTGTTATCTGTTGGGTCGACCAACTTGTACGTAGTGCCCTTCGCTGGTGTCGGGGGAAGGGGCTCCCCTTTTGTCACGGTGACCTCCTTGCCCTCGCCGCCGCGGGGACCAACCTGCCGATACTGTCCGCTCCGAGGAGCAGTCTGTCCCGGCTTGAACCGTCCAGTCTTTGCCATAGTGATTTGCTCCTTAATTCAGCACGGTGCGGCGAGCGGTGGCGTGATGATGCGCACACCAGCCCGGACCGAGCCGGAATGACCACCCAAGTCGACGACCACGTGCCAGTGCCCGTGGTGTGATGGGGAGACCCGCACTGGGGACTGGGTCGCCCAACCACCGTAGTAGTTAAAGGAGTGCCCGTGCCGATAGGCCGAGAAGCTGCTATCATCCAATAGCATGACGTTTGCCTGCCCATCCAAGCTAACAAGCACGACAGCATTTGCTCCTCCCCAGAAATCCGTATGCAAGAACTCCATGGTTCAACTCCTGTTCACGCTCTGCGGGACTACGATGGGATTGGTTCCCAGTCGTCGTACCTCTACAAACAGTGTCAGGATATAGTGGCGGTTGTAGAACGACTCGGCGTGGAATTCATGAAGATCGCCATTTTCGTCCTTCAGGCAGTAGGTGAAGTCCGCGACTAGGCCCCCTCTGCATTGAACGCAGTTTCCGTCCACTGCTTCGAGCACGTCGCTGGCCGTCACTGATGCAAACTCGGCTGCGAATCGCTTGGAGCCCACAAAATGACGCCATCGTTCAGCCTGGTCGGAGGGCTTTCCCTCCCAGTGCGGTGTACTCACCAACATCGCCATCGAGTGATCATGGGTGTGCTCCACGTATCGCCGCAACGTGGTGACATACGATTTGCCGTACCTTTTCTTCAAGGCAACGATGCTTAACCACTTCGCCGTCGTGTCTAATGCTTCGCGTGTGAATACCGGTCCACAGAACATCAGTGAGGAGGCCCCGTAATTGGCCTCCGCCTCGAGTTGCTCGTGCCAGTCAGGATCGAGTGTCTGTGCCGTATCGCCATAGAAGAAGGGCCGGTGCCAGACGAATATCCGATGTGCAACTTCGTGGAACGATGGAAAGTCTCGTTTTATTGATGGTAGCTTTAAGTCGACGACGATTCGCCGGTCGTCGTACAGCAAGACTGCGGCCAGCCTGACTTTTCGGAGAATGTCGACGAGCCGGCGCCCGTGAATCCTGATCCTATGTTTAGCTCGGTCCAGAAACCCAGGGTCTTCAAGATCGTAAAACTCTCGATACAAGCGCAGGTGGGCTAAGAGCGTCTCAATCCGCACCGGGGGCTGAAAGATCCCCGCCTCCCTCAGAGCTTTCCACGACGCCTTATCGATTTCACGACGAGTAGCATCATCCATCGTTGCTCTTTATCTCTCGCTCTAAGTGTCCGCTTTCAGGAATCTCACGAACTCATCCAGGACCTTCCTCTCCTCTTGTGTAAGCTTCGAGAATGACGCAGACTGCGCTGCGAACCGGGACGCTTCTTCGGATACGTGCTCGTCCCTAATCGCGCCCACCAACGCCATGAGACGTCGCTGCGGAATGTCGTACAATTGACTAAGCTTGTGCAGTATCAGCGGTGTCGGACGGTAGGCATTGCTCCGCTCCATAGCAAGGATCTCACTGCGGTCGATTCCTGTCATCTCCGCAAGCCGGTCAACTGTCAGACCGTGTCGTCGGCGCAGCATGCGCACGCAGAGCAGAAACGCGTGCCGCAACTCCGCGACCTGCGGCTCGGCAGCAGTCATGACAACTGTAAGTTTTTGCTTCAGAGCTTCCGCGACACGATGGAGCATTGAGAGCGAGTGTCCCTCGTAATCCGCATCCTCCAATCGGCTGATCACCGATTGGGTTGTGCCAACTAACTCGCCCAAGTCCTTTTGGCTCAGCCCGGCATCCTTGCGGAGGTCGTGGATCAGCTGCGCTACCTCCGCGTTGACGCGTTCGGCCTGAAGCGAGGCCCTGCGTTCCGGGTCACCCTTGATGTAGCGACGATGGAGGAGCGCGACAGCATCAGTTGTCTTTTCCTTCTTCGCCATAGCTACTCTCCGTATGTGTGCTTGTCTGGATTCGCTTCGAAAGTACGTTTCCGCCTCACCGCCAGTTCGATCTCGTTTTCCGGAATCTCCTTTTGCTTCTTCAGTCCGTGTGATAACACCGCACGTCGCTCATGAAAAAAGTACAGCATCCGATAGTTGATCCCTTGCAGGCCTACACGCAACTCGTAGATCCCGTCTCGCAGCAGGTCCGCCTCGGGGCGGCGCAACTGGTGTCCTAATTCCCTCAGGCGCTCGATGCGAACGATGCACTTGTCCTGAGCCTTGGATGGCAACGCGTCCAGCCACCCCAACAGCGGGGCCAAGCCGTCGTCATCAGCAAAGAGAACGACCTCAGTAGCGGGCATCCCTGCCTCCTCATCTATAGTATCGCAGGATTGCGATCGTATGTCAACCCCGAAATCGCTATTTTGCGATTTTTTCCGCGCGGGTGTAAGTGGCTTGGAGACAGGGTTTTACAACGGATAGGCCTCAGCCCTTGCCCGCTGGACTGCAAAGTCGCGAGTGAGGCGCCCTGATGTCGGTGCCTTGCTGGCCCGAAGGTGATCACCGTGCCTTCAGCAGTTGACGCTAACGGGGCACTTGCGGTGCTGAACCTACGGAGCGCTGCTCGGACAGGAGCACACAGCGAGCCCTATCGGAGGGAACGGCCGCGCGCGGCGAAGCCCACAATCACGAGCAGCGCACCGGCGGCGGCCAGAAGTGCAATTAGTGGAACGTCACCAGCCAGCGGGCCCAGGATGTTGCTAACCGAGCCGATTGGTCGCATCGGCTTCAAACTCAACCGATCGAGCCAACCGGTCGGCGGCGTGGCGAGCAGATAGGCACCCGCCAGACTCATCATTCCGACCAGTCCCGCCGCCCAGCCCACCGCCTCGCCGAGGCGCTTGCCTGCGGCCGGCGCCGCCGGCCTGGTCGCAGCCGCTTGCTTCATGACGTTGTGCAACATGTTCGACGGCGGCCGGACGTGGCCCAGTTCCGTCAGGCTTTGCTCGACCTGGCCGGCGAGGGCCAGGCGCCTCGCGCACGACGGACATCGCGCCGCGTGGTCGTTCAATCGCTGCATCGCCGCGCTGCTACGCTCGCGCAACGGTTCGGCATAGACCAACTTGGCAAACTCCTGACAGTTCATCGCTTTTGCCCCTTCGCCGCCGGGCTGTCTGGCGGCTGAAGCGTAGTTTGCAGGCTCCGCCTGGCGCGAAACAGACACGTCTTGACCGTCCCAGCCGACACACCCAAGACCCTCGCGACCTGTCCGATGGTCATGTCCTGCTGATAGTATAGGATCGCAGCGACGCGCTGCCCGAACGGCAACGCGCAAACAGCCTTCCATAGTCGCTGAGACTGTTCGTCGCGGATCAGCGTCGCCAACGGCTCGTCCTGCATCGACGGCCCGCCCATGGCGTCGGACATTTCCTTCGCTCGCCGCGTGAGCGCCGTTCGCTGGCGCCATCGCGTCTGGGCCAGTCGATAGGCAATGGTGGCCAGCCACGGGTAGAACCGTTTGCGGTCGTCGAAGGTGTGCAGATAGCGGAAGGCGCGGACGAATACGTCCTGCGCCAGCTCCTCGGCGGCTGTTACGTTCCTCAGCAGGGCAATCGATAGTGACATAAGCTCCGCCTGATACAGCTCGACGAGCTGTCCGAATGCCTCGGTATCGCCGCCGCGTACGGCTGCCACAGCCAGCCGCGCCTGCCGGTCTCGAACACAATCAAGCTGGGCGCGGTCATGGGCGTCACGACGACCGGACTCGTCGTGCTGAGGTGTCACCCTGGAATCTCATTCAGCTCGTCGGCGATGCCCACACCCAGCCAGGCCAGGAAAAGCTTGCGGGTGCCGTACACGAAGGGCACAACCCCCACCAACACCAGCGGAGGAAACAGTATGCCCAGCAGACACCAACCCAGCCCGCGGACCGCCAGTTCGACCGCGTACCGTTTCTCCTCGTCGGTCCGCGGGGCGGCCCGCAGATAGGCTCGCACCGTCCGGTACCCCGCACGCCTGGCCCGGCGTCGCCAGTGCACGTGCGTGATCAGCAGTAACGCAAGTAGGCCAACCAGCAGAAGTAACGGCATCGCAATCAGCGGGCCGTACCAGATTTCGGGCCCAGCAAATGCTGAGGCCTGCGATATTACCATCATGACAATTCTCCAAGCAGACGCCGGGTTTTGCGCGTGCCCTTCCCGCCGAGGGATTTGCCCAGCCGGCTCTATATCAACTACCGAGCTCGACGTGAAGCGGTTGACACGAAATCGGTCACGGACGGGTCCAAGCCGTCACCTCCGACCGCCACCAGGCGCCTACAATACCCCGAGGCGGGCAGGTGACCGGCTTGCTCGGGGCCCCACCCGCGGGCCAAGACGTTGTATTATTCCTTGTGATTCCGAGGGGCTCTTCCCGCTACTCGAAGCGGTTTGACGTGGGGCCCTTTTTTCCGGTGAGCGGAGGACTACCATGGCTGACAACACCAGCAGTGAACAACCAGCACCACGCACCGATCGGGCCGACGCCGGCAAACAACCCGCGCCGCCGCGGCGCCGCTGGCTTCGGCGCCTCGCGATAGGGCTTGTCATCGTCCTTGTACTCATCACGGCGTTGGTTGCGGCACTGCCCTATATCGCGTCGACCCAAACCGTATCGAACCTCGCCGTCGCGATCGTGAACGGTAAGCTAACAGGTTCGATCCGTCTGCAAAAGCTGTCGCTGTCGTGGGGCGGTCCGATCCGCGCCAGCGGCGTACAGGTGTTCGACGCCGACCGGCGCGAGGTCCTGCAAGTCCCCCAGATCACCTGCGCAGCCGGCGTGTGGAAACTGCTGACGGCCACAGAGGCGTTCGGTGAAATCACCATCGACTCGCCCAAGGCCGACCTGCATCTGACCGCCGACAACGCGATAACACTTGCGCAGGCCTTTAAGCCGCGACAGCCTTCCGAGGCGACCGAGGCGTCAGACCGCTCGCTGCCCGAGCCGCGCGGTCGGCTGATCGTCCGCGACGGGGCCGTGCGGATCACCCGCGAGGGCATGGCGGCTTACGAAGTCCGCGCAGTGAACTGCGAGATCGCGTTGGACACCCTTGCCAACCTCGAGGGCAAGCTCGACATCGCATTGTCGGACGGTCGGCAAATCAGCGGCCAGGGAACGGTCCGCGACCTGTTCTCAGAAGGAGCGCTGGATATCAAGGCCGCAAGCGGGACGCTGAAGGTTCAGACTGACGGCGACGTTGATTTGGAGCCCCTGGCAGCTGTCGTGGCTCCGAATACGGGGCTTGCCGGCGGCGCAGCGTTCGATCTCGACGCCACACTGAGCGAAGGCCTATGGCAGGCGAAATTCGAAACCAGCGCGCGAGGCTTGCAGACTCGTCAGCGCGCAGCCGGCAAGGCGCAGCCGCTCGACCTGAAATTGTCGGGGCAGGCAACCGTGACATCCGAGCAGCTGACCGCAGAGACGAAGCTCACCGGCCATGCCGGCGAGGCTGAGACCAAGATCTCCTACCGGTACTCGGACCGACCCCTCGAAGTCTCCGTCGATCGCATCGTGGCGGCGGCGCTGAACGGGCAATCGATCGAGCTGCCGGATTTTGACCTCGAAGGCAACGCCCGCCTCGACCTGGCGGCGCTCGAGAACGCCCTGCCCGGTTTGCTGCACATTCGTCCTGATCAGCGCATCACGGCTGGAACGCTCGAGGTCTCAAAGCTCACGGCTCGGGGTGGCGCGCGGCCCGCGGCCAGCGGGTCGATTGAGTTGAAAGATGTAGCCGCCCAGAGCGGCGATCGAGCCGTCAGCCTGCAGCCTATCGCTTTCGGGTTCGACGCACGTCTTGAAGCCGGCACGGGTCTGAAGGTGCAGCAGGCGTCGCTGAAGTCGAGTTTTGCTCAGTTGACGGCACAGGGAACGCCCGCGGAGCTAGAGGGGAACTTCCAGACCGACCTGGCGAAGCTGCGGCAGGAGCTGGGCGCGATCTTCGATCTGGAGGCGCTTGAGCTTGCCGGAGACGTAAAGGGAAGACTGTCGGTCACCCGCGGGGAGGACGACCGCATGGACGTCTCGGCCGAGATCACCGGCCAAGGCGTTCAGTATGGCGCTGGGGATCGTCGCCTGGATCTATCCAGCGTCCGGGTCAGCCATGCCGGGGCGCTGACCTTCGCCGACGGCAAGCTTGGACGGTATACGACTACGGCAACCAAGGCAGATCTGAACGGCGAGGTGGTGGCTGCTGGCACCGGCTGGTACGACGTGCAGCAACAGGCGTTTCATGCCGACGTCGACGTGCAGCGGGCGGACTTGGCCTTTCTGGCAACCCGATCGAAGGCGTTGGGGGTGGATGCGCTGGCGAGGTATGCCGGCACGTTCTCAATGCAGGCCCAGGTCGACCGCAGCGCCGCAGGGCAGCCTGTCACGACCGGGGGCAGCCTGGCGGCGCGCGAGCTGACCGTCGACGGGCAAACACTCGCCGCGGGTGACGTGCGGGCGACCTGGAAGGGGGTGCGACTGTCGGCCGATGCGACGGACCTGCGCGTCGAGCAGGCCCGCCTCGAGAGCACGCCAGCCACCTTCAACGCCGAGAACGTCCACTGGCAGACGGGTGAATTCCTGGTGCTGGACGGGCAGTTCAGCGGCACGGCCGATCTGGCCGGGTGCCTTGATGCGATCACTCGGATCAAGAAGCTTCAGGAAAAGCCCGCTCTGACCGGGCGGGTGCGTCTCAACAGCACCTGTGCGACGAGTGGCGCGGTCATGAGCCTGAGCGGCCAGGGCGACATCGATCAGTTCGAGGTCGGCGTTGGCGACCAAGCGGTCCGCCAGCAACGCGTGGAGTTGGTATATGCCGCCAAAGTCGATCAGCAGAACGAAAAGATCACGCTTGGCAAGACGCGTATCAACTCGGCGCCCTTCTCGGCCGAGGTCGCCGGCACGATCGAGCAATACAAGACTACCGGCGTGCTGGCCTTGTCGGGACGCTATGACGCGTCCTGGCAGGAGTTGACCGCCATCCTGCACGAACTCGTGCCTGCGACGGCGAAGACCGTCATCGTGTCCGGCAAGAGCACCAGTGAATTCCACATCACCGGGCCACTCCGCCAGCCGGGCGCCGAGCCGGCCTTTAGAGGTCTGGCCGGCGGCATCGAGATCGGATGGACCTCGGCGGAGCTCTACGGCGTGTCGTTGGGGGCAGCCAGGCTTTCGCCGACGCTTGGCAACGGGCAAATCACCTTGCCGCCGGCGAAGATCCCTGCCTCGCAAGGGAACGTAAACCTGGCCGGCCTGCTCGACCTGCAACCGCTCGCGATGACGCTCAAGATGCCCAGCCGTACCAACCTGCTCGAGAATGTTACCATCACTCGGGAACTGAGCACCTCGCTGCTCAGCCGCATCAATCCGATCTTCCTGCATCTCACGCGCGTAGAAGGCAGGGCGGGTCTGCAAATGGAGGACCTGGTGCTGCCCCTGGATGAGTCCATCAAGACTGCCGGCGCGGGTCAGGGAGAACTCGACCTGGCCGACATGAAGCTGCAACCCGGCGGGCTTCTTGCCGACTTGCTGAAACTTGGCGGCTTGACCGACGAGCGGATGTACACGGTGGTGGTGAGTGGCTTGAGCTTTCTAATCAAGGACGGACGGATCAGCTACAAGGACTTCACGCTGACCTTCCCCAACGGTTTCGACCTGAAGTTCTACGGGTCGGTGGGGTTCGACGACACGCTCGACCTGTCGATCTCGCTGCCGGTGCGCCCGGAGTTGCTCGCGCGCCTGGGCGTTAAAGGCCCGGTCGCCGACTACGCGCGCGTCCTGTCCGGGCTACGTGTCGACATTCCTCTTGTGGGCACGCGACAGAAACCCAAGCTGGATCTGGCGCGTGTCGATTTCAAGTCGCTCGTTGAGCGTGCCGTCAAGGAGTTGTCGAAAGAAAAACTGGAAGGTCTGTTGCGCGGCCCGAGCAGAGAAGAGCCAAAGGCCACCCCCGGTCCGCCCAGAGAAGAACCGAAGGCCGTCCCTGCGCCGCCCAGAGACCGGCCAAAGATCGGGGACAAGGAGAACAAGGAAAAGCTCAAAAGCAAGGAAGAACCAAGACCCAAGAAGAAATGAAATCGGGTGACGCGCGCCGGACCACCCGTTTTGCCCGAAGCGGCGTCACGGCACCGAGCGACATAAGGCTGCCGACCAGGACTTACTCCGTGCACGTCCGGTCAGCCGGCGCATCGGATGAGGCGGCGGCGGGAGAAGCGACCGGTGCGGTGAAATACTCGCCTTTGTCCTTAAGTTCGTTCACGTCGTCGGGCGACAGGCCTATCTCCTCGTCGGTCAGGTAGCAGGCGGGCTCGGCCGCCCACGCATCGCCGGTGATCAACTCGGCTCGGACGCGGAGCGCCCCGCCGCACAGGTCCACAAATTTGCACCGCCCGCAACGGCCCTTCAGCAGCGGCCTGCGATCTTTCAGCCCGGCCAGCAGCGGATCGCTCGTGTCGATCCATATCTCACTGAAGCGCCGCTGTCGCACGTTGCCCAACGAATAGTGCGTCCAGAACTGATCGGGGTGCACGTGTCCCGTCCAGTCGATACAGCCGATGCCCACACCGCTGGAGTTAAGACCTCCGCCGTTCCACTTTAGCAGGTCGTATACCTCCTGGGCACGCGAATCGCCGTCGGCGAGCATCTTGAGATACAGGTAGGGCCCGTCGCAGTGATTGTCGACCGTGAGAATCTCCACGCGCTTGCCCGACTCGTGAAATTGCCGCGTGCGCTCGAGGATGACGTCGATGGCCTGCCGCGACTCGGCCGGTGAGAGGTCGAGCACTTTCTGCCCGCGCCCGGCCGGCACGAGATGATAGAAGCACGCCCGGTTGATCCGCTCGCGCTCGATCAGGTCGAACACGGCGTCGAGATTCTCAGCCGTCGGGCGCGACAGCGTCAGGCGCAGGCCCACCTTCTGCCCGGCCGCCACCAGGTGCCGCAAGCCGCGAATCGTCCGCTCGAAAGCCCCGGGCTGACCGCGGAAATGGTCGTGTACCTCGGGCACGGCGCTATCGAGCGAAAGCCCCACGTAGACGAAGCCGGCCTGTTTGATCTGGCGGGCCTTGTCCAGGTGGATCAGCGTGCCGTTGGTGCTTAGAACCGTGTGCAGCTTCTTTGCGCCGGCGTAGCGGGCAAGCTCGAACAAGTCAGGGCGGGTCAAGGGCTCGCCGCCCGAGAACAGCACCGCCGGCACGCCGAAATCCGCCAGATCGTCGATGACGGCCTTGGCCTCGGTGGTGGTCAGCTCGCCGGCATAGTCCTTCGCTTCGCTGTCGCTGTAGCAGTGGATACAGCGCAGGTTGCACGTCCGCGTGATGTTCCACACGACGATAGGACGACGCTCACTCGCCGATTGTGCGCGTCGCATGACGTGCGCGCGGTCGGCATCGGCACCCGCCGACCGGCCATACCGGTGCGGCGTTGATGGCGCCCGATAGTCACAATACAACATGCTGATATCAATCATGGCACGCCGCCTGCGGGCCAGGCCCACACCCGCATTATAGACCCGTCACCAGGGCAAGATCAGCCACTCGGAAGGGAAGGGCGATGGTTCTTCAGTCTGCCTCGCCGTCGATCGTGCCGACCTCGATCTTCAGATCCTCGCGGCGCTCGATGCGGTCCACCATGCCGTCGCGGATCCACACCACCCGATCGCTGGCCGCCAACATCTTGTGATCGTGCGTGGCCGTGATGACCGTGACCTCATGCTCTTTGTTCATGCGCGATAGGATCTCGATGATCTCGGTGCCGGTCCTGAGGTCCAGGTTGCCGGTCGGCTCGTCGGCCAGGATGATGGCCGGGTCGTTCGCCAGCGCCCGGGCGATGGCCACGCGCTGCTGCTGCCCGCCCGAAAGCTCGTACGGCCGGTGCTGCACCCGATCGCCCAGACCCACGCTGGCGAGCAGCTCCACGCCCTTTTCGCGGGCCTCGTCGCTGGTCAGCCCGGCAAACGTCATCGGGAGCGTCACGTTCTCCAGCGCCGTCATCACGGGAATCAGGTTGAACGTCTGGAAGATGTAGCCGATCTTGCGACATCGCAGCCACGCCAGCTCATACGCGTCGAGTTGGGCGACGTCGACCTCGTCGATGAAGACCGTGCCGTCGCTCGGCTTGTCCAATCCGCCGACCATGTTGAAGAATGTGCTCTTGCCCGAGCCCGACGGGCCCATGATGGAGATGTACTCGCCGGCGTAGATCTCCAGGGAGATCCCGCGCAAGGCCTCCACTCGCTCAGTGCCCATCACGTAGACCTTCTTGACCTTCTTGGTGCGAATGATCGTCTGGTCGTCTTGGCCCGGGTTGGTCGTCACCTGTTCGTTCGTCTGCGTCGTCATCGGTCGATTGCTCCGCCGGCACGCTACCGTGCCCAGTGCCTCCTGCCGGAATCGTACCGGACCGCGGGCCAACAGACAAGTCGAGGTCGGCGTCATCCCCCTGCGTCCCGGGCCGGGAGAAGACATCGGACGTAGCCGCGCCGCCCTGCCGGGCGATGGCTCCTATTTCAGCTCCACGTTCCAGTAAGCGTGGTCGAGGAAATGCTTCCAGCTTGCGTAGCGACCTTCCGACAGCTTGATCCGCAGCACCGGGCTGCGCCGGGGCTGTTTAGGCGGTGTGATCAGCCTCATGTGGGCTTCCTGGGGCGTGCGACCGCCTTTGCGAACGTTGCACTGAATACAGCAGCACACGACGTTCTCCCAGGTGCTCGTGCCCCCACGGCTGCGGGGCACGACGTGATCCAGCGAAAGCTCCGTGGTCGAAAAACGCTTGCCGCAGTACTGACAGCGGCTCTGGTCGCGAGCGAAGATGTTCCGCCGGTTGAACTTGACTTGCTGTCGCGGCAATCGGTCGTAGAACAGCAAACGGATGATCCGCGGCACTGCGATCTCCAACTGCACCGTCCGCAGCCAGTCGTGCCCGTCGGGCTCGAACCGTCGCTTGAGCTCGCTGACGTCGCACCAACTCTCCAGGTCGTAGGAGAGGAACTCGTCTTTCTCGACGTGGACCACCTCCGCCATCTGCCGGAACAACAGCGAAAACGCCCGGCGCACACTCACCACGCGGATGGCCGCATAGTGCTTGTTGAGCACCAGAACGTTGTTGTTAAGCACCGACGGCTGCGCGATCATCGCCTAACCTTCCCCCTGCTGCGGCACCCGGCCGCCACTGTGGTCAGGCTACCGGATCGCGACCGTTTTGTCCAACCCCCCCCCACGGCGGCCGTCGACAAACCTTAGCGCTTTCTTAAGCCGGAACGGCCTCGAAGTAATGCCCCTCCCGGCCGAATCGCTCGCGAACCAGGCCCTCCTCGACCAGTGCAGACAGCCGCTTGACGGCCTCGTTCGGGTCGATCGACAGCCCGTTGGCTACATCGGCGATCCGGCAAGGGCGACGCCGCAGCATCGCCAGGACCTCGTGGTTGCGGGCCGGCCAGCCGGGCTGGTCTTGCGGACCGGCGAAATCGGCGACGACCTCCGCCTTTGGGCTGAACAGCTCGCACAATCGCTCCAGGCGTTCCGGCTGAGCCGCCTCGGCATACGCCTCGGCCGTCGGGCGAACGGCGGTGTTCAGCATGATGCGGTCCGGCTTGATCCGCGCGGCCAGTGCCGCGATCTTGCGGACCTCCGCTTCGATCGCCGTAACGCCAGACAGCAGGAACACCTCCAGCCAGAACTGTCCGCTGTACTCACGACGAAACTGCACCAAGCCGTCGACCAGGCGATCGAGCGTCAGGTCCTGATGTGGACGGTTGACATACGTAAACCGCTGCTCGTCACCGGCATCCAGCGACGGCATGACCAAATCGGCCAGGGCGCAGTCACGGCGCACCTGCGGATCACTCAGCAGGGCGCCGTTGGTCAGCACCGCGACCGGCACGTCGGTGAACTGCTTGATCTGCTCGATGATCCAGGCCAGGCGGACGTGTAGCGTTGGCTCACCGGAGCCAGCCAGGGTGATGTAGTCGGGCCTCACACCGGCGGCCAGCTTCTCGCGCACTTGTCGAACCACCTGCTCGGCCGACACGTATTCGGCGCGATCCAGCGTCTTGTTGGTGGTACGGCCGAGCTGGCAATAGATGCAGTCGTACGGGCAGACTTTCAGCGGCACCAGATCGACGCCGAGCGATCGGCCCAGGCGGCGCGAGGGCACAGGCCCGTACACCAGTTCCCGCGGAGTGTCTTCAGCCATCGCCCTGACCCATCATGCAGCGCCCGTCGCCGCTCGGGCACGAGCCTCGCGCACCGCACGGCAGCGAGGCGCCGGCGCCGCTGCTGCGGTTGATGACCGCGGCCCCGGCTCCAATCAGCCGTTGAAGGCGGCCTTCGCACTGGGGACACTTAGCCAGGGGCTTGGCGGTGATCGTCTGGAACTGCTCAAAACGATGACCGCACTGCTGACACTGGTATTCGTAGGTCGGCATCGACTCATCACCTCTCGCTTGGACACTGTGGCACCTTTAGCTTAGCCGGCCATCGGGCATTTGTCAGGAAGCCACCGGCAGGGCACTGCGATGGCCGCAGAGCCATACCAGAACCGCTGGGAGCTTCCAGGCAGGAGAGTCTTATCGGACGCAGGAGAGTTGCCAGTACTGATATCGGCCTTTTTTTGATAGGCGCGCTTGACACATTATCGGCTGACCCATACACTCCCCTTCACTGTCAGGTTGGCTTTTCTTGCTTTTGGGTGGACGGCCGGGCAGGTGTTCGGTTCACCCTTCCGAAACGGGACCCACAGAATCTATCGCCGAATGAGTTGAGGGATCGGTCTGTCCGTGCAGACGGCGTTGTCACCCCGCTGGCGTTGCGGCGGGCGCCGCGCTGCCGGGGTAGGATCTGGGGCGAAGTGAGGCTTGGCCATGGTCCATTGGCCCATTGCTGTAGAAACCCTACGCCGGATCAATGCCGAATTGGAGGATCTGGCGTGGGAGCTTCAGTCGCTCAACGACAGCTTCGAGGATCGATTGCCGGGCGATCGACGGGGACACATCCAGATCGTTCTGCGCCGCGCCGGGCGCCGGATGCAATGGATCCATCAGGTGCTTGACGAGATGTATCAGCACCACCCGCAAGCCGACCACGCCAAGTCGGACCTGGCTGGCTTTCGAACCATGGTCTGACTGCTCTGGCGGCGATCGGGATCGGCGCCGGCCCTGCTCGCCTGGGCTTACAGACTCACATTCTCGCTGGCGGGTTTGCTGCGCGCGGCAGCTACGATCAGTTCGCAAGCCTGTTCATCGCTGAAGCTGGCCGTGTTGAGCACGACGTCGTAGTTACGCGGGTCGTAAGGGAATCGGCCGTAATGGGCCGCAACGAATTTGGCCCGTCGACCCTCGATCTGATCGATCCGCTTCTTGGCCTCCCCCTCGTCCAGGCCCTCTGCCCGGGCTACGGCCGCGATGCGGTAGGGTAGCGGGGCGACCAGCCGAACCCGCAGGCCCTGGTCGGGCGGCAACACAAAGTTGGCCCCGCGCCCCACGATGATCGCGTGTTCATAGTGGCAAATGGTCAGCACGGCCCGGGTCAGCGCGTTGAAATAGTCACTTCGCCCCACCATGCCTTCCGGCACGAGCGGCTGCAACACGTCGTCCATCCAGCCCTTCTGCCATTCGTCGAGCATGGCCAGCAGACGCCGCCGCGTCCGGACCTCGCCGGCCATATGGTCGAGGATCTCCCGGTCAAAACACTTCCAGCCCAGCCGTTGCGACAGGCACTGGGCGATGGCCTCACCCCGACAGCCCATCTCACGCGAGAGCGTAATGTAGAACTTCACTCCCGGGCGTTCCTCGGCGTGCTCGGCGGCCGACTGCTGCCTGGCCAACTCCCAGTTGCGCATCTGTCGCTCGACGATCCGGGAGACCTCTGCTGCTCGCCTGAATTCGCCAGCCATGGGTCATATCCTCAAGAACTACGGAAAGGCCCGCAACCCATTCTACCGACACGGCCCGATATGCCAAATGGAGATGCCCAATTGGCCCATGGATCGGCCGTATCGCCCCCTCGGAGCAAACAGGTCGATGACGGACTTCCACCGCTTCAACGGGCGGCTCGCCTGGACAGCCACCCGCCACGCCACTATAGTGGAAGTCTTGACAGGCGGGGTGTAGCTCAGTCTGGCTAGAGCGCTGCGTTCGGGACGCAGAGGTCGCTGGTTCAAATCCAGTCACCCCGAGTTCAACGGTGGGAGCATTCCGTGCTGGGGCTCTGACAGCGGTAACTGACGTATCCTGGCAGGCTTAGAACGCTCGCCGCAGATGTTGCGGAGTTCTAAAAGCGGGATTCCTTGACGGTCTTTCTTGCTCCTCGAAAATGCAAGTCGTGAACGGCCAGGCCTTTATGCGAGTTCTAATCCACTCGCCTCCGTCGCAACTTCGATCACCACTCGTCGGCGGGCGCGCCCGCGTCGCGCGCGGCACGCCAGATGGGTAAGGAGCACGACTGCCAACCTGGGCAGCCGGACTTCATGGCTGACGGCTGCAAAAGGCGGGTGTGCAAAGTTGCGCGCGGCCGCTAGCTATCGTGTCGTGTGCGGCAATCATTCAGCCTGTGACGGTTAATCAGGGCACTGAAAACGAGGGTCGGGATCTGCTCAGCCGAATTTGTGTCTGTCGTCAACATGCCTCCCGTTCCAGTCCAGATGGCCCCCTCTACTGGAATCCCTTAGGAAGCTGCCTGCGCTGCACGGTCACCTGCGGCGGTAGAGGGCCAAGAATGTATGCCAACGCACTCCCTCACTCATCACACGGCGCGTCCCGACCGCAGCAGGGCCTGTCGCGCGCCCACAGCTTGGTCGGGAAGAACTGCGATAGTCGGTCGAGTGAAGCCCGGAGCCCTTAAAGATCACCGCCGCACCGGTTCCTATCAGCCGACGGACCTTGCCCCCGCACTGGGGGCAGGACTTCACCGGCGCATCCGACATATTCTGGAACTGCTCGAGGCGGTGACCGCAGTTGTCACACAGATACTCGTACGTGGGCATGCTCTTAGCTCCTCTGGGTTAGTTCTCCGACAAAGACCGATCGGCAGGATGACCGGTTCGACGAACTACAGATCGTTCGTCGAGCACCTCCCGCGACCATCCTGCGACGCACAGCCACTCCCACCCGTCGCCGGGCGATGGAATGCGGTTCAGGCATGTGACCTACCACGAACCGCTCCCAACCCGCGGCGTCGAAGGCGCCCTCGCCCGGCAGACGGTGGAGTGCAGCCGCCGACATCGCTCGCCACTGAAGGCAGTTGGTAACAACTCAGGCCATGCTGCCATGGCCTGACTCAACAGAGTTTTTCGGCTCCGGAATAGACCTCCTCGATCCGCAGAGCCGCCGCAGCGTTTCCGGGGTGCTGCGGTGGATTCCACGTCTCCATGTGGTCGAAGGCCTCGCCGTCCTTGTGGTATTCCAGTGTTCCCTTGACCTGGTAGGCTTTGCCCTTCTTGCACCGAAACAGCAGCGAACCCATACCGCCGTTCAGCAGGTTTTTGCGGGTTTTGTCGAAGTAGTTGTCAGCCACGACCAGTCGATCGTCGCCGAATGCGCCCACGCATGTGGCGTAAATAATATTGGGCACGCCATCAGTACTTACGGTCGCCAGGATTATCGGGCCGTCACGATCTTCCCACGCCTGGCGGACATCCTCAGGTAAACACGCCATCAATCATTCTTTTCCTTCTCGAACTGATCTGGAAACAAAAAGCCACCTTGGTACTGCCTGAAGTCATCCAGCGTCCGCGCGTGGATTGCCACGAGATCCTGCGGCAGCTCGTTCAACGGCCAGAACCGCACCTCGGAGCCCTCGGTGCCGTCGGCCTCGGGCACGCCGTCCCAATCGCGGACAATAAAAGCTATGGAAAAGCACTGAATCTCGTCGCCGTTGGGGTACCTGAACCTCTGGCTGGGCCCGGAGTACAGAGCCATCGGCTCTGCCTGGCGCACATCGAGGGCGGTTTCCTCGAAGACCTCGCGCCTCAGCGCCTCCATTGCGGTCTCCTCAAGTTCCACCGACCCGGACGGCAATCCCCAGCAATCCAAGTCTGTCCTGTGCTGAAGCAGGACTTCCTCGCGGTCGTTCAGGATGATCGCTCGCACACCGGGCAGGAGAACGCACTGTGGGCCGACGTGGGAGCGGATACTCTGAAGGTAAGGGCCCATCGCGTTAGCCCTCCACCTCTATGACAGTGCCCGCCGGGCAGGCCTCGCATTTTGCGGGAAACTCTTTCCATAGCCGAGCCACGGCGGCGACGCCGGTGCAGTGGCACGGCAGCAGCCGCTGAACGTTCAGGCGGCGAAGCTCGTCTACCGTCCTGTCCAGCCGCTCGGAGCTGGCGCCCAGCAGATGCATGCCGCCGATCACGGTGTGGATCGGGCGGTTGTCGGTCAGCGCCTGAACATACCGCAAGGTATTGATGATGCCTGCATGGGCACAGCCGAGGATCACGACCGTGCCGGCCGACGTCTCCAGAAATGCAGCCTGGTCATCCACAAGGTCGTCCGGCTGGGCGCAGTCTTTGCTCGTAAAAAACGCTCCTCCAGTATCTTCAAAGTCGGTCCGGCGCGGAACGGGGCCGCTCAACATGAGTCCCTCGCCGACCTCCGTCGGTGCCTCGGTCCAGATGAGCTCGGCCTGCTCTCGGACGTCACGCGCATTCAGGAACGGCATGCCGATGTCGCGGCCGGTCCCATCCGCATTCCGGGCGTACTTGGGTGTGAACGCTGCGGGGTGACCGTAAACTCGTGTTCGCCGGGCCGAACGCAAGACGTAGCTCAGACCGCCTGTATGGTCGTAATGGCCGTGGCTCAGGATGATGGCA
The DNA here is from genome assembly GCA_965602375.1 of uncultured Phycisphaerae bacterium. GTDB lineage: Bacteria > Planctomycetota > Phycisphaerae > UBA1845 > DATKUK01 > DATKUK01. The sequence continues at coordinate 1,844 of CBFCZG010000028.1, read as the reverse complement.
TCTACAAGTTCAAGGCGAATTCCAAGTCGGTGGGCGTTGCCGCTCAAGACCGTTCCTTGTCCGGTATCGAAGAGCACCTTCTGAGAACCCAACTCGATCCAGAACGACAGCCCGTGCTCGGCCAGCAGACCATGCCGACCAGCCGTATTTTCGACCAGGACCGTAATGTGCGCATCAGCCATTCCGCGTCACCTCCGCGACAAGGAACGGACCACTCGTGCTGCGTCGACCCGTAAGCCAACGGCCAAGTCGTCGCTCACTTGGTCGACTCTCCTGCGGTAACGAGGCACGCATACGAACATGGCCGAATCGTTTGAGCCGGTGGCGAAGTTCACCGGGCGTCAACAGTCGTCCCGAGGCATAGGGCTCGCGACCGCTAGCCACACGCCGTCGGTTGATCCGGGCAAGTCGATTCAGCGTTCCGACCAGGACAACACCAGCGTCTCTAACGCAACGAAACATCTCCTCAAGGACCAGCGAGACGTCGGAAACGAACTCCAAGGTGGCCATGGCGGCCACGACGTCGAAGCAACGATCGCGAAACGGCAGGTCGCACGCATCCGCCACACCGAAGAGACACTGCGGGGCGGAACGAGCTCCGGCCACTTCGATCATCTCCTGCGAGATATCAATACCTATCACCGCGTATCCGAGGGATGCGAAGAACCGGCTCCAGTGGCCCGTGCCACATCCCACATCCAGCAGCAGTCCCTTAGGGGGAGTTGACCTGAGCAACAGACGCACGTCCGATTTCTGTGCGCGGTCGTGTGCCATGCCGAGCGGCGTCTCGTACCAACGCTCATAGTCCCCGGCAAGCGCGCCAAAATCGAACAAGCTGTGCGCACCGCTGCGCGTGCGTTGGATCATGTCGGCCAGCCCCCATCGCCATCCGGATTGGCGGCGCACGCCAGTCGGGCGCTGACGGCCGCCCATATCGCGCGTACGTCCTGAGCACAACCGTTCTTTTGGTACTCGACCACGGCCTGCTTGCGGATCTGGGCGTCGGTGACGGCACGGTCGTAGCGTACCCGCCCAGCGACGGCGAGACCGTGCCGATGGGCCTGCTGCTCGATCTGCGAAGCAAGCTGCGGGTTGAGATCCCACTTGTTGACGCAGACGAGAGCCGGGATGGTGAAATGCCTTGTAAGGGCCGCCACACGGTCGAGGTCGTGCAGCCCGCTGACCGTTGGTTCGGTAACGATCAACACGAGGTTAGCGCCGGTGATGGAGGCGATCACGGCACAACCGATACCGGGCGAGCCATCGATCAGGACCAGGTCCGCGCCGCGCTGCTCTGCGAGTTTCGCCGCTTCCTGACGAACGGTACTGACCAGCTTGCCGGAGTTCTCCTCCGCGATGCCCAGTCTTGCATGCACCATTGGGCCGTGGCGAGTTTCCGAAACGTACCACTCGCCGTTGACCGCCGGGGCGAAGTCGATTGCGTTCTCGGCGCAGAACCACACACAGACTCCACAGCCCTCGCAGGCGATGGGGTCGATGCGGAAAGTCTTGTCCACCCGCCCATTTCCAGGCCCGTCGAAGTAAATCGCGTCGAAGCGGCAGAGGTCTTCACACTTGCCGCAGGCGGTGCAATGGCCGGGCTTGATCCGCGCTCGCTTGCCGCCGGAGAAGCTCTCCCGGCGCACTATCTTCGGGTCGAGCACTAGGTGCAGGTCGGCCGCATCCACGTCGCAGTCGGCCAGCACCGTCTTGGCGGTCAGGGCGGCAAAGGAGGCTACGATGGACGTCTTGCCGGTACCACCCTTGCCGCTGATGACAACCAGTTCCTTTGCTCTGGTCTGCATCGGCCTACAATTCCTTCAATGATCCAGAGCCGCGTCCTC
>CBFCZG010000027.1:0-22389 GCA_965602375.1 uncultured Phycisphaerae bacterium | reverse complement strand
CGAAGGGCGTGATGCCGCCGAAGAAGAGATTGGTGTCGGCCGTCACCGTACCGATGCCGCCGCTGTCCAGGACGCCGCCACCGGTGTACATGATGCAATTCTCAAATGTAGCCGCTCCGTTCCCGCTGCCGAGATCGATGAATGTCAGGGGCCTGCCGCCCGGAAAGTTGGAATAGAACGTACAGTTGGCAAACGTCATATCGATGTCGTAGCCGGCGTTAGGCTCGATACGAATGATCTCCGTATTTTCGCTGAACCCGTTTGCGCTGTACAGGAAGCTGTTCGTTACGCTCACGCTTACGGCGGAGAAATTCTTGATGGCGTTGCCCAGGCTGTCGTGCAGGACGCACTCCTCGAGCACGTGGCCGTATTGCCCGCCGCCGTTGAACTGAATGGAGTGTTTGCCCCAGCCGTAACAGCGGAAACGTCGAAACGTGAGATTGTGGCTGTCGCTGGCCACATAGATGCCGTGGGAGTTGACGTTGATACCGTCGTTGCTGGCGACGACGTTTTCGATGAGACAGTCGTAGGCGCTGGCGCTGAACAGCGCGCTCTGCTCGGCCTCCTCGCACCACACGTTGCGCAGGGTCACGTCGTGACAGAGGCGGAAGTCGAAGCAGAAAGTGGTGTTGCCAAAGCCCGGCACGTTGGTGATTTTCAGATGGAAGGTAGATGTATCCCAGATGCTGGGGTCGCCGCCGCCATCGACGATGATGTAACTGTGCCCGTCGGTGGTGAAGCCCCACCATCCGGGCGTGACGTTTCGCAGATCGATCACGACGCCCGGTCCGGTCGTTGTCAGCCGAATGGGGTCGGCGGCGGTGCCGCTGTTCTTGAATCGCAGGCGTTTATAGGTGCTGTCGAAGACCGCGGGAATGTGCATCCCGGGCATCAGGTACAACGTGTCACCGGCGCCCAGCAGGTTCAGGCCCGTCTGGATTTCCTTGAAAGGCGTCGCGGCCGACAATCCGTCGTTGCTGTCGCTGCCGTCGGGCGAAACGTAGTAATCCGTTGCGGTCCCCGCTGCCGTCGAAGCCAAGACCACCAAAATGGCCGCAAAAATGCGAGCAGCGGTCATCATGGAATTCCCTTCAGCAATGATTGGGGTGAGCTTGAACGCCGACGCCGCGCCCCTTGGACCTGCGTCTGGCATCCGAGTCGACATGCCCAGCTTACCCCTCCTGGACCCCATCGTCTCGCAGTGTAGCACAGTCCAGCAAGGGCGACAAAGGAATTAACAGTCGGATTTTCGGCATGCGGGGCGGACGCGTACGGTCTTTGAGTCCGGGCGCCCGATCCTCTATCATCTCCCGGGTGCAAAGGCTGTTGCGCTGCAATGAAGAAAGGATGAAGCACGATGACCACGACGGATCAATTGCGGCTGGCGGACGTACGGAGCTTGGCTCAACTCATACGGGACGTTCGGGATTTCCCTAAGAAGGGTATCGTTTTCAAGGACATTACGCCGGTGCTGCGAGACGCGTCGGCGTTAGCCCTAGCGGTGGAGTTTCTGGCGCAGCCCTGGCGCGGCGAGCACGTGGACCTTGTTGCGGGCGTGGAATCGCGAGGTTTCATTCTGGGAGCAGCCGTAGCCCAGACCTTGTCGGCCGGCTTCGTACCCATTCGCAAGCCCGGCAAGCTGCCGTGGAAGAAACGATCGGCTGAGTACCAGCTCGAGTACGGGAGCGACGCGGTGGAAATCCACGAAGACGCGGTTACGTCCGGCGAGCGCGTTCTGATGGTGGATGATCTGCTGGCCACGGGAGGGACGATGGCCGCAAGCTGCGAACTGGTGGAATCGCTGGGCGGGAAGATTGTGGGCGTGGCCTTTCTGGTGGAACTGGGGTTTCTGGCCGGCCGCAAGAAACTTACCAAGCACCCGATTCACTCGCTGATCGCGTTCGACGCGTAGCGCGCAGCCAGAGGGAGGTTCTGCGATGCAGGAGCAGTTTGTTCTGACGGTGTCGGAAGGCAAGCGACTGATCGCGCGAGCGATCGGCAGCTACCCGCCGGTCAAGCAGGCGCTGGGCGAAGGTACGGTGATCATCTGTACCGGATCGACGAACGCCTACGTGTACGAGGAATTGGCGGGTCAGCCGATCGAGAAATGGCGATTCATCACCGGTCACATGGTCCCGTCGAGCGGCATCCGCGGCAGCAAGAGCCCATCGGCCGAGATCGCCAACCTGGTGATTCGACGGGGCAAGGCCGATCGGTCGGCCGACTGGCTGACTGCGCTGGCCGACCTGGGTCCGGGCGACGTAATTCTGAAGGGAGCCAACGCGCTGAACTACGAGCGCCGCCAGGCAGCGGTGCTGATCGGTCATCCCGAGGGGGGCACGGTGGGAAGCATTGTCGGCATCGCGGCAGCCCGGCGAGTGCAGTTGATTCATCCGGTGGGCCTGGAGAAATCCGTTCCCGGCGACCTGCAAAAAGCCGCGGTGAGCATCGCGTCGACGACAAGCGGCTTCGGCAAGCGCAGCTCAACGCTGTGGGTCTCGTGGGGGCAGGTCTTCACGGAGATCGAGGCGCTTGCGACGTTGTGCGCGGTGCGTGCCACACCCATCGGCGCCGGCGGTATCGGTGGTGCGGAAGGCTGCATCCGCCTGCTGGTAGAGGGCACAGCCGAGCAGGTAAGAGCCGCCGGTGGGCTCATCGAGCAGACCGCGGGCGAACCCGGGATTCTGGCGTGATTCGCACACGCGTGGGAGGTCGAGCCATGCGAACGGGCAGAAAGCTGTGGCTCCTGCCGGTGTTACTGATGGCGATACCCGCCTGCAAGCAGGAGGAGGACGTCGAGGCCGGCAAGGCACGGTCGATCGATACCGAAGACCGCATCCGCACCAAGGGCGAGGCGCCCACGTTCAAGTTCGCTGCCGAGGCGACCTGCGACGACACGGCCGTCAACGAATTCGTCAAGCGCTTCGTGCGGACCTGTTTGAGCGGCGACTACGCCGGGTATCGGGAGATGGTCACGCGACTGGTCGAGCCGATCGGACGGGAGGCGTTCGAGACGGCATGGCACGCCGTCAAGCGCGTCGAGGTGAACTCGATCGTGCTGACGGAGAGCGTGCGGCGGTATCCGCCTCCGGTGTACCTGGTGGAGGCCGAGGTCGAGATGCGCGAGCCGGAAGCATCGGACGCCCATGTTGTGAGCGGCCCGCCCGTCCGCAACGTGTGCATCCTGGTTTTCCAGGAGGCCGACGAATGGGTGATGGCTCCCGCCCCGCGCGACCTTCGCCAGCGGCACGCGACAAGCCGACCCGCAGACGAGACGCCCGCACCGGCAAGGTAGCCACACGCAAAGTCCGCGCCACTCAAAAGTCGTAGGAAAGTTTGGGGCGAAACGCCCGGGCGAACAGCCCATGTACGCGCCCCATCACGTACGCGAAATAGATACCCACCCCGATCAGCACCGACCAGAGAACCAGGCCTACAGTCAGCGAGGTGAAGGAGTACTCGGCGCCGGTACGCAACAGCCCGAGGATGGTCTGCCCGGTCCACCCGATCAAAGCCACGACGGCGGTGCCGTACAGACCGACGTAGAGGCAATCGAGAATGAACAGGAAGGTGTAGTGGCCGGCCGTCCGTGAGATCGATACCAGCGCTTTGATGGGGTTAATACCTTCGAGGAACTTACCCGACGCCATGCCGATCAGGCTCATGGGCGTGATGAGCGTCAGGACCGCCAGGAGGACCACATTGGCCGCGGAGAAGACCGATGCAAGCTCGGCACGGCTGGCGGGGATGATCAGCTCGCCCCGGTTGCCCAGCATAATCAACACCATGAGGACTACGGCGTAGTAGAGCACCATCGCCATGTAGCCCAGGAAGGCCTGGCTTACCGTTGCGAGGTTCCAGGTCAGATCGGGCGGATGCTCGCTGCCGACCAGCGTACTGCGGACCGTATCGACAAAGGCGTAATAGGCCACACCCACGAAGTAGAGCAGCTCGGCCGTGAACAGAGTAAACAGAATCGGGCGGGCCCAGTCGGTGCTGTAGGTGGCGCCGTAGACGGGTTCCTGCTTCATGACCAGGGCGACGGCCAGCAGCGACCCGACGGGCAGGAGGATAGCGGCGATGGCTACCCCGATCGCCAGCAGCAGCGAACCGGTCGCCCCAAGCGGGAAGGTGACGGCCCGAAAGACCCCCGTGTAGAAGCCCATGGCTGAGCTTCCCGGCGCACTCGGCATGCCGGGCATGAGCTCGCGGGTGGCTGGGGGTGCATCGGGCGACTGCGACGCCGGAGGCACGGTCTGCCAGCAGTTGCTGCAGAGAACTTCGAGGTTGGGATCGTCGACCTTGATGCTCTTGCCACAATAGGGACAAACGCGGGTGACGGCCTCGGTCGTTTCGACCTGATCGGCGGCCAAGGCGCCGAAATCGGGCCAGTCCGTTTGGTCCGGGCTATCGGGCTCGGGACTGGTGGCGCCCTCGGCCAGGGCGTCGATATCCATCGCGTCCTCGTCGACCGCCTCGACCTTGGGGACGCGCATCACCTTGTTACACCCGTTGCAGCGAATCGCCTTGCCGGCCCACGCCTCGGGCACGGTCAGCTTTTGTCCACACCGATTGCACGCGATCTTCATGGCTGGTACCACCCAACGACGAGCGCACAAATTCTACGATCGGTCCTACCCATCGACAAGGTGCCGTCTGGCGGTCCGGGAGTGACGGCGCGGCGCGAGTCGCGTGTGCGTTTGACCGGTGTGCTCGCCGAATATAGAGTGAGATCATGATCGCCTTGGGGGAACAGGCGACCCGGGAGGCAAGCCATGTCCAAGTTCGTCACGGTCGATCTTGCGAAGCTTTTCAACGCGACGCGTCAGAATAAGACCGCAGGCAAGGCCCGCACAAAGCCTTGGCCGCAGGCGGTCGAGGCGTCGCTGGCCGGGCTGCCCGCCGACCGGCAGGTGTTCTGGGGCATACCGTTTCGGCTGGGCAAGCCGGGGGCGAGGGGTCGATGCCTGATTCTGCTGCCGCGTGGCCGGCGCGACGCGGTCGAGATTCCCGTGCGCAAGACGGCGCGCTACCTGTGCGTCGGCCACGTCGATGAAGTCACCGGCAACGACATCGCTCGCCGCGTCGGTGAACACCTGGCCGATTACGTCGTGCACTACGGTGACGGCTCGCAGCACGTCGTGCCGATCCGGCATCGCATCGAGATCAACGGCATGGCCTGGCCGTGGGCGGCCGGCGCGATGGCGGCCGTCGCCGCCCAGATGCCGCGCCGGATGCGAGGCGAGCTACTCGAGCGCACCGAGTGGGGTAAGGCGCAGACCGGGGTAACCGAACCAGACGGCTTGCCCTGGATCTATGCGCTGGAGAACCCGCAGCCTGACAAGCGCGTCGACAGTCTCGAGATTCGCCCGACCGGGCGGGCAACGTTCGCGGTGGCGGGTCTGACGCTGTACAACGGTCCGGGCCACCCCCTTCGGCAGGTTCCTCGCAACTTGTACCGGCTCGTGCTGCCATCGGGCGAGAAGCTATCGACGGACCAACTGACTGTTTCTCTGGACATGGGTGAGGTGACCGAAGTGTCGGCCGTGCCGGCGTTTTCGGCGAAGCGATGGCTGGCGTTGCCTGACGCCGGCTTGGGCGCTGCCAAGGCCGAGCCCAAGGCGAATAATCAGTTTTTGGTCGATGCGGCCGGCGCGGTGGGAGCGTCGCTATCGGTCAAGGCAGGCAAGAAACGCTACGAGCTTTCGTTTGGCGACGCGGTGGCCAAGGGCAGGGCGCGGTCGGCCGACAAGAAGGCCCGTCTCGAAGTCGTCTATCCGCACAAGACATGGATGCACGTCACCGTAACCGATTCGAGCACGGGCAAGCCCACGCCGGCGAGGGTGCATTTTCGGGGCAAGCACGGGCAGTATCTACCGCCCTACGGACATCCGGCCGACATCAACTCGAACTGGTTCGAGGACGTGGGGGGCGACGTTCTGCTGGGCGACACGCCGTACGCGTACGTTCCGGGGCGCTTCCAGATGGAGATGCCGGTCGGCGAGGTGTATGCGGAGGTGGTCAAGGGCTTCGAGCATCGGCCGGTGCGTCAGCGACTCGAGATCAAGCCCGGTCAGCGCGAGCTGCATCTGACGATCGACCGCTGGACCGACATGCGGCAGCAGGGCTGGCGGACGGCCGACACGCACGTGCACTTTCTATCCAGCCAGACGGCCATGCTCGAGGCGCAGTGCGAAGGCCTGAACCTGGTGAACCTGCTGGCGTCGAAGTGGGGCAAGCTGTTCACCAACGTGTCGGACATCTCGGGCGGGCTGTCGGGGGTCAGCGAGGGCGAGACGATGATCTGGGTCGGCACGGAGAACCGCCATCACATCCTGGGACACATCAGCATGCTCGGCACGCGTGGCGATCCGGTGTTCCCGCTGTGCAACGGCGGGCCCGACGAAGCGGATATCGGCGACCCCGATTTCTGCTCGATCGCCGAGTGGGCGGACACCTGTCGGGCTCGCGAAGGCGTGGTGGTGCATCCCCACTTCCCCTATCCGCTGATGGAGAATGCCGCGGATCTGGTGCTGGGCAAGATCGATGCGGTCGAGGTCCGCGACTTTCAGAATCCTGCCCGCGGCGGCGGGATCGACACCTTCGCGATGCAGGAGTGGTACCGGTACCTCAACTGCGGCTATCGAATCGCCGCGGTCGGTGGGACCGACAAGATGCAGAACGGCATGCCCGTAGGCGGGGTACGGACCTACGCCCGGCTGGACCCGAATGAGGGGTTCAGCTTCGACAGTTGGGCGCGGGCAGTCCGGGCCGGGCGAACGTTCACCACGAGCGGGCCCTTGCTGGATCTGACGGTCGACGGGCATCCGATCGGTTCGGAGGTCCATTTCGGCCGCGGCGGCGGCACGGTTGAGTGCGTGGCGACGGTGCGCTCCGCCTACCCGGTGCACAGTCTCGAACTGGTGGTAAACGGGCAGGTGGCTGCCCGTGCGACCGACAAAGCCGGCAAGCTGGAATTGTCGCTACACAAGCCCATTGCGCTGCCGGGCAGTGCATGGATCGCCGCCCGAGCCATCAGTCGCCACAAGGTGTGGCACTGCTGGCCGATCCACCTGGCCGCCCACACCTCGCCGATCTACGTCATTGCCGACGGACAGGAGCTGTTCAGTGAGTCTGATGCGACGTACATGCTTACCCTGATCGACGGTGGGCTGACGTGGGTGGATACGCTGTCGGTACGGTACGACGAGCAGCGACATGCGGCCCTGCGCTCGGTGTTCGAGCACGCCAAGGCCCATCTGGAGGGTCGGGTGCATCATCACCATCAGGCCGCGGAATGATTGAGCGGGCGTGCAGCGGTGTTGCCAAGCGGGTAAGCTGTCGGGGAATGAGGTTAACGCTATTGGGGGCGGTGCTCGGCCATGATCCGGTCGAACTCGGCCTGGTCGACGACTTCCGACTCGTCGATGAGCATGATGGGGATGCCATCGCGGACCGGGTAGCGGCGGCGGGTGTTGGGGTCGGTCGAGTACAGCCAGTCGCCCACCAGAACCAGCGGGGCCTTGGACTCGGGACAGGCCAGTATCTTCAGCAATTCAGGATCGAGTGACTGACTCATCGCACGGGGCCTCCCTGACGGCAGGATGCATCATAGCGGGCCGGCGAGGGTGGGGCAACGACATCGGCGAAGCGTCTGTAAGCGTCGCTGGGCGATGGATTTCTGTTGCGAGGGCCGGTGAATTGACGAAAAGAGAGGTGAGTACAGCCAGGGCAAGTGGGAGGACAGGACCGATGAGAGCGGCGGTTGCAGGGACGTTGGTAGTGATGGCGGGCGTGGTGGTCGGCTGCGGCGGGCCGGTGAGTCAGTTTGCTGACGTCGCCAAGGCCAAGGAGAATGGCCAGAGCCTGATCGTGGGCGAGTTGGATCAGAACTGCCAGATTTCCCACATCCAGGTGCGACAGAACGGCATGGCGGTGACGACGATTGCAGTGCAGGAGGGTGCAGCCGGCGATCGGCATTTCTTGGCGGCCGTCGAGCCGGGCGAGGTCGAACTGCGAGCTCGCGTCGAGCAGGTGGATATGGGCGTCGACTCGCAGCGCCGCCACGTGCTGCGGGTACGCGACTACTTCACCGCTCGGGTGGACGTGCCCCCCGACAGCGTGACGTACGTCGGCAGGATCTACGCGGTGGCCGCCCGACAGGCGGAGTTGGCCGACTACCGTCCGCCCATGCATTCGACGGGCAGGCCTTATCGAGTATGGGTGCAGGCCAACGACGACTGGGCCAGGATCGGCGGGGTCGAGGCGTATCTACGGCGCTATCATCCCGAATGCCTGGACCTGTTCGGCACGATACAGACCGCCCTGCATCCGACCTGGCAGGCCGGCGAGTAGGCACCTACGATCGCCGCGTGCAGCTGACGAACCAGCCAGCGACGGTTACAGCCAACCCCATCTGCGACGCTTGACCAGCCAGAGTGCGCCGGCCATCACGGCCAGCAGCGCCGGCGGCGCCGATCCGCAACAGGCCGGCGTTTCCTGGGGGATCGGCCTAGCGGTACCGGAGTTGGGCACCAGCGGGTTGAACGGGGCTGGGTCGTCCACGTCGAGCACCCCGTCGTTGTCGTCGTCCGGATCGGCGTTGTTGCCGGTGCCATCACCGTCGGTGTCCATCCACTCGTCCGGATCGCACGGGAACGGGTCGATCACGTCCGGATAGCCGTCGTTGTCGTCGTCCAGATCCTCGTTGTTACCGACATTGTCGCCGTCGCAGTCGCTCCACTCGGTCGGATCGAAGGGGAAGGCGTCGTCGTCGTCGGGCACGCCGTCGTTGTCGTCATCCTCATCGCAAGCATCTCCCAGTCCATCTTCGTCCCAGTCCTCCTGCCCGGGGTTGGCTAGCAAGGGACAATTGTCTACATCGTTGGACCAGGTGTCTCCGTCCACGTCATCGTCGCAGGCGTCGGGCACGCCGTCGCCGTCCATGTCAAGGTTGTCGTCGAATCCAGGACACTGGTCGCAGGCATCGCCGGGCCCGTCGCCGTCCTGGTCGCTCTGCGACGCATTGGGCTGGAACGGGCAATTGTCGGCGACGTCGGGCACGCCGTCCCCGTCGCTGTCGCCGTCGACGATGGTAAAAGCCACGTCCTCGCGCAGGCGACGGAAGTCGAGCACGCCCATGCCGGTATAACTGTCGGGATCGGAGGCGTTGGCGTATCGCTGTCGCAGGGCGCGGGTGACCGAGGCCCTATCCCAGTCCACGCGGTGATCGCCGAGGTACGTGAGGTACTCGATGTCCTGCTGGCCGCGGCGCATGGCCTTGAGCCGTACACTGGCGATCGCCCCATCGTAGGTCCCGTAACCCGGCACATTCTGGCCGGAATAAACGATCGAAAGCGAGTCAGCCGACCACCAGCTCGTGTCGAAGTTATTCCAGTACGGCAGAGCGCCGTCGACGCCCCACGCCCAGACCTGAAGGAACCGCCGCGAGTTGGTCAGGTTGTGGCCGGACGGAGAGTTGCCGCCGCCGTAGTACCACCATACCTCGTCGGGATACTTCAACTGGCGGCTGGGGAGCTCACCGTGGTAGTCGGTTACGCGGCTGCAGCACCAGAGGTTCAGAAGACCGTCGAGCTTTCCGCGGTTCATCCCGGTCTTGTCGGAGATGTCGACGCGGAAGTGGAATTTGGCGTCCGGGGCGGTGGCGGCCGCGTCGGCGGCGCCCCTGCGGAAGATCGTGTAATAGTAGCCAAGCGCAAACATGCACTCGCCCTCGCTGGGCTCGTCGAGGTTCCAGAACTGGGAGTGCGGATTACTGAGACTACCCCAGTGGTACTTGTTGTTCAGATAGATCTGGAAGTAGGTGTCGGTCCATCCCATGGCCTGGGCGCGTTCGGCGAAGTCGGCCACGACGTTGCGCACGCCCAGCTCGTAATCGGTGGGGTAGGAACTGGGCTTGGGCGCCGTTTCGAGAAACGCGATCGGTGGGTACGTTGAACCGTTGGGGTCCTGCCCTCCCGGCCAGAGGGTGTACCAGTAGGCCCCGCCGAGGCCGCCGGGGATCTCGTCGAACCAGAAGTAGGAGCTGAGCGGCCACGACTCGAAGACCGGCAGGTAGAACTCGGGGATCGGCGTATTCTCGCCCGGACCGTGATAGCCCATGGCCGCGGTGAACGCCGAGCCGTCCAGATACCGAGCGTACTGGCTCTCGAACGTGCCCCATCCGCCGGGGTCGATGTGAGTGGATGCGCCGGCGCCTGTGAGGGCAGGCGTCCGGGTGGAATCGACCCGCGGGCTCTTATCCCAGTTGAGTGTGTGGCTGTTCGGCACGGTGTTGACGTTGGCGCGGTGCTTGTGGCCGAGCTGATGATATCGCAGGGAGATATCCAGATAGCGAGGCCAGTCGCCGCTGCCCGACCATCCCCACGGCTCGTGGTAGCCGTTCAGATCGAGGATGAAGTTCTGCTCGTCGGGCAACTCAAACGTCCGGACGAACACGTCCAGGTTGATCGTTAGCGGCGAGGCGAGTTGGTTGCAGTCGACGGTGATCTGACCGGTATAGGTGCCGACGTCGGTGCCCTTGGGCACGTAGATGTCGACCCAGACCGATTGGTTGGTCTGCCCGGATACGCTGTTCGTTGGGTCAGGTATCCGGAACGTCGCGGGGAACGGACTGAACAGAGGTATGCAGGCATCGGCGTAGTACTGACCCCCCGCGGGCACGTACCAACAGCGGAACAGCTCGACGTTGGGCGACGCGGGGATCGAGGCCCCGCCCGGCCCGGCCAGATCGCTCACCGAGACGGTCACATTATTGAGACTGCCGACGAGCTTTTCGAGGACCAACTGGAACGCCACCACCTCATTGGCGGCTGCGCGAAGAACAACCTTGTTGCTGACGGCATCCCAGACCGTATTGGCCTTCTTGTACGCGTCGCCCGACGGACCGGGGACGCGGTCGCCGGAGACCGGGTTAACCTTGCTGAGGTCGCCGCAGGCCCAGTAGCGCAAAACGCCGGGTACTTCGGGGACGGTCGCGGCTGGATCGGGCTCGGAGAAATCGGCGTCGGCGAACAGCCTTACCGATTGCGCGGCCGGCAGCGTCAGCGAGGTGGTTGCGACGGCGCAGTTGTTGCCGGCATTGTCGTACGCGCGGATGCCGAAGTAGTACATCGCGCCGGGGTCGAGCCCTGGCACAACCATTTGCTGGGTCCGGCCTGCGGTGATGGGCCGGGGGATCCGCCATCGGTCGACCTGTGTGGCCGACGCGAAGTTGCCCTCGTCGATGGGGCTGGCCGAGAAACGCACGTCGTAGCCGAAGGCCCGCCCTGTGCTGCTGAAATTGCTGGGGGCCGTCCAGCTCAGCATCGCCTCGCCGTTCCATTCACCGGCCGTTGCAGCGAAGTTGCTTATATCCTCGGGCCCCGTGGTATCGGTCGCGCCGCCTTTGAGGTAGAGCCACGGGCCAGCCGCCCCGCCCCATTGATCTCGCAGGTACACGGTGTTGTTCTGAAGGCGGTAGCCCCTCGTGTCGGACAGCGTCAGGCCGTACTGATCGCCGATGATAAGGGCGTGCACCACGTCCGGATTCAGTTTGATGCGATAGAAGGTTTTCTCACCCACAGGGGTTTCACGCGTATAGGTTGTGAAGCCCTGATCCCGCGGATGCGCGTAGCTGGCGAGCGAGCCATTGTTGCCGTAGGTGCCGGAGGTGAAATCACTGCCGGGATAGGTCCAGTGGTCGTCGGGCTCGGGGCTGTCCATATCGTCGGGGATGTGCCGCCAGTCCCAGCACGGATCGCCGGGCGAGCCGTTGTTGAATCCGCCGGAGGTTTCGCCCTCCTGCCACGGCACGTTGATGGTGCATACGTCGGCGGCGTACAAGAGGGACGAGCTCGATGCCCCAACGTGGAGTTCGGCCTCGCTGATGGTCCAGCCGGCCAGTAACGAGAGGTCAAACTTCATGATGACCATTTCCTGGCTGGACTTGCAACGGACCGAGCCGGTCTTGCCGCGGTTGACGAGGGTTTCGCTGCCGACGCGGCTGAACCCGTCATCCTCCACGGCGGTGAAGGTGAGGACATTGGGATCGTTCGGATCGAGAAATGCCGCCCTGGCGATAACAGGACCGAGAAGTAGGGCAGCCAGTACGGTACTCAAAGCCGGGACCGATCGACCAGGCATGACAGCACGCTCCGATAGAAGGTCAGAGTAAGAACACGCCTCTTTGAAACCCCTCGTTGCCGCCATAGCGGGCACGTCATAGAAATTCTACTTGAGCCGGCCAATGCTTTCAAGAACCCCGTCCAACGCCGATAAAACGCCGCTCGACCGGGGCACCGTTGGGACATTTCGCCCCGGATCTGGGTGTGGCCCCATAATGTTTGACGCATTTTGCGGCCCGGCGCTACAATCGCCCTGGATCGCCTGCGATTTGTCCGGCGGGACAATCGATGTATGGGGGCCTGCTCAGCCAGCTCATTTGGTCGGGCGGGGGTGCGGATTGGGGTCGGGCTTCGGTTGACGGAGGTGACACGAGTATGTCGGTCCATGCGATGGGCAGAGCGGTTCGGGTCGGCGCGGGTGAGGCGGTCCTATCCGATCTTCAGGGCCTTGAATTTCGCGGCAAGTACCGGGGATCGCCTCGCATCGAGGCCGACCTGCTGGGGCATGTGCTGCTCGTGTCGGACGGCGAGAGCGAACTGCTGCTGATCGTGCTGGATTTGCTGGAACTGTGGGAGCCGTGGATGCAGCGCTTCAAGGCGGCCGTCCGCAGGGCCACCGGTATTCCCGAAGATCGGCAGGTCGTGCTGTGCAATCACATACATTCGGCCGCCAACTCGGAGGGGGTGGCGGAGGTGGCGCTGGCGTGGCGGCTGGCGCCGGCCGTCGAGCAGGCCCGCGAGCAACTGGTCGCGGCGAAGGTGGCGTTTGCCCGTCGCGACCTGGGGGCCGGATGGACGCTGCGCCGGCGGTTCGAGATCGACTCGCTCGAAACGTTCTGCGTCATGTTCAACGACGACTGCCGCGTTGAGGGCGACCGGCTGGAGATCAGCAAGCAGGCTGCCAAGTACCTGACGAACAGGGGCGTGGATGCGTCGGTCTGGTCGGGCCACGGGAGCAAGCAGTATTGCGACCCGGCGGTCGAGAGCCGGCTCGAGCTGATCAGCTTTGCGAGTCGGCAGGGCGATCCGATCGCGACGATCGCACGGTTTCCCGCTCATGCGGTGATCACCAGCCACGTATGGATCGGTAATACTCTCTATCCGGATTTTATTTGCGAACTGCGCAAAGAGCTCGGCAAGAAGGTGGGGGGCAAGGTGCTGTTCGTCCAGGGCCCGATGGGCGACGTCAAGCCGCTACAGCAGGAATACGGGTTCGACTCTGCGTCGCAATACGGCCGGCGTCTCGGCCGCGAGGCGGCAGCGCTGGCTGAAACGCTCGAGTTCGCCCCGTTGGAGGCGACCTCCCTGGCCATGCAGCGCGTGCCGTTGCCGCTTCGGCCGGAGTACTTCATCACCGCGTCGCAGAGGCGAAGTCAGAAGGACAATCTGCTTCGTCAGGCCGAGGAGGCGAGAGGCCCGGCCGAACGCCTGAAGCTGCTGCGGCAGGCCGAGGTGCTGGACTGGGTGGAGTTCTTTCTGGTGAAGAAGGAAATCATGGTCACCCGGGAGATGGTGGCCGAGCGGGCGTTTCCGGCGATGGTGTCGGCCTGGCAATTCAACAACATACGCCTGGCGGGCCTGCCGGGCGAGATCTTCGGCGCGACCGGCCAGCGCCTCGTCGAGCAAGTGGGCGGCGAGCGATTGGTGGTTGCCGAGCTGGCGGACGGCTACATCGGCTATCTCAGCCCGACCGAGGAGTACGGTACGGGCGGCTACGAGGATACGAGTTGTGTCCTGGCGAGGGGCGCCGACCGTCGGCTGGTCGACGCGGCAGCCGACGCACTGAAGGCCGTGTAGCAGGGCCGGAGTGCGAGCAAGGGCAGGAGCACTGGCGGGCAAGCCGCCAGTGGCACCCGAGCGCGGCACTGCGCGCCCGGCGTCCAAATGAAGAACGCCCAAGGATTCCACTCCTTGGGCGCTTTGGTCGGCAGTGACTTAGAACTGCTGCTTCGCCTGCTTCTACTTCTGATAGAAGTCGACCATTTGCTTGCAGGTAACTGGTTTGATCTTGCCGGCGTTGCCGGCCTGGCCGAAGGCGGTCATTCGCGCGACGCACACCTTCTCCATCGCCTCGCGGGCCGGGCCGAGGTATTTGCGCGGGTCGAACTCGCCCTTCTTGGTAGCGAACACCTTGCGGATCGCGCCGGTTATGGCGAGTCGGTTGTCGGTGTCGACGTTGACCTTGCGGACGCCGTGCTTGATGCCGCGCTGGATTTCCTCGACCGGCACGCCGTAGGTCTCCTTCATTTCGCCGCCGTACTGGCGGATGATTTCCAGCAGCTCCTGCGGCACGCTGGACGAGCCGTGCATGACCATGTGCGTGTTGGGCAGCCGTTTGTGGATCTCCTCGATGACGCTCATGACCAGCACGTCGCCGGTGGGCTTCTTGGTGAACTTGTAGGCGCCATGGCTGGTGCCGATGGCGACGGCCAGCGCGTCAACCTTGGTGTCGGCGACGAACTGCTCGGCCTGCGCGGGATGGGTCAGGTGCTCCCGCGCCTCTTCCGTGCTCAGCCCCGCGCCGTGGCCGTCCTCAATGCCGCCCAGCGTGCCGAGCTCGCCTTCGACGGTGATGCCCTTGGCGTGGGCGGCGTCGACGACCTTTCGCGTGACCTTGACGTTGTACTCGTAGCTGGCGGGCGTCTTGCCATCGGCCTCGAGCGAGCCGTCCATCATCACCGAGGTGAATCCCTGCTCGATGGCACTGAAACAGGTCTCGGGCGAGTCGCCGTGGTCCTGGTGCATGGCGATGGGGATATTAGGATGGAGCTCGACCGCGGCCAGCATCAGGTGACGCAGGTAGGCGTCGTTGGTGTAGCTGCGGGCCCCCTTCGAGGCCTGGATGATCACCGGCGAATCCGTCTTCTCGGCGGCCGCCATGATGGCCTGAATCTGCTCCATATTGTTGACGTTGAAGGCTGCCAGACCGTAGTCGTTCTCGGCTGCGTGATCCAGCAAGGCCCGCATGGGCATCAGTGGCATGTGCTTGCTCCTATGAACCGAATCAACTGCTTGTCGGCCGGGCCCGGCCACACCGCCGGACTCGGAACCGGTGAGGGTACCGCAAGCGGCCGGCCTGGACAAATGCAAAAGCCGTCAAGAGACGCGCCGCCGGTTCGCTTCGCGCAAGGCAATTGGCAAAAGGCACTTACAGGCGAGCGGGCGGGTCGGCCGGCTGCCCCCGCGGTCAAGGTCGCGGTGGGCGGCCCAGACGCCGGCGGGGCGGGTCGGCGGTGCGACAGGCATTGGCGGCCTTTTGATTGACGGCGACCGGACGCACGGATAGCCTTGCGTGCGGCGCGGGCCGGTGCCGAAGACGCGGTTCGGGCGCCGGTCGCTGGGTCGTCTTGTCCATTCTGATACACGAAAGGAGCGCGAGCCATGAGGGCAACGTTGCGTATGACGCTGGTCGGGGTGTGTCTGCTGGCGTTGGCCGGCTGCGGAAAACTGCTCGTCGGTCAGTGGCGGGGCGTGGACGTAGCCGGCGGCGACAAGAGCAAGTTCGGCTTCGGCATTATGGAGTTCAACGACGACGGCACGTTCAAGGGCGTGGCCACGCTCGACGGCGAGAAGGAGTCGCTGGCGGGCACGTACAGCTTCGACGGCTTCAAGCTCAAG
Organism: uncultured Phycisphaerae bacterium; assembly: GCA_965602375.1. Classification (GTDB taxonomy): domain Bacteria; phylum Planctomycetota; class Phycisphaerae; order UBA1845; family DATKUK01; genus DATKUK01. Next base: position 6,646 of record CBFCZG010000027.1, on the reverse strand, counting down.
CTCAACACCCAGGATACAGAGCAGGCCTACTGGTCTACCTACAACATGTTCAGCAAGTCACTGACGATCAAGCACGACGATTTGAAGGCCCGGCTCGAACGGATCGGCAAGTAAGCGCGCCTGCCGTTGGCTGCGACACTGTCAGCTTCGCAGACAGTGGCACACGGCATGCGGATACTCGCTAGCGGCACGTGAGACCCGATCGCGCCACGACGCAGATCATTTCTGCAAGGCCATGATCCAGGCGGCGATCTGCATGCGGGCTCGCGACACCGCATTGTCGTCGGCCGGTACGAACTCGAGGCCCATCACGTCGATTCCCGTGGCGTCGGGAGCGGCCTCGGCGCCGGACAGGCTGGCGTGGAGTTTGGCCAGTTCGGCGGTGATTTTGGGCGCCTGCGGCGAGTCGGCCTTGGCCTTGAGGACCGACATAAGCGTCAGCAGGTAACGCAGATCCTCGGTGCCCTCGCGAAACGCTTCCCACCCGAGCGTGGGGATCAGCGTTCCGTCCAGATCGGCGTAGCTGACCATCCAATCCATGTGCGAGCCGTCGAAGTCGTTGTTCGGCACGTCGGCCGACCAGTTGTAGGCCCAGCAATAGTGTCCCTGCACCCCCGATTTCCACACGTTGAACCCGTAGGCCCATCGCACCGTGGCCGTGTCGCTGCGCTGGTTGACCCCGCCGTACGACCACACCTCCTTGCCGTGCTTGGCGGCCAACTCGACCAGTTCGTCGACCTTTCCGTTGCAGCTGAAGATATCGGCATAGGGCAGGAACTGTCTGGCCCGCTCGGCGCCGCGGTTGAGGACCACGCAGAACAGCGTGACCTGCTCGCCCATGGCCTCCTTGACCGCCTTGGCGTCGCCCAGCCACCGCTCCTGGGCTCGGCCGCCCTTGCCCGGCTCGTCGAAGATGCACCAGATCAGCCGGTTCCAGCCGGCCTGTATGGCGTGGCGATGCATGGCGCTGACGGCTTCGGCGTAGAGCTTGAAATACTCGGGCGAATCGATTTCGACGTCGGCGATCCGGCAGATCTGTTTGTCGAAGCTGTGGTTGCGGTCGTTGCCCTGGAACCAAACGTGAGGTCCGGTGATACCGTGGGCCTGGAGTCTTCTCATGTATGCGTCTTGCGCGGTGAGGTCGAACGTCCAACGGTCGTTGACACGGCGCATCTCGTAGCCGCCGGGCCATTGACTGGTGGCGTTCACGCCGTGCGAGGCGAGGTCGGCGCACTGGACGTCATCGAGTTGCGAGTTGATGTACTGGCCGATCCACCACGTGCGGTTCTCGACCAATCGGAACGGCAGGACCTGCAAGCGGAGGTCGAAGTCGTAACGCTGGCCGCCGGCGGTCAGCGTGACCTTGCCCGTATAGAGGCCGGGGCGGACATCGGCGGGTGTGCGGATGGTCAGCCAGTATGCCAGTGTCGTATGGGCAGGCACGACGAGTCCCCCCTCGGCCCGGCCGGCATAGCGATTGCCGCAGAATCGGTTTTGCGGCCAGATGCGCACCGGGTGGACGCGCCAGTCGCGCGACGATGAGCCGCGGCCCCAGCGTATGGGAGCGAATTCGATTACGCCGACATCCAGCGCATCCGATGAGATCGTTGCGCCGTCCTTGGCTGTCAGCGTGCCGCACGTCAGGCGGACGCCGATGAGCTCCTCTTCGAGGCTTCGCAACCCTACGATGGTCGGTTCGGCTTCGCCGAGGGTGGTCACCGCTTCGATCGTGGCGCTGCGCTCCTGTTGTGTGGGTACCGAGTTGGGGTATACGGGCCTGAGCCAACTGCGCACGAACGGGACAAAGCCGAGTTTTTGGTGCGCGTCAGCCACGGGCTCGAGTTGGACCGTTTCCTCAAACGGCAGGCGCTTGCCCATTCGCTGGGTCGCCTGCCATACCTGCTCGTCCAACTGCTGGTAGTGCAGCTTGCGCAGGTCGTCGTCCTGCCCGGCGGGTGGTTTGTGCGCCTTGATGGTCCCGATGGGCAGGTCCTTCTCGGCCATGAGGAACCTGAGCTTGGCGCTGTCGTAGTCGGCCAGGGCGATGTGCCGGCCGGACACGACGAAGTCGGCCGTCTTCCACTTGCCGTCGGCTTGTCCCCCGAGATTGCCCATCGGATGGTATCCCCACGACTGGGCGCCGGCATCGTAGATCATGACCACCGCGGGCGAGCCCACCGTATCGCGATATTCGACAGTCACCACATAGAGCCCGCTTGGGGCGCTGCCCTGCCAAAAACGCGGCAGGTAGAGGTAGCAGTTCTCTTCTTTCCTGGCCGAGCGATATCGCTTCGGGCCGTCGGTCGCCGGTGCGGTCCATCGCTCGGGCGGCTCGACGACCGCGTCGGCAGCCGTCAGTCGCACCAGGGGCGGGCCAAAGTCCACCGCCTGAGTTGCAGACGAACCCAGAAGCGTCAAGAGAATGCACACCGAGACCGGTCGCATCAGGTCCCACGCATCAGTCATTTTGCCTACCTACCTCCCAACACCGTCCCGCTGACCAGCGGACGAACCGAAAAGTGTTCGCAGCGCCGCACTCAGGCTCCGCAGGGGACTCACCTCAAACCTCGGCTGGCTGACCGTGCCGCCGATCTTGATCTCCATCAACTCACGTGCCGCCCCCTCCAAAAGCTCACTGAGCACGGGCACGCGCTGCATGCCCTCCAAGGCAGCGGCCACCACCGTAAGGTCGAGGTGTTGCTCGGGCAACAGCATCGAGCCCGTGCCGTATAAGAGCAACCCCCGCCCTCGCAGGTCGATCTGCTCGAATGAAAGCGTCCGCCCCTGAAGGAAGAACCTCGCGAACGCGTCGTCCAACGTCTCGGTGGGCGACTTGGCGACGTTGGCGGCGTCCAACAGGGATTCGATCAACGGAAGCCGCCGGACCTGCGCGCGATGAAGACGAACTTCGCCGCCGCCGCGCCGATCCGTCGGCGAGCCGGCGCGACCTGACAGGAAGAGATTACCGGTCACCAGGCCGCCAAAGGCGGACTGGACTTCCGCGGCGTCTGAGGGGCGTAGTAGCGGCCCCATCTGCGCGTCGCTGATGACCATGGAGACCCCGTAGCGCGTACCGTCGCCGCCGAAGTCGGCCTGCACCAGGCCGGCCACGCTTCCGCCGTACAATTGCCCTGAGGCATCGGCAATCGTCAGGCGATCGCTGTCGGGCGGCTTGACCAGATGCCCCGTCACGTCGCTGACGATGCGCTGACTGATCGAAGCCCTCTCCAGCCGGAGCTGCCCGTCCACCGAGAACCCCTCGCCACGGACGCCGGCCTGTCCGCTGGCGGCGACCGTGCCGGTCAGTTCACTGAGCGGCAGGCCGACATCCATGCTGCAATCGTCGAGCGTCAGCGTGCCGGAGTAGACCCAACTCTTGCGCCCGGCTGCGTCGGTCTGGTATCGCAGGTCGGTGAGGTTCAGGTCGAATCTTCCGGTCGCCTGGATGGTGCGCAGGGCGCGCTGGAACGACTGGGGCAAGGCCTGCAACAGCATTTCATCGAGCGGCAGGCCCTCGGCGTCGATGGCGAGTCGGCCCTGTGGCTGTGCGGTCCATCGAACTTCGCCGTCCAGGGCGACGGTGGACTGTCCGTAGCGGGCGACGAAATGCTGAAAGCGAGCCCGACCCGGGTCGATGACGACTTGGCCTCGCGCGTCCGTCAACGGTAGGGGGAACTGCTCGTAGCAGAAGCTGCTGCCCAACGGCTCGATTGTCGCCTGCCATTCGGTGCCGTCGGGCCCGTGCCGGAGCGTTACGGCGGCGTTCACCTTGCCCGCGGGCCGCAGCCGATCCCACGCTGTCTGTAGCGGCGGGGGCAGGGCACCCCGCAGACGCGTATCAAGCACCAGGTTCGATGCCTCGACCGACAGTTCGGTTCCGCCGCCGCCGGGTGCCAACTCGAGCACCCCGCTGATTCGCACGGCTGCATCGTCGCGGTAGCCCTCTAGATGCGCCAGGTCGATTCGACCGGGCCTGACGCGCAACCGCCCGTGCACGCGCTCCAACGGATAGGCGAACTGGTCGTGACGGACCGTGCCGTCCCGCAGGCGGGCGTGAAGGTCGTACTGAAGTTCACCGTCGCCGGCGACCTGCCAGACACGTCCCAGAACGTCGGCCCGGCCTCGGACGCCGTATCTGTCCAGCACGCGCCGAGCGCTGGCGGGCAGCGCCGCCAGGAGCGAATCGTCCACCGCGACGTTGGCGGCTGCCAGACGTACGTGGAGGTGTTGGTCGGGCCCGCCCAGCGTGGCCTGGCCGCTGATGCCCACGCTGGCGCCCCCTCGCTTGCCCACCAAACTTTCGAGAAAAACTTCGCCTTTCTGGATGCGAATAAGTCCGGTCGTATGTTCGAGGCGGTAGGGGAAGCTCTCAAACGACCCCGTCACGTCGGTCAAGTCGATGTCGATGTTTGTCTGCCAGGGCGCCGGACCTTGCCCCTGGCTGCCGGCGGCGCGGTCGAGCGTTGCCGTAACGTTGACCAGTCCGACGGGCGCGAACTTCGCCCAGATCTTGCGGTACTTGGGGCTCAAGGCGGCAAACAACTCTCGGTCGAGCGGCACGTTATAGCCGCGGATGTTCAGCTTGGCATCGGTAAACCAGCGTGGTTCTTCGAGCTTGCCCTCGATGTAGATCGATGCCGGACCGTGCCGCGCGGTCAGACCCTCCACGAGAATGCCTCCCCCGTCGCTTTCGGCGAGGAACCTCACCACGCCTCGCACATCGCGACAGCGATAGGGGAATCCGCGGAACGAAGCGCTGCACCCGAGCGCCTCGATGAAGCCGGTTACGCGCGTCGGCTCGTCTTCTCCGGCCTGCCTGACGACGCGCAGGTCGGTCAGGACCGGACCGGCGGGATCAAAATCGTGGAAGAACGACACGATTCGATGACCGAGCTGGGCAATTCGTTCGCGCGCGTCGGCCGTCGCCATCCGCGGCAGGACCAGCCCGTCGCATTTCACGTCGATATCCAACCCGATCGCCGAGAAGGGACCGCGGTAGTCGGTCACCGAGCCTTGGACATGGCAGGGCGCGTCGTTTAGACGCCCGCGCAGGTCGAACCCCAGCTGCTGTTCGGTAAAGGTCAACGAGCCGGCCACCTGCGACAACCTGATGAGCCTTTCGCCGGCGGGCCGATCCTCACGCAGGTCCGATTCGTCGAGCGGCACGGACAAGTTGACGTCGGCCACGACGACTTCGTACTCGTCCTGATCGGGGGGCAGATGTCGATGGCGAATCTCGCGGGCCTGGCCGGCAAGCTCCAGCTTCCTGCACCATTTTTCGTATTTTGGCGGCAGGGCGGGGGCAATCTCCTGGACGCCCAGCGGCATGGACTCCAGCGAGAAAGTCCCGGTGTCCAGATCGATGCTCGCCCGGGCCGACCCGGGGGTGGGCTTCCTGATCCTTACCTCGATGGCATAGCCGTCGGTGTGGCGAGGGCGGGCCATGGCGTCTAGCACGATGGGCTTGGGCCTCTTGGTGGGGTCGCCGCCTATGGTGATGGTTTGAACCTCTGCGTCGGAGATTCGCACAAGCGGCAGGGCCGGCCATTCGTGCTGGTCGGTCGCCTGGTGTCGTGCGATCAGCTGCTGCCAGTTGTAGCTGTAACGCTCGCCCGATACGCGGCGCACCATGGTTAGCACGGGGCTGTCGGCCTCGATCTGCTCGACCTTCAGACGACCCCTTAGCAGGCTCCAAGGCGTGTGTACCAGGTGGACGCGCCGGGCGGCGAAAATCGTGCGCTCTTCGGGCGATGCCTGCTCTTCGAGAAACTCGGCCGACGCGGGCACCCGAACCTCCAGGCCGATCACCTCGATGCCGGCGAAGAGCGTGAAGCTCGCCGAACGGATGGCTACCTCGCCGCCGGTGAACTCGTGGAGGAATTGTTCAGCCTGTTGCCGCACGCGCTCGTCTCGGGTCAGGTAGAGGTAGCCCAGATAGCCGCCCGCCAGCACGATCAGTACCAGCACGCCGATCACGCGGCGTCCGATGCCCACCGGGGCAGCGCCGGACTTGTGCCCATGCAGCCATCCGTGAGGCTCGGATTTGCTCATAACCCATCCTCGGATGCGGGCAACATCGGGCTCGACCTCGTCCGTTTCGCCGAACTAACCAGGAACGCAAGGCCCAAGGCGGCCAGCATCTCCACGAACGGCATCGCCGGCTGGCGATATCGCAGGCTGCCGACAAAGACGCAGTGCAACGCCGTCCAATACATCGCGGGCAACAGCAGCACCAGCGCGATCCGCAGGCGATCGCGCAGCGCCCACAACCCAATGGCTGCCAAGATCAGCACCGGCACCATGTAGGCTGCACTGACCGCTCGCAGCTTTGCGCTTCGGTACTCGCTGAAATTGGGCCAGATGTTCCACGTTCGAACGAACTTCACGGCCGCCAATCGCAGCACGCGGGCCGGGTCGCTGCGTATGGTCTGAAGCGCCTGGCTGCGCAGGAATGCATCTCGCTGCAACTCCGACATTTGGGATATTGCGGGCAAGGCGAAGACGTCGGCCAGGTTGCTGCTGCCGTCGGCCTGAGGGCCTTGCCCGTCATAGAGCGAGGCGCCGCCGTTGGTGGTGAGCCAGACCCACTCACCCAGCACGACACGGTTGCGCCACGCCCAGGGCACGAGCGATGCGATGACGAGTA
>CBFCZG010000026.1:0-22463 GCA_965602375.1 uncultured Phycisphaerae bacterium | reverse complement strand
TCGTCGACGACGGTGACCAGGAATCCGACGAGGCCATCGAGGTGACGATCAGCAACCCGAGTAATGCGACCCTGGGTACCAACACCGTCCACACCTACACGATCAACGACAACGACGCGGGCGTGATCATCTACTGGGGCGGCGGCACGGACCTGAACTGGACAACGGCGGCGAACTGGCAGGGCGGCGTCCTGCCCGGCGCCGGTGATACGGCCGTCATCGATTCCGGCAGGGCAATGGTCGACGGTGACCTGGCCGGCCCGCCGGCCGAGATTCGCATCGATGTCGGCGGTGATGTGAACATCAACTTCGACACCACCAACAACTTCACACTGAACGGTGGAACGATCACCAGCAACACCGATGCCAGCCCCACGATGAGCGGCAGCGTCCTGCTGACGGCCGATTCGACCGTCCGCAAGATCTACAGCAACAACAACCGAGTCCTCACGCTCACGGGTGCCATCAGCGAGGATGTGGCCCGTAAGCTCACACTGGACGGTCCCAACGAGTACTGCAACATTGCACTCGAGGGCGCGAATACCTACAGCGGCGGTACCGACATCGTGGGCGGCGACGTCCTCGCCAATAGCGCATCGGCTTTGGGCACCGGCCCGGTCAGTGTGGCCGGCGGCAACCTGGAGCTTGGCGTCAACGGGGACTACAGCCACGGCACCGTTACCGTGACGGCCGGTACGATCGTGATCGGCGGTGACGTAACCAACGAGGTCATCGACGTGCAGGGCGCCTCGATCTCTCACGATAACGCGCCGCGGACGGTTGACAGCAGCAACGCGGTCACCGTCAGCGGTACAGTCAACATCTACGCCAGTGGCACCAATGTGAACAATCCGCTCGTCCTGGCGACTACGATTACCGGCAGCGGACATGTCATCCTCCAGGAAAGCAGCAATGGCCGGGTCTACATCCGGGCCGCCCAGAGCTGGACCGGCGATACCGAGGTGAACTCCTGGACAGTGCTCGACAGCGTCGGCAGCGGCTCGCTGCCCGCGGGCACGGTGACGGTCAATCCGTCCGAGGAGCTGTCGATATTCGCAACGGCAGTCCTCGACGTCTTCCACAGTGGCGGGCTGACCTCCAGCAACGACCTGGTGTTGGGATACGATTCCGGCTTGGGTCTCTACGGCACGGTGAATCTGACAGCCGACGTGACGGTCAACACGTTGACCCTCAACGGCGTGCAGCAGCCTGCCGCTACGTACACCCAGGGCGTGGACTTCACCGACTACTTCACCGGCAGCAGCAGCAACACCATCACGGTCCTGTCGGGGCCGTCCTTGCCGATGGTGGCGTTCGACTTGACCGCCTCCAGCGGCGACGAATCGGTCACGCCGGCCCCTCTGGCGGTGTCTCTCAGTGAGGCGTCCGACCAGACGGTTACGGTCGATTACACCGTTACCGGCGGCGATGCGACGGGTGGCGGGGTCGATTACACCCTGGCGGCGGGCACGCTGACGTTCGTGCCCTACGACGTGGCTGAGACGATCGACATCACGATCGTCGACGACGGTCTGGTGGAGTCGGACGAGACCATCGAGGTGACGTTGAGCAACCCGAGCAATGCGACGTTGGGTGCCAACACCGTCCACACCTACACGATCAACGACAACGACGTGTACCCGAGTGTGGACTTTGATCTGGTCAGTTCCAGCGGCGATGAGTCGGTCACGCCCGCTTCTCTGGCGGTTTCACTCAGTGCGGCCTACGTCGAGACGGTGACGGTGGACTATGCCGTCACCGGCGGCGACGCGACCGGCGGCGGGGTGGATTACACCTTGGCGGCCGGCACGCTGACGTTCGATCCCTACGACACCAGCGAGACGGTCGTAATCACCATCGTCGACGACGGCGACGCCGAGTCGGACGAGACCATCGAGGTAACGCTCAGCAACCCGAGCAACGCGTCGCTGGGTGCCAACACCGTCCACACGTATACCATCGTGGACAACGACGGCGTCTCGCCGCCCGGTCAGGCGAGCAATCCCAGCCCGGCTAACGGAGTGACGAAGGTGAGCCGCAGTGTGATCCTTTCGTGGACGGCCGGCACCGGGGCCGACAGTCACGACGTGTACTTCGGCACGAACCCGAACCCCGGCCCGAGTGAGTTCCAGGGCAACCAGCCAGGCACGACGTTTGATCCCGGGTACCTGGGCAAGAACACGTGGTACTACTGGCGGATCGACGAGGTGAATGCTGGCGGGACGACCACCGGCGCAATCTGGAGCTTTAGGACCGGGGTTCAGTAGTGCCTTCGGCGGGCCTGCGGGCTCGCCTTGTGCAAACAAGGTAGCCGAAACCGAGGCTGTCGGGCGCGACTCGCTCCTGGCAGCCTCGGCTGTGTTATCGAGTGTGTGGATCACAAGCTCAAGCGCAGCCTGTGAGTAGTTTGCACCGATAGGGCGCGTCCCGACCATGAGACGGGCCGACCACTCCCGCTCAGCCTTGATGCTTCTGCTTGATGCGGTCCAGCCAACGGTCGGCGTTAGCGTAGAAGAAGCCGTCGAGTTGCTCGCTGTTTGGTGGGTCGGGCATGCGCGAGAGAATGTCCTGCCAGAAGGCGAGTTGATACTCATACACCGTAGGCCAGCCGTCTGCGTGCTCGGGACGGAACACACCCGACGTGGTATCGGTGGCGAACATGATGCGATCCCAAAGCTGCGCTCGGCCGCAGAGCGGTGCAGCCAGTATCTTCGGGTCCACGCGCAGCAGATGTCGACAGCCGCCGGACGCGTCCCAGATCACGTTGTCCGAGTACACGCTGGAAAGGATGGCCGAGGCAATCTCGGGGTTGCCCAGATGGGCGCCCTGAATCAGCAACTCGGGAAACCTCGCGGCGATGGTGTCGAGCATATCCGCTCGCATCAGGCTCATGCCGGTGCCCGTTTCCGGGTCGGCGCCCGACTTGGCCAGCAGCCCCGTGTGAAACAGCATGGGCATGCCAAGCTGCTGGGCCTCGGCGTAGAGCGGATCGTAGAAATGGTCGTCATAGGCGTGGCTCGGCCCGATGCACTTGATGCCCCAGAAGCCCATGTCGTATGCGCCCCGAACGTGCTGCGGATCGTTCCGCGTCATGCCGATCCGGTAGAACGGAATAACCTGGCGACCCACCGCAAAGTATCGTTCCACCTCTTGCAGCCATTCGGGGCCCGCGTCGCGACCTGAGATAAGAAACACGCATTCGACCCGATGGTGATCGAGCGCTTTGGCCAGCGTTTCCAGATCGCCGATCTGGCCGCGATAGTGTACGTGAGGATCCATCAGCTTGCCGATGGGTGCCGCCCGCCGTGCCTCAAGATCGAAGCCGCTTAACCTCGGATCCAGGGCGTGCGCGTTCGACATATTTACACTCCTGCCGCCTAGTGCTTTCTTCCTTCTGAATGCGAGAGTAAAGGTGTGGCCGTCGGATGGCAAGGGCGGCCGGCGAAGCCTAGGGACGCTCGCTCAGCCACTCCTGGATGAAGGCCGAAGGCCGCGGCGCCTGGCTTGCCTCGGTAAAAAGCGACAAGAGCCGTGGGAAGCTGCCGTCCAACTCTTCGAACGCCTCCTGGTAGGTGTCGAAGCCGCTGTGATACCGACGGTAGGCGAGCACCACGGCGTTGTTGATCTCCGCGTTCACGACGCCGCCGTAGCTGTCCGGCTCGAACAGCAGTGGTAGGTAATCGTCGACGAAGCGGGTGCGGGCCTGCTCGACGATGTCTTCCCGCTCGATCAGCTTGTCCTCGCGAGACCGCTCGCTGCCATACAACGCACGTAGCTCGTCGTAAAGTTGGTCGATCCACTCGGTAAACAGGTTTTCATCGGCGTGTCGCTCGCGGGCACGGTCGACGATCTCGGCATCTTCGCCGTACGTGTCGGCCAGGAACCGCAGCGCCGCGGCCCGCTGAACGAACGTGGCAATGCTCTCGCTGAACACGATGTCGCCGCTGAAGACCGTGTTGTGCGTCAGTTCGTGGAAGACGACCTCCGCCAGGTCGATGTCATCGCGTTCGAGCATGCTGGAGTAAATCGGGTCCGGCACGATGTTCACCGTGCTGTAAGCGTCCACCTCGTAGAAGAAAACGTCGAAGCCGGCATCGATCACGGCGTCGCGGAAGGCTTCCGCCTGGGTCTGATCGAAGAAGCCCAGGTACTCAAATGTCCCGACGATGGGAAACGTCCAAGTCAGTGGCTCGAGTTCATCCGGCGGACAGGCCGACAGGTTGTAGGCCAGAGGCCCGCCCCCGGTGTTGTAGAACGTCTGGTAGCTGTTGCCGACGTCCAGGCCGATCTGGTCGGCCGCGTAATCGCGTACCCGCACGGCGTACCGCAGTCGCTGCTTCTGATGCTCGGTCAGATCGTCGCTGGCCAGGGCCTGGTCGATGGTCTGGGCGTTGGCCAGCAGGTCGAGCTCGCCCAGCAGAACCGACACCGCGTACCCGCACATGCACCCGGGAGCGAATGCGGCGCAGGTGAGCATCCCCACCAGGGCTACGAGTCTGACCAATTTCTGCGTTGACCGACAGTTCATATACCCGGCCCAATCAACATCAGGTGTGTATTCTGATGGCCTCGTTCCTGCTGTGCAAGTCGCCTGGGTGCAGCGTGGTGCACAAGTATTCCTTAGATTGCGGCCGGCGGGCGCGCTCGGCGATGGTAGCCACCAGTCAGGGATCGCCATGCCTCCTGTTACTCACGGTCCCGTGAAGTTGGCGGCCAGGATCGTTAGGTCGGCCAGGTCGGTATCCCCGTCGCTGTCGAGGTCGGCTTCCTCAATCGTCAACGTGCCTACAGGTCCGCCCATCGCGTCGGCCAGCAGAGCCCAGTCGTTCAGGTCGATGTCGCCGTCGGTGTCCAGATCGCCGCGACGATCGCAAAGGAACTCATCGCGCTTGTCGTTGGTGTCGTCGGCTACCAGGTTCGTCGCCTCACTATACCAGGCCACAAACTGCGCCCCCTGCGAAACGGCTGGCACTCGGCTGCTGCGGTTGGCCTGGCCGCCTGTCTGCGTGCGGGTGACACGCCACGTGCGGCCCGTCTCCAGATCATGCAAAAAGATATCGGAATGGTTATTCGTGTCGCCGTCCACAAGATTGCCGGCGTAACTGTTGAAAGCGACGTATCGGCCCTCCGGGCTGATGCGAGGCCAGGCGCTGTCGCCGTCTCCTTGCTGACCGGCGGAGCTGACGCTCACACGTGTGGTCAGCCCGGTGCTCAGCTCATGCAGGAAGATGTCGTCGGCGCCGTTGGTGTCGCCGGATACGAGGTTGATGGCATTGTTGATGAATACAATTCGCTGCCCGTCATGGCTGATGGTCGGGTAGAAGCCGTTGGAACTGTCGGGTGCGTTCGGATCGGGGCCCTGCGCTTGGGTGCCGACCGAGTCTACATTGACACGGACGGTCTGCTGCGTGTCGAGGTCGTGCAGGAAGATGTCATAGCCAGTGCTGGTGTCGTCCGGCACCAGGTTGCTCGCTTGGCTCATAAATACGACGTGTCGGCCGTCGCCTGAAATCACGGGGTAGGCGCTGTTCGCATTCGCCTGCGCGCCGCCGGAGTCGACGCTGGCGCAGACGGTTTCACCCGTCTGGCGATCGTGAACGAAGACGTCCACCACCGGGCCGTTGGTGTCGTCAGGGATCAGGTTGGTGGCGCGACTGATGAACGCCACATACCGGCCGTCGGCGCTGATGGACGGATACTCGCTGTGGTGATTCCCTTGCTCGCCCCCGAAGTTGACGCTCACCAGCGTCACCTGATCGGTGGCCAACTCGCGGACGAAGATGTCGGAGCGGCCGTTCGCATCGCTGTCCACCAAATTCGTGGCTCGGCTATGGAAGGTGACCCATCCTCCGTCGCCGCTGACCCGGACCCTTTGACTCGGCCCATTGCCGACCGCGCCCAGCGGATCGAGACTTACGCATCGCAGGGAACCGGTGAGACGATCGTAGACGAACGCATCGTCCAGGCCGTTGGTGTCGTTGCCGAGGAAGGTGCCGGCCGCACTGTGGAAGCTGACGAAGCGGCCATCGTAACTTATCCAGTTGTACCAGCTATCGCCGTCGCCCTGTTGACCCTCCGAACCCACACTGATGCGTACGGCCCGCTGGGCAACACCCGAAGCGGTGCCGCAAAGTGTGATGAGCGCGATCAGCAGTAATTTGCACGGCGCTGACAAGACGCTGCGTCCTCCGAATCCCGGCGCTGCCGCAGTCGTCCCCTTTCGCGTCAGCCGTCGTGTCGGGTCGTCCGCCGTCGGTCAAGGCTTGCTCGGCGCTCGCTGCCCCAGGTTAGCCTTGACGACGCTGTAATCGGCCGTCGTGATCCGCCCGCTGCCGTTCAGGTCGTATCGCGCATCGGTGTACTCGCCCATGTGCGCCTTCACCTCGCTGTAATCGGCAGTGGTAACACGGCCGCTGCCGTTGGCGTCGCCGACCAGCGAGCAAACCTCCAACGCGAAATCGTTAACCTCGAAACCAGGCGCATGAACGACCTGATACCACGTCTGGTCGGCCAGCACCGTGCCACCTTCGACGGCTTTGAGTGTTACGCCATCCGGTTCGATGGAGTAGGCAAAGCTGCTACCTACGTCGGTTCCCCCGGCAAGCGGCGCGATGGTCAGGGCCGGGCCGGCGCCAGGCAACGCGAGCGGTCCGTCGAACGTCAGCAGGATCACATTATACTGAGTCTTGGGCAGCGTGCCGTCGGACGAAGGCTCGCTGGCAACAAGCCCGGGGCGATACTCGAACATGCCGATGTCGTATGCGCCGGCTGCGGGGCGGTCTGCGCCGTCGAAGTCGGCCCGCACCTCCGGATACGGCGAGCCGCTCATGTCGGCCCCCGCGTCGATCGCAGGGCTGCCCGGCAGTGGGCGGTAGTTCCCGGCAATCTGTCGAACCGTGGTGCCGCCGGCGCCGGGACTGACCAGATTCGGGTCGTCGAACACCGCACCCACCTCAACGTTCGCATCCAGGAAGCCAGTAGACGGGATCGCCGCGCCGCCATTGTAGAAAAGATTGTTGCCGGCGCTGAAGCTGTACACCACCATGGGCTGGTTGTCGGCGGTCATGCCGCGACGATAGATGCCGCCCATGTCGCCGTCCGGGTCGTAAAAGATGTTGTTGTACACATGGCAATCGCGGCTGGTGCGGACGTCATTCGTCTGCGACAGAAACCACACACCTCCGCCCGCGCAGTCGTAGAACACATTGTTGACCACCCACCCATTGCTGCACGCCGTGAACGCAATCGATCCGTGCGTTGCCCGCATCACCAGATTGTTGCGGAACACAACGTCGTAACATGAGTAGGTGTTTAGGTCGGGCTCGGGCGGCGGGCCGTCGTCACCCACGACCCCGTCGTCGATCATCTGCGAGGGCTCGTTATGATACGTGCCCCCCAGCGTCACCGGCGGGAACCAGGCGCCCGCATACTGATCGTGTAACACGTTGTTCTCGAAGACCACGCCGCGGCTGTCGCCCTTGGCGTAGAGCATGGCGTCGCCGCCTCGCGCGGTGTGATAGAGCAGGCAGTAGCGGACGACGCAATCCTGCGACAGCATGAAATCGATGTTCTCCTGCCACGTGGGTGTCGAGAGCCGGTAGCCCGGATCGTACACCTCGCAGTTCTCGATCACGATATGATGCGAGTGGTTGACCTTGATCGAGTCGCCGTCGCTGCCGGCATCGTGGATCTTGCAGTTGCGAATTGTGATGTATGATGCGTCCACCCCCATGTGCAACGCATTGTCGCCGCTATGGCGGATCTCCAAGCCGTCCAACACCACGCCGCTGGCGTAGAGAATGCCCACGCCCTCACTGTTGCTGTTGCCGCCCGGCGGGTCGCCGGCGCCCTCGAGGATCGCCCCCAGTGGGTTCTCGGCTCGAATCACTACCGGGTTGTTAGGGTCGAAGTACCGCTGATACACGCTCTGCTTGTCGTCCCCGTAGTTGTATACGCCGTCCAGAAGGACGATGTCGTCGCCGCTCTGAACCAGTGGCACGTGCGTTGCGCCGATCACTACCTCCAACTCGTACCAGGGGTTGCCCGGCGAGCCGTCGCCCGTCACGTCGCTGCCGGTCGGCGAGATGTAGTAGGTTGCAGCCCACCCGGGAACGACCGCTAGGCAGACGAGAGCAGCCGTCAGAAAGGCCCACATCCCGCTCACGCTTGAAGTGCCCACAAATCCTCCTCCTGCCCAAACACATGGACATCCTGAAGCTCTTATGCCCCCTACGCGACGTGACAGATCACCCACGCGCCTCACATGCCCCTCCAGCCGTGTTTGCTTATCGGCCCCAAACTGGCCGTATCCGCAATCGGCACCGTAAATTATAGCCGTTCCGCCCCCACCCGCCAAGCCGCGCCGTACCATCCACTTCGGCCACGCGTGCACGGCCCAACTTGTCGCCGCGTCCATTCCGGGCCGTACAGGAGACTTGTGGTACTCCAATACTACTTTATCATGCGGAAGACCGGTCACTGCGGGCCAGCCCCGGCGCCTTGGCAACGCTATATCGTACACTTGCGACGGAAGGGGGCTTGCCGGTCAAGTTGCAGGCCCCGTGGGCCGAGCTAGATGATTGAGGTGTCCGAATGGGCCTGGTCAGCGCAGCCGTGAATCTCAGCACCGCCGTTGCCCTTTCAAAGGTGCAGTACGCGGCGGCGGCTAAAATCCTCGACGCCGCTGACCAGCAGGGCCAGGCCGCCGTTGAGTTGATTGAGGCGGCGGCGGAGATGATGGACCAAGCCACAGCCGACATGCTCGAGGCCGCCGAGCACCTTGGTACGTCTATCGACGTGATGGCGTAGGTGTCTCCTTCCTCGCGGCCAACACCCCGTTTTTCAAGCCGAGTTCAAGCCCGAGATGGCTCGTTCCCTGGCCGGTAGGGCGGCCCGGCCTGCAGAGCAGGGCGCACCGAGTCATCGGGGCTGGCTGAACATGTACTCGTGGAGGTACTGAATCGTGCTCTTCTGATCGGCGACCTCCTGTGCGAGGAGATCGCCGATCGAGATCATCCCCACCAATTCCTCGCGATCTGCAACCGGAAGGTGGCGGATGCGCCGTTCGGTCATCACCCTCACGCATTCGGCCTTGGTGGTCTGGGGCTGACAGCACACGACCGGCGAGGTCATGACCTCACCGACCGGCGTCTGAGACGGATCGAGCCCGGCAGCGACTACTCGGTTCACCAGGTCACGCTCGGTGAAGATCCCCACCGCCTTCGGGCCGGAGGTGACCACGACGGCTCCGACGCGCTTCTCACTGAGTAATTTGGCGGCCTGAAACACGGTTGCATCCCGTTCGACGCTGTACACCTGCCCGCCTTTTGCGGCGACCATGTCCTTCGCGGTTAACACGTCGTCACCTCCTGTACGGATCTCTCCGGACGGCCCGGCCACCGAGCCCACGGGGGAAATGTGGCGTCCCGAACGCCGAGTATCGCTCTATGTTAGGCTGGTGACGAAAGTTAGGCAATCGCCGTCCGTAGCCTTGCGGCCACCTTGGTAGGTAAGTTACGCTATCTGACGCATTGCCGTACACTAGAGTTTGACCTCGCACAGGGCCGATAATATACACACTAGGATATCCGGGTCCCGCCCGTCCGAGCGGAGCCTGACGGTCCGGCGGCAGTGTTGGCGGGCAGCCATGGCAAAGTCAACTCCAGCGCAGGAGCAACGGTACTTGCTACGATATGCCGGTATGGGCTTCGAGTTCTTTGCCGGCCTACTGGCGTGTGTGCTGGTCGGTATGTGGCTCGACAGCCGTTTCGGCTGGTCGCCGTGGGGGGTGCTAGTCGGATCGGGCGTGGGTCTGACCGGCTCGATGGTCAACCTGATTCGCCGGGGCTTGGCCTTGCAGCGGGAGGTGAGTAGCCGACAGACCGGCAAACGGCAGGACCGCGGCAAGTCGTGATGCAACCCGAAGCTGCCGCCAACAGCGCGAGTTCGTTCAGGATTACCATGGGCCTGCTGGCGTGGGCGCTGGCGGGGTTGGTTGTCGTGTGCGTGGCGGGCCTGTGGCCTACGTACTGTCTGGCGGGATGGGCGGCTGTGACGGCGATGGGCGTTGGCGCGGCGGTCTCCCTGGTCGGCTGCGCGCTGGGTTCGGCCGTGATCGGCGTGGTGCTCGTGCGTCGGCCGGAATTGGCCGGCCACAGCGTGATGGCCGGGGCGGCGGTTCGGTTCGCGGTGGTCGTGGTGATGGCAGGGGTGGTGGCCTGGACGCGGCGGGTACCTGCGGCCCCCATGCTGGTATGGGTGGCCGTCAGCTACGTAGTGATGCTCGCAACGGAAACGATAGGGCTGGTCCGCGTGATTCGCGGGAGACAGACACGGCGTACGGCATGAGTATCCTGGCAGCACACAATCCCCTGGACCACGTTGTCGATCACGTGTGGCGAAGCGTCAGCATCGGCGGGATGGAGATCACCATCCTGTCCAAGCACGTCGTGGCCGAGTTGATCGCAGCCGTTCTGTTGGTTGCCGTGGCGTGTTCGGTGACGCGACGGCAGGAGCGCGTGCCCCGCGGGCTGGCGAACTTCATCGAGGCCATCTGCCAGTACTTCCGGGTTCACGTGGCCCGCCCGGCGCTGGGGCCGTACACCGACCACTTCGTGCCCTACATCTGGAGCGTCTTTTTCTTCATTCTGTTCTGCAACTTATTGGGCCTCATACCGTTTTCGGCGACGGCTACGGGCAACATCTGGACCACCGGCGCCCTGGCGCTGTGTACCCTGTTAATGATCGTGGTCAACGGGCTGCGCTTGCAGGGAACGGCGTACCTCAAGCACTTCTGTCCCGGGCCGCTCTGGCTGGCGCCGCTGATGGTGTTCGTGGAGCTCATTGGGCTGATCGCCAAGATCTGCGCGTTGGCCATTCGTCTGTTCGCCAATATGGTGGCCGGTCACATCCTGCTGGCGGTGCTGCTCATGTTCGTGTCGATGGCCTTTGGGGCGATGGGTGTGGGCATCGGTGCGTTCGGTATCGCGATTCCGGTGGTGATCGGCAGCGTGGCCATCAACATGCTCGAACTGTTCGTGGCGTTTCTGCAAGCATTCATCTTTACGTTCCTGACGACGCTGTTCATCGGGCAGGCCGTCGTGGTCCATGAAGCCGGGGAGCATCACTGACGGTGCAAGAGCTGCGCGTACAACATCGTGCGTACGCTTTGCGGAGGCATTGGAACGCAACCAAGCCATGGCCGGCGTGTGGGGCGTTGGCCGAACGCCGTGAAGGCAATGGCTGCAAGTGGGAGTGCTTCGTCCCCGCCGGAGTCAAACAAGGGAGATCGGAATAATGTTGAGGTTGAACACACCGCAGGTGTTGGCGCTCTTTATGGCCGCGTGCTTCGTGCTGGCATGGACGGGTAGCGCCGCCGCTCAGGGGGCAGGTGAGTACGGCGAGGCCGAGGCCGTCTCCAGCAATGGCGGCTTCATGCTATTTGATGCGAAAGGCGCTGCGTTCTTCGCGGCATGCATAGGTGCGGGACTGGTGGTCATCGGCGGGGCCAAGGGAATCTCGCGAGTGGGTGGCTCGGCCGTCGAGAGCATGGCTCGCCAGCCGGAAGCAGCCGGTAACATCAACGTAGCCATGATCATCACCGCGGCGATGATCGAAGGGGCGACGCTTTTCGCCGTGGTGGTGTGCCTGCTGGCTATGATTCTTCTCTAGCAGCGTTCGGTTAGCTGGGGCCCTCGGCTACGGAGCACAGGGATCATGAGATCGGGCTTACTCTTTCTGTCGGCAATCATCGCGACGACCATGGAGGGTGTGGCTGGCGCCGCAACGGCGGACGGCGCGGAGTCATCCCCAAACCTGTTCGCCGGCAACATCGGCAACGCCATCTGGACGCTGGTGATCTTCGTTCTGGTGATTGTGGTGCTGCGCAAGTACGCCTGGGGGCCGATCCTGGCCAACTTGCAGAAGCGAGAGGAGTTCATTCGCGACTCACTGCACCAGGCCGAGAAGGATCGCAGCGAGGCCGAGCAGCGCCTCACCGAGTACACCCGGAAGCTCGACAACGCGCGGCAGGAAGTCGAGGCTCTGTTGCAGCAGGCGCGACGAGACGCCGAAACCGCTCGCAAGCAGACGGTGGCCGAGGCCCGCCAGGAAGCCAACCGCATGATCCACCAGGCCCGCCAGGAGATCGAGTTGGCGCGCGATCAGGCCGTGCAGGACCTGTACGCCGAAGCCGGCGCGCTGGCAACGGGCGTGGCTGGGCGCATCATTCAACGTGAGTTAAAGCCGGAAGACCACTGGGACCTGATTCAGCAGTCGCTGGATCAGTTCAAGACCGGTTCGCAGGCGGAGAGATCGGTTTCGTGACCGTCTTGGCTAACTGTTGAGGTTCTGCCGTGGCAGGGCAATTCGAAACCGCACATGTTGTAGCCGACACCTACGCCGAGGCCCTGCTTGCATCGGCCCAGCAGCAGAACCAGGCCGACGAACTCGCCCACGAGTTCGCCGAGCTGATCCGGTACGTAGGCGGCGACGAGAAGTTCGTGCGATTTCTCGAGTCGGCGGTGGTGGATGAAGACCATCGACGCGAGAGCCTGCGGCGCATCTTCGGGCACGAACGACTCAGTCTGTTATTGCGCAACCTGCTGCTCGTGCTGAACGATCGTGGGCGTCTGCCGCTGCTTTCGGCGATCTACGAATCGTACCGTCGGCAGTTGGACGTCTTGCGCGGCCGACAGGAGGTGCACGTCACCACGGCCGTGCCCCTGACGGCCGAGCAGCGCCGGCACATGCAGCAGGCCGTCAGCAGGGCGATCGAACGCGAAGCGATCCTCGTCGAGCGCGTCGAACCAAGCCTGCTGGGCGGCCTGGTGGTGGAGATGGCCAATCGGCGAATGGATGCGTCGATCCGCCATCGGCTCGACGAGCTGGCGGAACACATACGGCGGTCGGGCATGCGCGAGGTGCAGGCTGGGCGGCGGCCGTTGGCAGAGACGAGCAAACGCTGATCCGCCAGGAATGCCCGGTCGAATCGGGTGACGTATAGCCGAGGCAAAGGACCATGAGATTCAAGGTTGATGAGATCACGTCGGTCATCCAACAGGAAATCACGCAGTATCGCGACGAACTCGAGATTACCGACGTTGGGCGTGTGATCGAGGTCGGTGACGGCATCGCCCAGATCTATGGTCTGGGTACGGCGATGGCCAGCGAGATGGTCGAGTTCGCCAATGGGGCGATCGGCCAGGTGTTCAACCTGGAGGAGAGCTCGGTCGGCGTGGTGGTTTTGGGTGACTACCTGGGCCTGAAGGAAGGCGACCTGGTGCGCAGCACGGGCCGCCTGCTGTCGGTGCCTGTGGGCGAGGCCATGCTCGGCCGGGTGGTCGATCCGCTCGGGCGGCCCCTGGACGGCAAGGGCCCGATTCCCGACGAGCCCCGGCGGCCTCTGGAAACCCCCGCGCCGGGCATCGCCGAGCGACAGCCGGTTAATCAGCCTTTGCAGACGGGCGTCAAGGCGATCGACAGCATGATCCCCATCGGACGCGGGCAGCGCGAGTTGATCATCGGCGACCGCAAGACGGGCAAGACCGCCATCGGGATCGACACCATCATCAACCAAAAGGGCGGCGACGTCATCTGCGTGTACGTCGCCATCGGACAGAAGGAGTCGACGGTGGCCACGCTGGTCGAGACGTTGCGGGAGCACGGCGCGATGGATTACACCATCGTGGTGGTCGCCGGCAGCAGTGACTCGGCGCCGCTCCAGTACATCGCGCCCTATGCAGGTTGTGCGATGGCCGAGTATTTCGTCTACGAACACGGGCGCGACACGCTCTGCATCTACGACGATCTGAGCAAACAGGCGGCTGCGTATCGCCAGTTGTCGCTGCTGCTGCGTCGCCCACCGGGTCGCGAAGCCTATCCGGGCGACGTATTCTACCTGCACAGCCGTCTGCTGGAGCGCTCGTGCAAACTGGCTGAGAAACGAATCCTCGCCTCCAGGGACGCGCCGCCCGACACACGCGAAGGCGTCAACGGAAAAGCTTACGTCGGCGTGCCGGGCGAGTGGGAGCTGAAGGCCGACCTCGAGCAGCGCCACGACAAAGATCAGCTCGAGCCGCGGAAGCTGCCCGAATCTGGCGGATCGCTTACGGCCTTGCCGATCATCGAGACGCTCGAGGGCGAAGTATCGGCCTACATCCCAACCAACGTAATCAGCATCACCGATGGGCAGATCTACCTCGAGCCCGATCTGTTCTTTGCCGGCGTGAGGCCTGCGATCAACGTCGGCATCAGCGTCAGCCGCGTCGGCGGCAAGGCCCAGAAGCGGGCCATGCGATCCATCGCCGGCACGCTGCGGCTCGATCTTGCGGCCTATCGCGAACTCGAGGCGTTCGCCCAACTCGGTACCGAACTGGATGCCGCCACACAGGCCCAGCTTGACCGCGGCGAGCGAATGGTGGAGCTACTAAAACAGCCGCAGTATCAGCCGTACGAAGTGGTCGATCAGATCATCAGTATCTTTGCCGGCACGCGCGGGTTCCTCGACGATCAGCCGATTGGCAGAGTCGGCCGCTTCGAGCGGGAACTGCTTGAGCACGTCCGTACGCAGCACGGCGACGTTCGGCAGGAACTGATCGACAAGGGCGAGTTGACTGACGAACTGGAAGCGAAACTCAACGAAATCCTCGATAACTTCAAGAAGCAGTTTGTTCGCGCCGGGCAGACCGGCGGGTAGGGTCCATGGCCAAGGCCAGAGCCATCATCAATCGCCGCAAGGCCGTCAGCAACATCCGCAAGATCACGCGGACGATGCAGTTGATCGCTACCGCCCGTTTTCAACGGTCGCATCAGCGCGCCGTCAATGCCAAGGCCTACACCAGCGGCATCGCCGAGTTGGCGGGCGAGCTTGGCAGCCTGTCGGGCCAGATAAGTCATCCACTGCTGCGAGCCAACCGCGGAACGGGCCGATCGGTCATGCTGGTGGTCACGTCGAACCGCGGTCTGTGCGGCGGGTACAACGCTAACGTGCTGCGGACCGCGGTGGAAGCGCTAGACACCTGTCGGCGCGACGGTCTGGAGGTCGACCTGCATGTGGCGGGAAAGAAGGGCATCAGCTACTTCCGCTTTCTGCGGCGCTCGATGGTCGAGACGTACACGCAGTTCGAGGACCGTCCCGCTTACGCCGACGTCGACGCTATCGCCCAGCGCTTCATCGATCTCTACGAAGACAACAGCGTTGATCGGGTAGACGTGGTGTACATGCGGTTTCTGTCGGCCGGTTCGCAGCGACCCGATGTGTTACGTCTGCTGCCGATCTCGCAGATCGGCGCCGCAGCGCCCGAGCACCCGGCGATGGCCGCAGCACCCGTGCCCGCGGAGCACTATGATTTCAGTCCCGGCGCCGAGGCCCTTCTGGCCGAGCTGCTCCCGATGACGGTGAAAGTGCGGCTGTACCAGTGTCTGATGGATGCGGCGGTCAGCGAGCAGGTGGCCCGGATGGTGGCCATGAAGTCGGCGACCGACGCGGCCGGCGACATGATCAAATACCTCACGCAGCGATACAACCGGGCCCGGCAAAGCCAGATTACGTTGGAACTGTTGGACATCATGGGTGGGACCGAGGCGTTGGCGTAGCGGTCGGGCGGCGAGGACCGTATGGAGCGACACAATGGCTGACGGCAACGGAAAAAACATGGGGCGCATCGTTCAGGTGATCGGCTCGACGCTCGATGCGGAGTTCGACCAGACTTGTCTGCCGGGCCTGTACAACGCGCTGAAGGTGCCGGTTCGTCGTCCGTCTGGCGACTACGTTGAGGAGACCGTCTTGTGGTGCGAGGTCGCCCAGCATCTGGGCGGCGGACACGTCCGCGCGATCGCCCTGGGTAACACCGACGGCCTGGTGCGCGGCGCGGCCATCGAGGACACAGGCGGACCGATCGAGGTGCCCGTGGGGATCGAGACGCTCGGGCGCGTGTTCAACCTCGTGGGCGACACGATCGATATGCGCGGGCCCTGCCACGCAAAGGAACGTCGCCCCATCCATCGCGATCCGCCCGAGTTCGCCGATCTGACGCCCAAGACGCAGCAGTTGGTCACCGGCATCAAGGTTATCGATCTGCTGGCGCCGTTCGTTCGCGGCGGCAAGATCGGCCTGTTCGGCGGGGCGGGCCTCGGCAAGACCGTGATCATCCAGGAGATGATCGCCCGCATCGCCCGCGAGCACAGCGGCTACTCGGTTTTTGCCGGCGTGGGCGAACGCACCCGAGAAGGCAACGACATGTGGATCGAGATGCAGGAGGCCGAGTTCAAGGATGACCAGGGCAACGTAAGAAAGGTGATCGAGCACACGGCCATGACCTTCGGTCAGATGAACGAGCCGCCGGGTGCGCGTCTTCGTGCGGCCCTGAGCGCACTGACCATGGCCGAGTGGTTCCGCGACGAGAGCGGCGCCGACACGCTGCTGTTCGTGGACAACATCTTCCGCTTCAGCCAGGCCGGCAGCGAGGTGTCGGCACTGCTGGGCCGAATGCCCTCGGCCGTGGGCTATCAGCCTACGCTGGGCACCGAGATGGGTGCGTTGCAGGAGCGGATCACGTCGACCAAGCACGGAGCCATCACCAGCATCCAGGCCATCTACGTGCCCGCCGACGATCTGACCGACCCGGCCCCGGCGACGACCTTTACACACCTCGATGCATTCATCGTGCTCGAGCGAAGCATCGTCGAGAAGGGTATCTACCCAGCTATCGATCCGCTTGGCTCGTCCAGCCGAATCCTTGACCCGCAGTACGTGGGCGAACGCCATTACAACGTGGCCCGGCGGGTCCAGGAGATTCTCCAGCGATACCGCGACCTCCAGGACATCATCGCCATCCTCGGCGTCGACGAACTGAGTGAGGAGGACAAGCTCGTGGTCGCCCGGGCGCGGAAGATCGAGCGGTTCATGTCGCAGCCGTTCTACCTGGCCGAAGCTTTCACCGGCATGCCGGGCAGCTACACGCAGTTGGAGGACACCATCCGCAGCTTCGAGGAGCTGTGCGAGGGCAAGTGGGATCACCTGCCCGAGTCGGCGTTCATGTACGTCGGCTCGGTCGAAGACGCCGAGGCCAAGGCCAAGAAGCTCAGCGGCGAGTAGTTGCCGCGCAGCACAGGCGCTAGAGAGCGATGTCGCAGTCGCAAGAGAAGACTTTTCGCTGTCGGTTGATCAGCCCCGAGCGGGTGGTGCTCGACCGACAGGCGCGTTTTGTCGTCCTGCCGGCGCACGACGGGCAGATCGGCATCGCGGCCAACCGCGCGCCGCTGGTCTGCAAGCTGGGCATCGGGGCGGTGCGGGTTGATGCGCCCGACGGCAGCCACCACTACTTCGTCGACGGCGGCTTTGCCCGCGTGCGAGGCAATGAGCTGTCGATCCTCACTCCCAAGGCTGTTTCCGACGATCAGATTGACCGCGCCGCCGCCGAGAAACTGCTCCAACAGGCCACGGACATGCCGTTGGGAGATCCCACGCGGGCCGACGTACTCGCCCGCGCCAGAACGCAGCTTGCCCTCATAGACAGCTGAACTGGGTCTGACAATTTCAGATATGCTCTATTCGGCTGTATCAGCATGACAGACCCGCTCTATTACGGCTATGATCCAACAACTTAGCACAGGACGCGACCGACTATTGCGGATGGTTCGATACCGCCACGAAAGGACATGCAGTGCGTTTGACGACACACGCCTTCTATCGCATCGCGGCGTTTGTGGGGACATGTGCCTTAGTGGCGGGCTGCCAGGTGCCCGGGCCGACCACGCCCGAGGGCACGTTCAACCTCGATTTCTCAAAGATCCACGCCGAACGAGCCGACGGGGCGATCGTCTTCATGGTCGACGGCGTCAATGCATCGGTCTTTGAGCAGATGCTCGAGGCCGGCGAACTGCCCAACATCCGCAGCTACTTCGTCGACCGCGGGTTGTTCGCCCCTCGTGCGGTGTGCAACATTCCATCGGTCACGCTCGCCAACGAGACGAGCATCGCAACCGGCCTGTATCCGGGGCATCACGGCGTGACGGGCATCAACTGGTTTGACCGCAACCGGTTGATTTGGCGCGACTACGAAACCATCGCCCAGAAGAACACCCTCGACGGCGACTACACAGCCGCCACCATCTTCGAGCACTTCCCGCACCGAACGACTATGTCGGTGTTCTTTCAGCCCCATCGCGGCGCGACCAAGTTCGTGGAAAACTGGATGTCGGCCGGCCCGCCGTTCTTCTTCGGCTGGTACGAATTCGTCGACCGGCTGACGCTCTTCCGCTTCCACATCCTCATCGATATCGCCAAACAACGTCGAGAGTTCCCGGCCGTCACGGTGGCATACCTGCTCGCACCCGATTTTCGCGCGTATGCATCCGGTGTCGAGTCGCCCGAGTATCGCCAGGCCATCCGCCACACCGACGCGCAGCTCGGGCGCGTACTCGCCGACCTCGACGGCGCGGGTTTGCTGGATCGGCTCTACGTGGCGATCGTGTCCGACCACAGCCTTACTGAGGTGAAACAGCACCTTCACGTCGGTGAGTTTCTCAAGACGCAGGTTGGCCTCGACGTGGCCGACAAGAAGCTCTGGGAGGAAACGTCGTTTCGCGACCGCATGTCGGCCTACCGGAAGCACTCGTGCGTGCTATACGGCAGCGGCGACCGCTACTGGGCGATCTGCCTGAGAAAGCCCATCCGCGAGGACGGCCAGGTGACCGGTTACGAGCCGTGGCCCGTCCGTCCCTCGCCGGACGATCTGCGGGCGTATCCGACGCGCGACGGCCAGGTCGATCTACCGGCTGTGCTGGTCGAGCAGGAACCTGTCGACGCCGTCGCCTATGCCGTCGGTCGCGATGCGGTCCGCGTGATCCGCAAGGACGGACAGGTCGAATTTCGTCAGGATGGCGGGCCGGGCGCGCCCATCCGCTACATCGTCATCGACGGGACCGATCCGCTTGGTTGGTCCCGCAAGGTGCCGTCCGGCATGCTCGAGGGCAAGCCGGCCTCACCGGGCGACTGGCTGGCTGAGACGGTCGACACCGAATTCCCCGGCCTGCCGGCCCAGATCGTGGCCTATTTTCGCTCGCGGCTTGCGGGCGACTTGTGCGTCTTTGCCGCGATGGGTTGGGACTTCAACAATCGCAACCGCGCGGGCCACGGCGGCCTGCGACCCGACGATATGTGCACGCCCATGCTGCTGGCCGGTCCGGGCGTGCCGCACAAACGCATTGACGTCGCCCAGACGGTCGACCTGATGCCCACGCTGCTGCATCTGTTGGGCCGACCGGTCCCGCCCAACGTCGACGGCCAGGTCCTCGTGCCACGTCCCATGGCCCGCTGACCACGCTCGTGCGCGCGTGTGGCACTGTTCTCAAACAGTGTCTTCTCTCATGTGAACGAGGTGTCGCCCGAACGTGCGGATTCTCGGGTGGATCGGTGGCCCACCTTTCAAAGGTGGGGGACGCGATGAGTGCGCCGGATGGCTGTCCCGTTCGTTCCACGAGCGGAGGACTGATTAAGTGGAGCGCGTAGGGTGTGTCCCGGCGCGCCGAGCCTTGCACGCGCAACCTCTCCGGCCGGACGAGGCCCGGCAACGCCGCCGCATAATAGGACCATCGCCGCCGGAGTCGGTTCGTGGAGGCTTGGGGCCTTGCCGTTCAGCTATCGGACCCGCGCTATCTTCGGACAACCTCAACTACGCGTTGCGAATGAACAGCGTGGTCGCGATTCTTGGATGGATATGTTGCCGCCACGAAACATCGTGACGCGACTCAGACATGCCGCAGTTCTCGGCTCAAACCGCATTCGGCCATTATAAGTATCGAGAGTCCAATGGGTTGCAGCGGTGCCAGGCCTTCGGTTCCGTGACAGAGGGCTCCTGGCGCGAGTTTTGCTTGCTTGGAAGGTGTTGGAAGAGCTAGGGCGGGCAGACCCCTCCTGCATTTGTGGGAGCGGATGCGCACGTCGTAAGATCAAGGGCCGAACTCCGACAGCTCCATTATTGTGTCGACGGACGCTACGAAGCGCAGTGTAGAGGCTACGCTGCGATTCTCCAGCGAGTTCGTGATAGCAGAACACGGCCCGGCGGCGTAGCTGGGCAAGGAAGGTTCCGATAGACGTGATGGGTACTGTCTTGACGCGGCTGGTAGCGGGAGGTAACGGCGCGGACGCGGGACGTGCCGTAAGAGAAGGAGATTGCAGAGATGAAACGTAATGGTCTGTTGCGTGCCGCCGTCCTGGTCGGCGCAATCGCGATGCTGGTGACCGCCTATGGGTGCGAAGGCATCCTGGGCTCAAACGCGCTCGATGGGCTCCTGGGCCGGGTAAAGATGCTGACCACTTCCGCCAGTGTAGAGCCGATAATCTTTGACCCATGGGACTGTGGTGAAGGCGATTTCGAGTGCGCCGAAGTCGACAGCAACTCCGAGTGTGCCTACAGGATCGAGGCGACGTGGGCGCAGGGCGACCCGAGCGGCGTTTACACCCACGCCGGGAACACGATCAGCATCACAGGCTTCGAGATCACACCCGATTGCAGGACGTTCGACTGGGAGTCGGAGTACCCGGTGTCTACGGTCATCGTTGTCGGAGGCGGCATTGCCAATGTGTTCTATTACTCCGGCGCATATAGCGACACCGACCTCTACGCGCCTTACTGCGAGTGGATCGACCACGTCACTCTCTGCTTCGACGAGCCCGACATGTGCTACGAGGAGGAGACCGCCTGGGCGGCCGGCGCGCGCTATGTGAGCCAGGGTAGCTGGGCGACGTACGTGGCCTACGCGGGCGCGGAGAAGACCGTCGATATCTTCGCAGGCCAGAATATGCTGGCCGGCACGGCCACGTTCTCGGCGCCGCTCGGAGGCAATGTGGACATCACCATCGAACTGGCCAACGGGTTCGTCTTTTACGGCGACCCCGACGACGACAATATCAAGGTCCAGGACTACGAGAACGCCCCCAGCGGCAACCCGGCCCCTGGCGAATTCGACTCCAAGGCCATGGCCGCGATCGGGAGCACGTCGTATACCATCACCGTGCCGGAGAACAACTTCTACGGCGTTCATCTGGATGTGGCGAAGCTGGTGCCCTGCGAGTAGGCTCGCAAAGTTCTGATGGGTTGCGGAGGTGGGCTCCGCACCCGACCGGTTGAAAGGTTACCAGTGCCCGGTGCTGCCGACGCGCCGGGCACTTTTTGTGGTGCTGGATGACGTAAACGGGTGGCATGCCATCCGCCGCAGGCGTAGGGCATGTCTTCAATGGCTTCGGGTGCCATGGGTCGTGCGCCACGGTCTGCCGATTACGTAGGACGCGCAACTTGTTGCGCGCGCAATCTTCGTGCATTCTGATTCTCGGGTGCCATCTCCAACCGCGGGTGGCACGGTCCGGCCCCGCCGGGCCGTGGACTGGTGCCCCATACACTTGCGGCGAGTCCTTCGACAAGCTCAGGATCGAAATGCATAGTCGAACCGGTGTCGGCGCTTGGCTGTGACTGCAACACCCCGGATGTGGTAGGGCCACTACCCGTCGCACATCTGTTACGGCTTGGCCGGCGCGCGGTGGCCTAGATTGGCCTTGACAACGCTGTAGTCGGCTGTCGTAACACGGCCGGTGCCGTTCAGGTCGCAACGGTCGTCTGTGATTTCGCCCATATGGGCTTTGACTTCTGAGTAGTCCGCCGTGGTCACTCGGCCGCTGCCGTTGGCGTCGCCCGCCAGCGTGTAGATCTGGAACCGCAGCGGCACCACGTCCGTCCAGCCGACTGCCGACTCGACCTGAACCCAATGCAGATCCGCCAGCAGGTCGCCATTCTCTCTGGCCTCCAACGTGCTGCCGGTGGGATCGTCCCCATCGAGCCCATAGACAAAGCTCGCGCTGATGTCCACATAGCCGCCGGTCATATCCTTGATGACCAGCGGATTGCCCTTCGCCGGCAGCGTGATCGGGTCGCTGAAGATACAGAGGATCACGTTGTTGGCCGTCTTAGGCAGTGATCCGTCAGCCGGCGGCTCAGAGGCAAGCAGGACCTTCGCCCCCGTGTTCAACCCCAGGCTGTGGCGCCAGCCTGCCGCCACGGCCGCGAAGCCCTCGTTCGGTAACGGGACGTCGCACTGGCCAGAGCCGTTCCACCCCCAAGCCAGAACCGAGCTATCGGCTTTGAGGCCCAGCCTATGGCTCATGCCCGCCGCGACCGCGACAATCCGCTCGTTCCGCGACGGGACCCACTGTTCGGGGTATCCCCAGGCCAGGACCGAGGCGTCAGCTTTGACGCCCAGGCTGTACCAATAACACGCCGCGACCGCGACGAACCCTTCGTTCGGCGATGGAACGTCGCACTGGCCGCGGCTGTTGGCCCCCCAGGCCACAATCGACCCGTCGGCCTTGAGGCCCAGGCTGTGCGCGCCGAGACCCGCTCCGGCCGCGACGCCGTGAACACCTCGACCTGCTCCACTCAGTCGGCGGGAACTACATACGCTGCACCATG
>CBFCZG010000025.1:0-23117 GCA_965602375.1 uncultured Phycisphaerae bacterium | reverse complement strand
GCGGTAGGCGCGGAGGCGCGCACACGGTGGCGATGAAATGGAGACGGCGCGATAACTTGCCAAGGCCACGGTGGGAGGCGCCGAGGGGCAACCGGCCTATGACCGGCGCGTCTTGCGGGGGCGTCGCACTTCGGTTTCGGCCTGGAGCCAGTCGGAGGTCGGGTCACCGGGCGAGCCGCCCGCGGCGCGCGCTTCGAATATCTGGTAGGCGCGGGCGCGGATACGTTCCTCGACAGTCCGACCCCGTCCGGCCCTTGGCTTGGCGGGCGTGGCTGTCCTGGCAGCCGTCGTGCGTCCCTGGGTTGTCGCATCGGCCATGGCTCGTTTCTCCCGAATGGGTCAGTCACCCAGGCAGTGGCTGTGTTTTAGCAATGTCGCCCACTCTGTCCTGGTGACGGATACCGGTTGGCGCATCTGACCACCTCGCGCGGTCCAGGCATGGAATACACACCCGGCCGCCCAGAGTCTGGGCCACCCTAAAGAGATCGGCAAAGATGCCAGACAAGCGTGAAGGGGTGCGCCGTAGGCGGCTAAGTGCCGTTCATTGCGAGAGATCCGACGATTCGAGCGGCCGCGTTCTGCTGTGGAGGTCGGGCGTGTCGGCAAGCTTCTGTGCCGGCGGTCTGGCGCAACGGTGGACTGCGGTCAGGCGGGGGCGATCCCAGATGCGGACTCGGCGAAAGGGGTTTCGCACCGTTGGCCGACCGTCATGTCGTAAAGGCAGTGTGCGGCTATAATGGCCGCCCACCGCAGCCGGTATAGAGGCGTGCAAGGAGGTTTGCGTGTCGGGCAACGGGCACCTGGAGGTTCGGAACCCGTCGTTGTGCCTGGACGGCAGGAAGGTTCTGCGGGACGTGAACATCGACTTTTGGGCGGGTGCACGCCCTGATCGGGCCCAATGGGGCCGGCAAGTCGACGCTGGCCAATGCGATCATGGGGCTTGTCGACACGAAGCAACTCGAAACCCTCATGTCTCGGGGGCTGACCGAGGACGAGGCTGTCGAGTTGATCATTCAGGGGCTGCTGACGTAGGACGAACGGCGTGCTGGAGCCACGCGTTGGTGGCGAAGATGATCGATCGAGTCGTCTCGTGCGCCGCCACTGCTGTCGCGAAGACACGAGCAGAGACCTGGGTGATGGCCGCGCTTTGGGAGGACGGAACTGTGCCCGGCGCATCGCCATGCGGCCGTGCGATCAGCCGCATTGTAGCGGGGTGCGTGGCATGCGATCGGCGTGCAAGTGGAATGTCGGCCACCGCAGGCTTCATTTGCGAGGGTTTGCCGCCCTTACAGAGTTACTCGCCGGGGACCGTTTTATCCGGGTCGATCACGTGCGGGCGAGGCCACTGCTTATGGGGAATCCCGCTTGACTGGGTCCGGCCAGAAGGCGAAAGGTGACACGTGAACGGTCAGGATCGGACGATTGCAGAGAGAATGTTCCCCGTTGTCCTTGTCGTCGCGATGTTGGTAACCACTGCAGCACGGGCAGGTGATGTCATGTATCGTGTTCGAGACGAAGTGTTGCACGACATTGATCCTCGTCTGTTCGGCCAGTTCATGGAACGGCCCAGCTGGGGTGAGATAGGACCAGAGGGCGCCTTGGTGCCGGGGACGCACGAGCTTCAACCGAAGGTCGTGGAGCTTCTCGAACGGATGAAGATACCGATCATTCGTTTCCCGGGGGGCACCGATGTCCACGTCCTCGACTGGCGAGACATGATCAGCCACGTTCCCGGCCGCGGTGCCGATCGTCCGGTGAGTACCGGCCATAAGGGCGACAAGGTCACCAACAACTTCGGCTACGATGAGTTTCTACGCCTCTGCAAACGCTTGAGGGCAGAGCCGATCATCGTCGTGGGTCTGTTCCAGGCTCACCAAGGGAGAAAACCACTTGCGGAGGCGGCCCTTGAAGCAGCGGGGCTGGTGGCCTACTGCAATGCGCGTCAGGGAGCAAAGCTTCCTGAGGGGATGCCGGACTGGCCCTCGGTCAGGGCGCTGAACGGGCACCCCGAGCCCTATGGCGTCAAGTACTGGCAGATCGGCAACGAAACGTGGTTCTATTTCAAGAAGCTCAAGAAGGTTCTTCCTGGAAGGGCTGCGAAACACTACGCGGATTGTGTCATGGCCTATGCACGAGCCATGCTGGCTGTCGACCCGGACATCGTGTTCATCGTTGACGGTCATGGACCGACGTACGAGGCGACACGACTCGTGCGTGATCAACTGGGAGACAAGGTTCGCCATTTCGTTTTCCACGATTACCTGCCGTGGGCCATTGGCAAGGACGTCAAGAAGGACGGCAAAGCCGTTGCTGTGGATGAGCTCAGTGTTACCGATATCTGGTACGCTTGGGTAGCCACGCCGTATATCGACGATGACGGTCTATCCTATTTTAGCGAACCGATCATGGATGAAGCGCGACGAAAAGGCTTCAAGATCGCAGTTACCGAGTGGAACTGGAACGGATGGTGGACCCGGCCGAGGGGGGCGTTGAATTCCTCCTTGGCCAAGGGCATCGGGGCGGCGGGATTCCTCCACGCGCTCATGCGTTCGGCAGACGTCATCGAGATCGGATGTCAGTCCATGTTGGTCGGCAAGAGTTGGGGTATTAGCGCCATCCTAGCCGACCCGGAGGCCACAGAGCCGCCCTACTACATGCCCAGCGGGCAAGCGACGATGCTGTATTCGCGGCATCATGGCCCCAAGTTGCTGGCTTTGGAGGCCACCGGAATTCCAACGTATGTTCAACCGATCAGGATGGAAGGCATCAGGCCCCGGGACAAGGTCGCCTATCTGGATTCCTTGGTCACGGCTAGCGACGAGACCGTGTTCTTCCACGTCATCAGCCGGCATTTTGATGAGGCGATTGAGATCAACGTTGACGTCACCGATGTCGGGCGCTTTACCGGCAAGGCCAGGCATTACGTGCTTACGGGGCGACTGCGCAACAGGCCTGGTCCGGGACAGCCCAGGCAGGTAGCCGACATCACGCATACCGACATGACGTATGATGGAAGAGTCCTCAAGGTCGTTCTTCCTGCCCGGTCGGTTTCGTGCATTGAACTGTACCGCAAGTGACGCAACGGCCCGCCGCGCCGGTGCTTCTTGGCTGCCCGCGCCAGATGGATGGGCCCATACACTTCGCCCCGACCAAGGCCGGCCAATCTGACTCGCACTCACCCGGGCTTGACCCCACAGAAGCGCAGACAGACAATTGACCACTGATTGCATGCAAACGGGCTGGCGTCGGCCGGGTCTCGCATTATGATGTCGAATAATTTCTGTTGAGGAAAAGGGCTCGCATTATGGCCCGGATCCTGACGACGTGTACATACTGCGGATGCGGGTGTGGCCTGTTTCTCGACTCTGACCAGGGGAGGATTGTCGGCTCTTATCCCAGCGGAAATCATCCTGTCTCGAAAGGCGCGCTATGCGTCAAGGGATGGAACGCCTACGAGTTCATCCACAGGCTCGATCGGCTCGGCGTACCCTTGATGAGGAGGCGTGCCACCGATAAGCCGCATCCGCACGCACGACGGGGACTGACGGAGAGGGGCGACGACCACTTCGAAGAGGTCGATTGGGACCGGGCGTTGAACCAGGTCTGCGAAAGGCTTCTGGCGATCTGCCGACAACATGGCCCGGACTCGCTCGGTTTCCTGGCTTCGGCCAAGGCCACGAACGAAGAAAACTTCCTGATGATGAAGCTCGCCCGCGCTGTCTTCGGGACCAACAACGTGGATCATTGTGCGCGCCTTTGTCACGCCTCTACGGTGACGGGACTGACGGCCGCATTTGGGTCCGGCGCGATGACCAATTCGATCGCTGAGATGGAGGATGCTGACCTGTTCCTGGTGACCGGCTCGGATACAACGGCGCAACATCCGCTGATCGGGTCGCGAATCATCAACTCGGTCCACGACAGAGCTGCCAGACTCATAGTCGTGGATCCGAGAAGAATAGAGCTCGCCAAGTACGCAACCATCTACATGGCCCAGGACCACGGGACCGATGTCGCCTGGATCAACGGGATGATGAACGTGATTCTGAACGAGGGCCTGTACGATCGACGGTTCGTTGAGGAAAGAACGGAGCGGTTTGGCGAGCTGTGCGAAGCGATACGCGGGTATACGCCCGAGCGGGTGGAGGCGATCACGAAGATCCCGCGAGACCTGCTCGTCAAGGCGGCACGACTGTACGCTTCGACCCCAAAGGCCATGATCCTGTATGCCATGGGGATTACGCAGCATACGACGGGTGTAAACAACGTAAAATCGCTCGCCAACCTAGCCATGCTGACCGGCCACGTGGGGATCGCGTCAGCGGGCGTGAATCCCCTGAGGGGTCAGAATAATGTCCAGGGAGCGTGTGACGTCGGCGCCCTTCCGAACGTCCTATCAGGGTATCAAGCGGTCACCGATGTTACCGTGCGAAAAATGTTCGCAGAGGAGTGGAACGTTGAGCATCTGCCGTCGACGCCCGGGCTGACGGTCACAGAACTCCTGCACGAGGCCGAGAAGGGTCGAATCAAAGCGCTGTATATCATGGGCGAGAATCCCGTCGTAAGCGATCCCGATTCAGACCATGTCCGCCAGGTGCTCGCGAGACTGGATTTCCTCGTGGTTCAGGACATTTTCGTTTCCGAGACGGCGTTGTACGCCGACGTGGTGTTGCCCGCGGCCAGCTTTGCCGAGAAGGATGGCACCTTTACCAGTACCGAGCGCCGAGTACAAAGGGTGCGCAAAGCTATCGAACCATTGGGTCAAGCCAAGCCGGACTGGGAGATTCTTTGTGACGTGGCCAGACGATGCGGCTACGAAAGCATGGACTACAGACACGTGTCGCAGATCATGGATGAGATCGCGCGGCTGACTCCCATCTACGCAGGCATAACCTACGATCGTCTCGACCCCTTCGGTTTGCCGTGGCCCTGTCCGTCCAAGGACCATCCGGGCACGGTCTATCTCCACAAAGACTCCTTTCCGAAGGGCAAGGGCACCTTTCTACCGTGCGCGTATGCGCCGCCGGACGAGTTGCCGGATGATGAATATCCTTTCGTGCTGAGCACCGGCCGAGTGTACTGGCATTGGCATACGGGCACGATGACGCGCAGGACCTCCACGCTGGATCGGGAGGTGCCAACTGCCTATGTCGAGATGCATCCAAGGGACGCCGAGAGACTTCGACTTGTCGAAGGTGACTGCGTGGCTGTTTCGTCCAGGCGGGGAACGATAACGATACGGACACTGATCGCCGACAGGGTCAAGGAAGGAGTTGTTTTCATGCCGTTTCATTTCGTCGAGGCGGCGGCCAACGTTCTGACCAATCCAGCGGTGGATCCGAGCGCGAAGATCCCCGAATACAAGATTTGTGCCGTCCGTGTCGAGAAAGTCCATGCGGACGGGAATGGCTGAGAGTTGCGCCATGGGAGAAAGGCTGCTCAAAAAGGAGAGAATCAGCGACCTCTGCATGGCCGCCTGCAAGGACTGGGAGGTCTATCTTCCACTCGAACACATGGGTGGTGATGTCCAGTTCGTCAGGCTTGAGGCGGACGAGGGCAGCGAATCGCTGAACCGACTGAAGCTGGACTATGACCGGCTTGTGGTCCCTCCCAAAGCCGTCGCGTTTCCCCAGCTGGAAAGCCTCTTCAGGTTCGACCGGGATGAGATTACGGAGAGCGTTGCCGCAACCGGAAGGAAGGTCTTGTTCGGGGTGCGGGCGTGCGACCTCAGAGGAATCCGTTTCCTTGATCAGTTCTTCCGGGAAGGATTCGACGACCCGTATTATTGCGCCAGGTCCGCGAGCACACTGGTGATAGTGGTCGTTTGCACCCGGCCCAATCCATACTGTTTCTGCACCTCGGCAGGAACGGGGCCGTCTCTGCCGGCGCCCTACGCCGTCGTCCAGGGCAGCGACGCCGGCTTCGATGTGCAAATGACCGATATCGGCGACGCTTATGTGGTCGAGGCGGGCTCAGCCCAGGGACAGGATTTCGTCGGCCTTTACAACGCCTTTGAAGGGTCGGTTCCACCGGAGGCTATTGAACATGCCCGCAGAGCGAAGCAGGAGGCGGCAGAAGCTGTTCGCCTAAGAATCGAGTTTGACAGGGCAATACAGCGGTTCTGTGAAGACAGGGTCCCGCAGCGGCTATACGAACGAATTGCCGAGCGCTGTATCTATTGCGGTGGGTGCGCCTATGTGTGCCCGACCTGCAATTGTTTTGGCGTGTTCGACGAAAAGAAAGGGGACTGGGGGAGGCGATGCAGGGTCTGGGACGGGTGCATGTTTGAAGGGTATACCCGCCAAGCCGGTGGGCACAATCCCCGTTTTGAAAAGTGGACCCGGACAGCACGGCGATACGAGCACAAGCTGAAGTATGATTACCTTGAGACGGGGAGGAGTGGCTGCGTCGGTTGCGGTCGATGCCTGGCAAGCTGCCCGGTCAATATCGGAATGTCACAGGTCATTGAAGAGGTCGCCAGCTTGTGAGTAATGAGTATGTTCCGCTTCCGGCGTGGGTGAAGTCCGTTCGGAAAGAGACTCCCGATACGAGCACCTTTACGGTGGCCTTCGAGGACGAGGCGAGGGCCGCGTCATTCAGGCATGCCCCAGGGCAGTTTGTGCAGGTTTCGGTTCTGGGGGGGGGTGAGGTGCCGATATCGATAGCCTCCTCGCCGTTCCACAGGGAATACCTGGAGTTGACGATAAGGGCCGCAGGCAGGGTGACCCGTGCACTTCATCATCTTGGACCCGGTGATAGGATTTATATCCGAGGACCCTACGGCACTCCATTCAGCTTCGAGCAAGCCAAGGGAAAGAATCTTCATTTCATCGCCGGCGGCATCGGCCTGGCTCCTTTGAAAAGCCTGATCCACCTGGCGATGCACCGTCGAAACGACTTCGGCGCAATTTGCGTCTTGTACGGGGCGAGGACCCCAGACGACATCTGCTTCAGCGAAGAGCTGAAACGATGGCAGGATGCGCCCGATACCCAGGTGCGAGTCTCGGTCGATAGTCCGGACGAGCACTGGCAGGGGTACGTGGGCGTAGTGACCTCACTGTGGCAGACACATGAGCTGGAACCCTCGGGCGGCGTCGCCTATGTTTGCGGCCCGCCGGTCATGATGCGATACGTCGTGGAGAAACTCATCCGCACGGGGTTCGGGACGGACGAGATCTACGTCGTGCTGGAGCGATATATGAAGTGCGGCATAGGCAAGTGCGGGCACTGCAATGTAGGGGCGAAATTCGTCTGCACGGACGGGCCCGTCTTCTCATGCAGCCAACTCGGCGAACTGCCGGCCAGGGAATGGCTTCTCTGAGAACGGCCACCGTTACGGATTGGCGGCCTAGACGTCCGCTTGGACATTTAAGCACCGTGCAGAGAGGCCGGCGGCCGGGTAACCACCATCGGCTTCGGCTACCGGCTGCTGCGTTGTAGCGGCCCGCTAGTCTTCGAAGTACACGCCGTCGCGCTCAAGAGCCTCTCGCAGTTGTGGGTGGGGCAACTCGCGCGTGCCGCAGCGGATGTTCGCACAAAGCGCCGCGGCCGTACCGGCTGCCTGGCCCTGGCCCATACAACATACGGTGTTCCGCGTGGACATATGGGCTTCGTGGTCGGAGGTAATCAGCATGCCGGCGGCCAGGAGGTTATCGAGGCCGGCCACGCGGAGGGCGCGGTAGGGGATGCCGTAGGTGCCCCCGTTCTTGATCTGGAGACGGGGTGCAGAGTCGTGGAAGCCATAGGCCATAACGTCGTCGTCGAAGTGGCGTGCCTCCAATACATCGTCAAGGCTGACATCGTAGTCGCAGACGATGAGCCGGCCGCGCCGAATACACAGCGACGGGCTCGTGCGGGCGATGAAGGCCTTCTCACAACCTGGGACGTACCTGCGGAACAGATTCACGGCCGTCGCCTGGCGACGGCGCAGCTCGAGCTCGGCCTTGGCTGCCTCATCCCGGTTTGTGGGGCTGCTGGACATCTTGTAGTTCAACTTGATGAACATGAAGTAGTCGTCGTGCACGGTGGTTGTGACGGTCGACATACCGATGGCTTGGGCTTGGCGCGCGAAGTCGGGCGGCAGATCCTTCGCGCGGCCGTTGAGGCGGACAATGCGGCCATCTCTGCCGCTGCGTCGCCCCTCGCTGTACTCGGTAAGGGCATTGTGAGCTTCGAGAAACTCGTGATACCTCTCCACGCTCACGCCCCCGACACCGATGCTGTTGGCTACCGGGTAATCGTTGGGTTCGGTGTACTCAGCGCCGGCGAAGGCGGCCAGGTCGCCGTACCCGGTGCAGTCCACGAAGGCGTGCGCGAAGAACGCTTCTCGGCCGGAGCGGCTTTCGACCGTCACTCCCTTGATTCGGGAGCCCTCGACAATGGCACCCGTGAGCAGCGTATTGACAAAGACGCACACCCCCGCTGATTCGAGCATCTCGAAGGCGACGAGCTTGTACAACTCCGTGTCGATCGCGGTACAGACCGAGTCGTAATCGTAACCTTTCTGCATCTCGGCGTGGCCGGAGGTGGCATCCCGTTCGGTCAATCGATCCACGATCTGTTGGGGGATACCTCTGACCACTTGTCTCTTTTCGACACCGGGGAAGGCCTTCCAGAGGTTGTAGAAGCTGTGCAGCGCCGTGCCGCCCTCGACGACGAGGCCACCGGGATACCCCTTCGCCTCCACCAGGGCGACCTTGGCCCTCTGCTGAGCCGCCGCCAGCGCCGCTACGACACCCGCCGTACCGGCACCTGCGACCACAACGTCGAAATTTCGAATGGGCAGTTGCTTCGACGAGTCCTGACAGTGCATGACACGCGCCTCCATGGGCTTTAACCGCGTTTTCCTTTTCACGGCTATCCCAGGTCGTCAGACGCAGTCGGCCCCTACGGTCACCATCGGTCAGCCACGATCTCGATGCCGCAGATCACAGGCGGCTTTGCCGGCGCTGCTGCGGAGGGCGCAAGGCCAACGACGAGGGTGTCAGCGACGGCGACGGATTTGAACTCGGCGACGACGGGGCGGTTCGGGCCGCCGGCTTGGGCGGCGATGTCGAACCGGCTGAGGACGGTATCGCCCTGTAGTGACACGTCAAAGACTCGCCGGCCGGGCTTCAGAGCGTCCGGCTCGACGAAGTGCAGCCGAACCGTATAGGGCCGCGGTTCTGTCGCGTCGCCGGCAAGCGTGATCTCTATGTCGGCCAAGTTTTTGGCGCCTGAAGCAGCCACCCAGCGCAGACCCTCGCCTTCGATTCGCGACGAGTGGCGGCGGAAGCACTGCGGCTGTTCCGGCGTCGTTTTCACGGGGATATCCGGTGATGGACCGCCCACACTGGGGTAGTCCAGCCAGAGCGTGCCGTCGTCGGCCAGCCGGTCACCGGGTGCGCCGAAGTTGAGGCCCACGCGGCGGACGGGGGCCTTGGGCCTGGGCAACATGCTGCACGTCCAAGTTTCCACGTCAGGCATGTGGACGAGGGCGAGTGAGGTCTGGTTAGGGTAGCTGCACGTGCAGGTTCGGGTGTAGTCGGGTGCGTTGAGGACGCCATCAGCCACGATCAGATTGGAGGTACAGCCGGATTTGAACCCGCCCAGGTTGCCCGTGCCGGCGTCGCCGATCAGATCGTAGTAGCCGGCGGCGCCCGAGCGGAACGTCAGGAGATGCTCGCTGGCGACGACCGAGTTGCAGCCGTAGGCCCGGTGGTAGCGCCAAGGCAGCGTCTGGCCCGTTAGCGGATGTATGCGCATTTTCTGCTGGCCGGTCAGAAGGCCTATGGCCGAACCTTGGCTGCTCTCAGCATTCAGGTAGATCGTGTCGCCGTGCAGCATGCACGGCCCGCTGTGTTTCACGGGATGGTCCCAGACGACGCTGCCGTCGGCGCCTCGATGTGCGATCATCCGCTCGGACGGCTCGCCGGCGTTCATGTCTCGCGATCTGCGCCCGCTTTGCAGAAGGACGTCGTGCTCGGCCGAATACCCCAGCCAGGTGCCGAACACGTCGTCGGTAATGCGCCAGGCCGGTTCGCCCGTTTGCACGTTGAGGGCCATCAGCACGGGCTGAACGTCGAGCGTCTTGCCGCGACGTTTCAGCGCCTCGATGATCGGCTGGGGCACGTCGTCGATGCAGAACAGTTTGCCGGCGCCCGCGGCAATGGCGTTGTGTCGGAACGCGTATGTGGCCTGACGCGTCCAGCGGACCTGGCCGGTATAGCGGTCCATCGCCACGATCTTGTGGCTGGAACTGGTGTCGAAGTCGTGCCACCGCGTCGGCTTGACCTGGTAGGTCTCGGAGAAGCGGACGAGTTGAGCGCCGGCGATCAGCAAGTCCTCGTAGACTCCGAGGTATCCCCAGGCAGGGGGTCGCTCCGTATCGCCCTCCGGCGGTAATGAGAAGGTCGCCATCGTCCGGCCGGTGGTCGGATCGAGCGCAAGGCAGTCGCCGCCGATCACCAGGTAAACTCTGTCCGTCGTGGCGACGAAATTGGTGCCCCGCACGTTGGCCCCGGCGATGTGGCCTTGGTTGTAGGTCGTGTCGAGCGGATTGTCTCTGTACGATCTGTCGTAATAGACTCCGAACGTACCCAGATCGGGAAACGACCTCTTCCACAGCAGCTTTCCGGTATAGACGTCGCGGGCACTGAGGCAGTCGATTCCCTCGATGAACAGCCGCCCGCCGACAACTTGTTCGGGGGGACCGTGACCGTGGCGGGGCAGGACGTCGTGGTGGGTGTTGCCCCCAAACCATAGCAGGCCCAGCGGCGCCCGGACCCGCTGGTCGTCGGACTTGGCCGTATTGGCCACGTCGCCGTATTGATGGGTCCACGGAGCCGACCCGGTCAGCGCCCCTTCACGGGCGAGCATCCATCGGCCGTTGGTATGTGTAAGCTTCGCTCCCGGCAAGTTGGCAGCGCGGACCCGATCGATGAGGGTGTCGGCTTCGCCCTGTGTGGCGGGTAGCAGATAGGCCACGCCGCCGTAGGGGCGCATGGAGCGGTAGATCTCCTGCGGAAAGGTCCCGTGGGCGTGCGCGCCAGCAGCCTCGATACCCTGGCAGACGGTCAGGGCGGCGATATACGATGGCGCCTTGAGTGTGGCTGCGTCGCCGACGTGAGCGCTGACGCGGGTACCATACAGGCCTGCTGCGTCCAACCGTCGACGTAGGGCGGCGACCTTCGCAACGTCGGGATCGACCGCAATGACGTGGAAATTTGAGAGCCTGGCGATAGCCTCGATCAGCAGACCATCGTCAATGCCGAAAACCAAGCAGTAGCCCTGGTCGACTGTGGCGCTGCCGACCATTTCTTTTACCTGCGTCGCGACGATGTCGGGCAGTGGTGTAGCGGTAGGTTTGGTCGCGTGCGTTTGCGGGACGCGCTGGTCGGCTCCGAAGGCGTAGAGCCCGCCTTCGAGCGTAACCACGAAGAGACGATCGTCGGCAGCGATGATTCGCCCGACCGTCCCGTCGATGTCGGCGGTCCAGGTGATGGCGGGCACGCCGCCTTCGCCAGGCTCCAGGGCCGATACGACGTTGCGGCCTCCCGCGTAGAGGCGATGGCCAGCCTTGATGAGGGCGCCGGTTGCGTCGACGGGACACTCCCACAGTTTGTCGAGCTGCCAGCGGTACTTGGTGACCTCCTTGATCTTCCCGGTCTTCTTATCCTTGACTCTGGCCTGGTAGGCAACCTTGCGTAACGACTTCAGATCGTATGCGACGACCGGGTTGCCGGAGAGATAGCAGACGTCGTGGGTAAGCACGGGATACGTCGTCCTTTCCCACATGAGGTACATCTCGCCGGTCGCCAGGTCGTAGAGGCTGGTGTTGAGGCCGCGATGGTTGAGCAGGAAGTTGCCGACGGCCGATACGTGGGAGCCGCCCTCTCGCTTCCGGTCGACGCCCTCGCCGATCGTGTAGTACTCACTTCCGCTCAGATGGTAGTAAAGCATTTCGCCGGTCCGACGGTTGAGGCAGGCCGGCACGGATCGTCCGCCGGGCACAATCAACCGGTCGGCGATGGCGGCGATTGCTCCCTGGGGCGCCACGCTGCCGAACGACACCGAGCCGCCGTGCGGCTGGTTCATGTACGTGGCGCCGAGTCCGTCGTTGGTCCAGACGGCCTTGCCGGTCTTGGCGTCGACCGCGCGAATAAAGATGCCCATAAACGGCCAGATACTCGCACCGAAGTAGACGGTTCCGTCGGCCAGCACTGTTCCACCCCGAGCCGGCCAGGCGGAGATCATGCGGCTGTTGCCGAGAACCTTGCGGGCGTCGGGTCCGCCGCGGACCTTCCAGAGCAAGTCGCCGGTATCCACGTTGACGCAGTAGAGGTAGCCGTCGTCGCTGACGAAGTAGGCTTTGCCCTGCCACGCCACCGGGGCGAACCGAACCGGCCCGTCGGCGTAGAAGCACCATTTTGTCTGGCCGGTGCGAGTGTCGAGGGCGGTGACGGTGTCGTTTCGATTCGAGCCGATCAGCAGCGTCGTGCCGATGACGACGGGCTCGTAGACCTTGTCGAACGGCATGCGGTCGCGGTTGACCGGATCCTCCCACGCCGGCTCCAGGGCGGGATATTGCCGAACCCACTGGACGTTGAGTTGTGTCGGCAAGGCATGGGGCGACGCGGCGCTGCGATTGGCGTCGTACCGCCACATGGGCCAGTCGGCGCCGGCGGCACCCGGCACCAGGGCGAGTATGGTCAAAGGTAGGACTGATACGAGCAACACACTTCGGCCGGTCATGTAGGATCCTTCGGTTCGAGTTGGCGGGCGTCGCGCTCCGCTGAGGCGGAGACTATGCGGCCCTTGCTTAGTGGGATAATTCGGTGGGCGCGTTGCGCGGCCTCACTGTCATGCGTAACCAGCAGCACCGCGCCGCCTGCTTCGGCGTACTCGGCAAGATGGCAAAGCACGATGCGGGCGTTGTCTTCGTCGAGATTGCCCGTCGGCTCGTCGGCCAACACCAGCGTCGGATCATTGAGCATGGCCCGAACCAGTGCGACACGTTGGCGCTCTCCCGTACTTAACTCTGCCGGTACGTGTTGCGCGCGGTCGGCCAGACCGAAACGATTGAGCATGGCCATGGCTTTACCGCAATTGCAGCCGGCCGGCGCGCCCAAAGTTGCCGTCTGCACATTGTCCAGGACCGACAGATAGGGGATCAGGTGAAACTGCTGGAACACGAAGCCGACGGTCGTCGCTCTCACGGCCGCACGTTCTTCAGCTGATACGGCGTAAAGATCCGTACCATTAAGCAGCACTTGCCCGCCATCCGGTCGGAGCAGGCCGCCGGCAGTCAGCAGCAGCGTCGTCTTGCCACACCCGCTGGGGCCTTTGACGGCGAGGAGTTGACCGGCCGAGACCGTCAGCGACACGTCTTCGAGCGCCACAACCAATCCATCGGGACCGCGGTATCGTTTACCCACACTGCGGAGTTCGATTGCGGCCACGGCGACTAGTCCTCTCGCAAGATGACGGCTGGGTCCTGCTGCGCCGCGA
The DNA here is from genome assembly GCA_965602375.1 of uncultured Phycisphaerae bacterium. Taxonomy (GTDB): domain Bacteria; phylum Planctomycetota; class Phycisphaerae; order UBA1845; family DATKUK01; genus DATKUK01. Next base: position 9,629 of record CBFCZG010000025.1, on the reverse strand, counting down.
TGGCAGCCGGCAACCAACTCGCCAGGGCCGCAAGCAGCGGCGCGCCCACCAGCACGGCCAAAAACACAGCAGGGTCGAACAGGGCTCGAGTGTCGAGGGGACCTCCGCCCAGCATGGCCCCGACGAGGAACCCGATCGGATAGCCCAGGCAGCCTCCCGCGAGACCAATCAGGACGGACTTGGTCAGGAAAAGCGAGAACAGGCGCCGCGACCCGACGCCCACCGCGCGGAGGATCCCGATCTCGCTGCGGCGCGATCGGACATTGGCCAGTGCCAGCAATCCCACCCACACCATGCTGCCCACGGTTACTGCGGGGATCAGCACGCCGGCAAACGCCTCTCGCTGACGCCTGAGATCTGCCCGCGTGACCCGAACGGCTTCTTCTGTCTGCTTGGCCGTTTCGGCGGCCCGCGTGCGGGCCTCGGCCCGTGTGACGGCCTGCGACAAGAACTCAATCACCTGTGTGTCCGGCAGGATGCTCTCCACCTCCTGGCGAATTCTCGGCATCCGTGCGCCGAAGCAGTGGCAGCTCAAGGCAAGAATCCCATTGATCAGACCGGGCTTGTCCAGCAGTTTCTGGGCTTGAGCAAGGTCGATCCAGATCGTGATGTCGTCCTTACTGCCACGCTGTTGCAGGCATTTGCTGACGGTGAACCTTTCACCCATCAGCGTGATTACGTCGCCGACGGTCAAGCCAAGGCTTGTGTGCAATTCGTAGCCCAGCACGGCCTGGTGCGGCGCGACGGCCTGAAGGATGGGCACCTTCGCGTCGCGGTGCAAGATGGGCACTTCACCTCGCGTGCCTGTCAGCAGGACCGTTCGCTTGTGCTCGGGCCAGACGATCTTCTGTTGCAGCGTCGGCAGAAGGTGGTTGATCGACATGATCGACGCATTGGCCAGTTTGTCGACGTAGCTATCGGGCATCATGCTGGAGGCGTAATCCTCGGCGTAGAGATCGGCCAGGTTCTGGCCGCGCGGCAGGATCAGCAGGTTGAACCCCAGCTTCTTCGTGATCTTGCGGTAATCATCTTCGAGGGCGCGCATGGCCTCGGCCGTGGCTGCTTGCCTGATGCTCATGATCCGGTCTGTACCGAGGTCATGACTGCGCAGCAACGTCGTCGCCGCCACCAGACACCCCACGGCCATCAACACACCAAGCACCGCCAAGCCGAAATTCAACTTGCGATAGGCAATTTCTCTGAAGATGAGACGTCGAATTCTCACGGCCTCGCCCCCCGTCGTTTCCGCAGCCAGAAAAACAGACCGCCGCTCAGCAGCGCCATAGCGACAGCAGCCAGAGCCGCGTTGCCCAGCAGACCGACGGGACGCGCATGAGCCGGAACCCGTTCCTGCTCGGGTGCGTCCCCGGGCCCGGCAACTGGTACGGACAGATCCGGCAGGCCCACGAGGTCAGGGGGCGGCGCCGGATCGAACGACACGTCGGGCACGGCGTCCCAGTCGGCCAGGATGAGCAGGTCGAGGCCGGGATTCTCGGCCTTCACCAGACAGGAACAGGCGCCGATCAGATAGCCGGCCGCCTGGCTGATGTTCTCACGGTTGATGCCCTCACCGACCAGGGCATAGAGAACGCGGCCGCGTCCGAACACAGGGAAGACGATCGGCTCGTCGTGGTAGGTGCGCAGATCCGGCTCGGTTTCGAGCAGCATGCTGACAAACACGCGTTCGGCCTCGTCGGTGCGATCGAGTCGAACCGTGGAGAAGGCGATTCTGAGCGACTCGACGACCTCGGGTGCCACAGTCTCGTAGGCGATCCCCTGATTGGGGTCGGGCAGCTTGAGTGTTTGCTGAAGCCTTGCCAGTTCTGCCTTCAAGAGTTCGGTAGCTGCCTCGTCTTTCTCCGCGTGACCAGATTCCAGTAGCACCCAGACGGCCGATTCGCCGTCGACCAGACGGCTGACAATCTGGCACCGTAGGGGCGAGTCCAGCAGGGCGTCCACCGAGGCAGCGTTGAGTGGGCCCGACCAGACTTGGGTACTTATTCGCGTTCTCTCCGGATAGCGGAGTACGACGCGGGGCAAATCGCCCAACCTAGTGGGCTGTAGCTGATTGGCAGCAGATTGGTCCGAGGGCGACAGGGCGACGTCGATGGTGCGCACCGTAAGATTGGCGCGAGCGCCCGGCCCGGCTGCCGACTGTCGGAGCCGGTCGATCAGTTCGCTCTGGTCGAGCGTCAATGGCCCGCGATGGACAACGGCCAGCTCGAAGTCGTCGGCCGGCCAACGGTCGAGCGCATAGCGAAACACCGGTACGGAACAGGCGAAGGCCGGTCTGTGAGCCGCCAGCAGACACCCACCGATGCAGCCAAGAACCAGGGCGCCCCGCCAGTGGCAGCCGACACGACGAGTCGGCGCGAATTGGCTCATGTGCAAGTCCTTCGAAGTGCTCGGCAGTACGTCAGCCACGTCACATCCTCGAGCAGGTACTATACCACAAGCACAGTTGGCTTGCCGAAGCCTTGCCGGCGCGAGGCGGCCCGGGCACGACAGGCGAGAGACGCATCCCCCTTGTCGCGACGGCTGACTGTGTTCGTGGGCAGTCTTCGGGCGTCTTGGCGAAACAGCGCGAGTTCATTACGATGGTGTCAGGCAGCCAATGTGCTGCGGATGGGCCAATGCCCCAGGATCGGGGCGGCCAGGCTGCACGTTGTCTCACCGATGAAACGAGTAGGATTCACACTCATCGAGTTGCTGGTTGTTGTGGCGATCATTTCGCTGCTGGTGGCCATCATGCTGCCTTCGCTGAAACTGGCGAGAGCGCAGGCGTACGAGGTGAGCTGCCGGAGCAACCTGCATCAGATCCATTTGGCTCTGGAGGTCCATGCCAACGAGAGGAACGGCTGGTACCCGCTGGCCCCAACAGAGATCAACCCGCACCGCGCGCTGATCGATGCGTTGGACGCCGAGGCAACCGGGCTGATCGATGCCATGTATTGCCCGCAGGCCCGTTACATCGAGGAGGTGGCTCAGAACGTCACCGATTATCCACCAAAGGGCGAAAGCACGTCGGTCATCGACACACCGGAGAACCGTCAGGCCGGCAACATCAGCTACTTCTACTGGAGCTTTCGCGACCGTAGCGTGTGGCGATCGACGAACCACAGCAAGTATGACGAGAGCATGGACTCGTTCCGCCCGCGCCGGCTGCGCAACTCGGGTGGTCCGCTCCCGCTACAGCCGAGCGACCCGCTCACGCCGACGGCGCTGCAAAGTGATCGCCCAGGCGACTACTGGGTGCTGAGCGACTTCTTTCGCAAGAAGGCTCCCTTCCCCCATACCCGCAAACACAAGAGCGGCCTGAACGTGCTCTATCTCGATGGGCACGGCGACTGGATGGACGGTCAGCCGCGGGCGCACTTCAAGTGAGCATGGCCACAGGGACATTGCTCGCACCCGATGCCTCGCCTGCGCCGTGTCGGCGGCAGGGATCGCCGGGCATTCGCGAAAGGCGTCACATACGAGTGCCCTTACCCTCAGGTTCTACGTGCGTGCCGGCCGGCAAGACACGTGTTCGCCGCGGCTAGCTTCCGTAGCAGATAAGTCGACCATCCCGCAGGGCCACCAACACGCGACCATTTCGGTCGATGGCGGCGCCCCATCGGACGGGTTCGCCCGGCAGTTCGTGCTGCCACAGTGGCAGGCCATCGGTATGCGAGATGGCAGCTACCCGCCTCGGCGTCTCGACCATGCCCGCGGCCCCCTTCGGCACCTTGGCGCCCGTAACGAGGACGGTGGCGTTGGCGCCCACGGCGATCGCCGCGCTGCCCGGGCAATCGACTTGCCAGACCTTGTGCTCGTCCGATTTCTTGGCCAGGCCTCGGCGCCTCCGCCGGTCGTTTTCCACCCATGCCTTGAAGGTCCCCCCCTGGAAGAACGCGTCATCATCGTAGCAGGCGAGCTTGGCATCGTTGAGCCAGACGATCATCAGGTTGCCCGCCCGGGCAAAGAAAGGCTTGGTGGTCACACCGCGTCCCCGAAACACCGGCTCCTCGGGCGTGTTGTAGAGTGGCTGACCCGAGGGCCACACATAGCCCTGCGGGGCCAGCGTCAGTTCGCTGCCGCAGTTGTCGCCCCAGCCGGTGGTCGGCGTCGAGAGGCACTCGCCGGTGCTCGCGTCGAACGCCGCCGGCGAGACGGTCGTGCCGCCGGCAAGGTAAAGCTTGCCCCGATCCAGCAGCAGGTGCCCCATCACGCTGACGCCGCACCTCGCGAACGTATCAAGGTGACCGGCGGTGTTGTTCTGCCACTTAATCCTGCCCGTGGCAGCATCGAGCGCGTACACGTGCGTGCCGTTGTAATCGATGATTCCGGCGGCCACGTAGGCCGTGCCATCGCTGTCGACGAGCACACCGCTGGCGGCCGGCCAGGTCGACAGGATTTTGCCATAGACGGGTATTTTTCTCTCTACGGGCGCACAGCGGAATCGCCAGCGCAGAGCCCCCGTGGCCATGTCGAAGCTGTAGACCCAGCCATCGCCCGAGCCTACCAGCGCCGCACCGCGCCAGAGCGTCGGCGGATAGTTGATCGCGCCGCCCGTGTAGGCCGCCCATCGCTGCTGGCCCGTCGCGGCGTCCAGCGCCCGAACAGTCCCATCGGACCCACCCAGCAACACCAACCCGCCGCCGGCGACCGGGGCAGTCAGCGCCACTTGACCATTCGCGGAATACTCCCACAGCTTCCGCGTGTGATCGGCCAAGGCGGCGGTAGATTCGGCGGTACGCGAACCCCTTGCGCGATAGGTGGGCCAGTCCCGCTCAGACAATTCGAACTCTGACGTTTGCTCCGAGACGGTCTCGAGCCGCTCCGACTCAATCGCCTGCCGGCTGAACTCAAAACTACCCGCCGAGGCCACGCTCATCATACCGTACATCGATATGTTGCAGTCACAGACCCACGGGAACCAGAACAACGACCCGTTGGCCGTCACCACCCCGTCGGTGCAGGACGGGCGCATTGCCGAGATCCGTCCGGATCGCGCAGCCCGCAGGTCGAATCGCAGTGTGCCTTCTCCCTGCCGTCGGAAGTATATGCCTTCGGCGTTGGCTGTCGGCCGCGTGCAGTTCGACCGACCGATGCGATACTCCGCCAGTACCTTGCCTGTCAGCGCCTCGAACTTCTTGCACGCAGCCTTGTTTCCGAACGGAACGGCGTAAACCGCGTCACGGTCCAGGATCAGTTGGTAGTTGTCGTACGGGTCTTCCCACAACACGCTGCCGTCTTCTGTTGAGACCGCGAGCAGCTTGCGCATTTGGGGGCCGGCGAAGTACAGTGCGCGATCACTGCATTTGGCATAGGTGACGGTTTTCCAGTTGCTCCCTGCCCCTTGCCGCCAGAAGTACTCGCCGAACGTCTCGAAGAACTCCGGATCCTTCGAAGCCGTCTTGCGCCATATCGCCTCGCCAGTGCCCGTGTTGAGCGCCGTCAGATAGCTGCCGAACCGGAACAGAAACAGCCGATCGTTCTTCATGCACGTGGCGCGCGTATCGATCTGCTTGTCTTCGCGATGCGACCAAAGAACGCGCTTGGCCGCCAAGTCGTAGGCAATGACCGTGCGGCCAAATCCCCAGATCAGGCTCTTGTCGTTGTATCCCTTCGAAACCTTTCGCCAGGGCCATCCCCCACCGGTTCTGCGGTGCTTCGCCACCTCGACGGGAGTACTCTGCGGCCCCAGTACCCCGTAGAGCACACCATCTTGGATGGCTAGCCATTTCCAGTCGGTGTCGTCGCCCGCCTCAACCACATCGGAAGCGGCTATCTGGCCGATCTGCTTGCCGGTGCCTGCGTCGATCACGCGGCAGACGTCCTTCTCGGCATAGTAAAGAAGGTCCGAAGTAGCCACCTTCGTGTTCCGGTGGACCAGGAACTCGGGGTCGAGCTTGCGCTTCCAGAGGATCGTCCCATTGTAGGCGTTTACGGCCAGCAACGTGCTGAGCCATTGCTCCTCGCGCTCATGAAACGCGACATGGCCGTAGAAGCAGAACACTCGTCCGCCACTAGCCAGCGACACCTGAGGCACGGGCGCGAAGTACGGCTCACAGAAGAACTGCGTCAGATAGGGCCATCGCGCCAGCGCATCATCGGACTTGGGGTTGTTGTCAGGTCCGTGATACGGATGCGACCAGTCGTCACCACCCTCGGGAATAGGTTTGGCAATCGTGTGGCCGTTGGCGATCAGCTTGCCTCCCGGCCTGAGAACGCGCAATAGTTCGTCCTTGCCGGGGCTTGGCGGCAGTTGCCCTCGCACGAGTACCGCGTCGGCCAGGTTGTCGGCCAAGGGGACCCGATTGAGCGGCCCCGCTTCTACATAGACCCGGCTGTTCAACAGGCCGGTCCTGTCAAGAGCCCCACGCGCGTCGGCCAGGTTGCTTCCGGGCGGCAAGTGAACGTAGTACACGACCTGATTGAGCCCCGCCAGTTGCGTGGCCAGCTCGCAGGCACCCTCGCCGGTCACCACGACCAGCCCTCGCGACAGCCCGAGCGTATCGTGGAATCGCCGCGCGCCAGCGTCTACATCCTCAGAAGCGCGGCAGGGGCGATCTACAGTTAGAACGCCCGTGCATGCGCACAAAGCCACGAAAAAGGGTACGAGCCCGGCAACGTTTCTGTCTACCATGGTCCGATCCCTTCCCGACGTCTGAGATGCCCCCATCAACGACACGATGGTAACCGATGTTCCGTTTCCATCAAGTCGTTCAGGGCTGCGGTCTCACCGGTGTCCGGGGGGAATGGCCAGCCGGCGAAGGCAGAACTCCCGAGATCAGCCGCCGCGCCTGACCGCTGGATCGGCGTGTCGCACCTTTCACGCAAACGGCGTGGCTACGATCCGGCCACCGTCGTTGCGACAGCGGTCGATGAGACGCATGACCGACAGCACCTCCGAAGGGGCGACGAAGGGATCGCTGCCTGTGCGGATGGCCCGGGCGAAGTCGCGATAAACGTCCACCTGGTAGCGAGGCGATACCTCAACAACCTTCTCGTCGAACCCGACGTCATCGCGGGGATACTTGCGGTCTGCGGCGGCGAGGTCCCGATTCAGCGTTGTGCGTGCAAGCTGCCGTGGCGAGATGGACGTGATCGTGTACGTGTTGCCGTGCTTGACGATGTTCCCGCGGGTGCCGTAGATCTCCATTTCGTAGGAGACCGTCGGAGACGCCTGGTTGATGTCCATCTCGCCTATCACACCGTCGCGCGTCTCATATATGAGCTTGACCACGTCCTCGGCGTCGCCAAGCGACAGCACACGGCGCATGTGGCCGAAGACTCTCCTGATATCGCCCCCGGTCAGAGCCAGCAATTGGTCGATGCGGTGCGCGCCGTAGTTGTTCAACATGCCGCCGCCGTACTTGCGCAAGCTCTGCCAGTCGTTGCGTCGCACGAACCGGAAGCTGCCGCCCTTGACGTGGTACACCTTGCCTATCCGCCCGGACCGGGCAATGCGCAGCAGGTGCTGGAAGTAGGCTGCGGCTCGGTGCGGCTGATACACCGTTAGCAGGCGGTTGCGGCGTTTGGCTGTGCGTACGATCGCCTGCGCTTCGACCAGGTTTGCCGCAAGCGGCTTTTCCATCATGACGTGCAGCTTTCGGGCAAGTGCAGCCATCGCATGGTCTTTATGCAAATGCGTTGGCGAGGCCACGACCACAGCGTCCAATTCGGCGTCGGCCAGCATGTGGTCGCAAGACTGAAACACTTGGCAGCCGAAGAGGGCGTTGGCCTCGCGCAGCCTATCGCCAACCGGATCGGCCACGGCCGCCAGATCCCAATCCCGATGCGCAGCGAGCGTTCTGCAGTGATAATTCCAGCCGATACGACCGAGTCCGATGACGCCGACTTGAAGCTTGCGTTTGGCCATATTGTTTCAATCCGTTCACGAAAGCGGGCCGCGGCCGGCTCTATGCCGACGTTGCAGGTGTCGGGGCCGGTCGCAAGCCATATTCGCCAGCCGACGGCTCAGGGCCGGGACGCAAGGCGACCGCAAAGGACAACGACCTCTGCACGACCGGAGTGTTTGCTCAGTGGCACGCGCACCAGCGCCACGGCATCAGCCGGCAGCGCTTTGTAGTCCGGCGGACGGTATCCGTTCCACGGCACGTGTGGCCAGGCCAGCGAGGCGCCGGCCGGCAGGACCAGCTTCCATGTACCGGGCAGTGCCAGCGAACGGCCGATCGGCGTGGTCTTGGGCCTCTGGTTGTGACGCGCCCTGCCCAGCCGAATCTGCCGGGCGCCGCTGCGCAGCGCGATAGGCGGCTGAACGGGCAACTGGAGCACCATCGCTATATCGGGATCCGTCATGGTGGTTTCCACGGCCAGAGCGATACGCAATCGCTCGTCCGACTCGCACCTCACCTCAAGTACCGCGTTGGCCGAGCCGTAGTCGAACATCAGTCGATCGCACTTGCCGCGTGTGGAAAGCGCCTTGGCCTCGACGCCGGCGAGCATCCTGCCCCGCAAGGCCGGGAAATAATGTACTTCGCCACCCTCGACCAGGTGAATGGTCGCGTTGTGGTAATTGCGCTTGTCGTTGCCGCCGCCGATGATCAACCCACCCGCATCGTGATAGACGCTCAGCGCCTGCGTCCGCTCGAAATGATACGGGTTGCCGGCATGTGTGTTGTGTGTCCAGGCTGAAAGAGCATAGAACCACGGGCCGTCCTTGCGGACCAGGCTCTTATCCTCGATTCGCCACGTGAACCGCTTGCGGTCGACAGGCAACGGCTTGAGCTTGATGCCGAGCGAGCGGGTGGCCTGCAAATGCTCGTAGCAGCGGAACGCCGAGCCGAGCGTCCAGGCGTCGCGCTCGTTGCGAAAGTGCGTCGGCGGACCCGTCCGTCTGAACCGTTCTCGCTGGGCCTCGATATTTCGAGCCAGCAGCGTTCGACCTTCGCCGGTCCACGCCAGGCCCGGTTGCAGACGCGGATAGCTGCCGAGGCGGTTGCGCTCGTCGAGCGTCTCGAGCCCTCGGCCATCCGGGTAGATCGCCCGGACCATGAAGGCTACACCCCGTTCGATCGCCTGCATCGTCACTTGCCTGGGGTGCTGGCGGTGATACTCAGCCACGCCGCCAAGGCTGACGTGCTGATAGCCGACCGATGGGCCGACGTGCTCGGGGAAATACCCCTCAGGCGACTGGATTCTCAGATGCTTGAGAAATGCTCGGTCGATTCTGCGGACGGCCGCGCCGTCGCCCAAGAGCGTCGCCTGCTCCCGTCCGACCGAAAACCAGCCGAAGTAGTGGTTCGGCCCGGTGCCCGACCACGGCGCCGGGCGACCCAAATTCGGCCAAGCGCGATCGATCAGATCCATGATCGCTCTGAGGTTTCGCGCGATGGTCTCGCGCCAACGCGCCAAGCGAGTCCTGCCGGCGTGGTCACCTGCCAGCTGGACGATGCGGACCAATGGATAGATGTCGAAGTGGTTCGGCCGATCGAATGCCCGGCCAACGTCGAGATGGTCTAACACCAGTCGGTCGCCCGCCTCGACCGCCAGGCGCAGGAGATCGTCTCGGCCGAAGAAGGGGTTGCCTTCGACCGGCGTGAGCGCAAGGTACGCAGCCGAGGTACCGATAGGGCCGGCCTGTGGTCTGAGGACCCTTCGCCCGTTCTGGCGCACGTAGA
>CBFCZG010000024.1:0-23618 GCA_965602375.1 uncultured Phycisphaerae bacterium | reverse complement strand
TAATACCCGCTGTCCCGGCCAAGCGACTACGCTGCCGTGGCGGCATACGGCATGTCCGAAGCGATCGACATCGACGACGAGCCAGTCCTGGAGGCCGGCTGCGCCGGCGATGTCGTCGGGGCTCTTGAGGTGTGCAACCTGTGTGGCGGCCCCGACCCGCCCCAGTTCGGCGCGTAGCGAGCGGACCAGCGTATTATCGGGCGTTACGGCGAGGACCTTGCAGAAGAGGTCGTTCATGGTGGCGATCCAGGCTTGTGTGCGGCGCTTCGAGTCGGGTCGCGCTGCATGTATCGGGGCGCGCGGAGGGGGTGGTCCAAGAAATTTTCGACAATTTGCGGGATTGCCTATTGACGTAGTTATCGGTCCGGCGCATAAAGCTCATAGACGTTTCGTCTAATGTCTTTCGTCCTGCTGAAAGGGCACAACGAGATGGGATTGGCTTCGGCGGGTGCGGTGTCTCCAACCAACCGCTCGCGGCAAGACTGTCTGCCCGACGGGCCGGGGCGATGCACGATTCCCCCCAAGCTGTACCGCGTGCAGGAGGTCGTGTGGCACACCGGGCTGTCCCGCAAGACCCTCCACAATTACGCGGTCATGGGCCTGATACGCGAGCACACATGGACGCCCGGCGGGCACCGTCTCTTCGACGAGTCGGTGTTCGAGAGGTTGCACCGCATCGGCGAATTGAAGAAAACGCATCGGCTTGCAGAAATACGATCTTTGATGGCGGGTGAGACGTTCGCAGGTGACCTTTCCGGCGCCCCATCCGGCGCCACGTAGCAGCCCGCAAATTTGGTCGGCCAGGAGGGCCGGCTGGAAAGAGGCTCAGGATGAGCAGGCCTGTTGGACCGGGGCAGCTTCGGCAGTCCTTAGCCGGCAAGTGGCAGGGGCCGTTACTCGCATGCGCGCTGGTCCTGTTGGCAATCGGGTTGGTGCGCATCGGTCCGGACCAGGAGGTCGTGCCCTTCGAGACGTACGTGAAGCGCGTGGAAGTCCTGATGAAGGGGCGCTTCCACACGCAAGCTGCTGAGTTGATCAAGTCTCTGCTCGAACAGGAGCGACCTGACGAAGAGGTGGCGCGGCTCCGTCGGCTCATGGCTCGCACGATTTTCGCCGTCGAGAAGCCCCTGGCCGAGCACGACCCCGAGAATGCCAAACGCATCATCTACAACCACGGCCAAGCCGCCGAAAGGGGGCTGCCTCCAACGGCGGAGGACGTCGAACGGGTGGCCATGGCGCACGAGTGGCTGGGCCGGTGGGACAAGGCGGTAGGTCGGTATCGCCAGGCGCTGAGTCTGGCTCCATCGCACCCCAACCGGCTTCGCCGCAAGGTCGTCGAGTTGCTGGGGATCATGCCCGACGTTCCGCCCGACCGTATTGAGGAAGAGATCGACTCGTTACTCACCCACAGCCAGGATGATCCGGCCAGTTTGGTGTGGGCCGTCGAGCGCAAGGCCGAGCTGCTGCTGCGGCAAGGCCGTTTGGATGAGGCCCGCGAACTGCTGATCCGCACGCGCCGGGACGTCAGCGACGGCTTGCTTAGCGGGCAGTTGGATTACCTGACCGCGCTGGCGGACTTCTACGCGGGCGATTACGACGAGGCGGAGCCGCTGATACGCCAGCTTCGTGCGAGGCTGAGCGTCAGCGATGAGCTCAGCGCCAAGGCCGGCTGGCTATTGGGACGGCTGGACTATCAGCAGGATCGGCCTCAGTACGCGTTGTCGGTCTTTGATGATGTACTGGCGTCGTTCGCGGCGGGTCCGTACGTGGGGGGGTGCATGCTTGGGCGGGCCGAATGCCTGGCGGCGCTCGAGCGATATGACGAGGCGGCCGAGGCGTACGAGCAGGTCGTGGCGCTGCTGGAGCGCGGGCGGCATGGGCGTCTGGTGGACGGGGCGGCCGTGCGTACCAGCCTGACGGGGCTCTACTACGACTTACGGGCGCAAGGGCGTGCGGTCGAGGCGCTGCGATTCATCAGGTTGGCCCTCAAGCTGACGAATCGGCAAGACCTTGAGAAGATGACCTGGTACCTGGGCGTGGTGGCGCGCCTGCACGAGGAGTTGGCCCGTCAGGCACGCAGCGAGGCTGACCGCCTCGGAGGCGGCCCGCACGACGCGGAGAGTGCAGAACAGCTGGCTGAGGCCAAACGGCACTTTGGCGAAGCGGCGAACACGTGGCTGGATCTGGCCAAGGCAAACACGCTGCGGGATGCCATCGCCGAGGACGCTGCTTGGCGGGCGGCCGACGACTTCGATCTGGCCGGCGAAACGGAGAGTGTGATCGAGATTCTCCGTGAGTTTATCGTGCAGCGCCCGAGCAGTCCGCGCACGCCGCAGGCGCGGTTCCGCTTGGGGCAGGCCTATCAGGCGAGCAACGAACTCCACTCGGCGATTGAGTCGTATCGCACGTTGGTGCAGAAACACCCTCGGACTCTGTCGGCGTTCAGCGCGATGGTGCCGCTGTCGCAGTGCTTCGTGGCGCTTGGAGAGGATTTCTACGAACAAGCCGAACAGGTCCTTCTAATGGTGCTGGAGGAAGACCCCAATCAGCCCGGCCTGTACACGCCCGAAGCGCCGCTGTTCCGAGAGGCGCTGTTCAGGCTTGGCGAACTGTACGGCCATATGGACAGGCATACCGACGCCGTTTCACGTCTGGAGGATTTTCTGGAGTACTATCCGCAGGACGCGCGGCGTCCGCAGGTGCAGTTCATGTTGGCCGACTCGTATCTCAAGGCAGGCTTGGCGCTACGCGGCCGGGCGGGGGGCGATATGGAGTTCAATGCGCGTGAAGCTCTGCTAAACGAGTTTCGCACGCGTCTTCAAAAGGCGGCGAACCTGTACGAACAGGTGATCGAGGCCTACGGCGCGAGGCCTGAGGATTCGTTGTCGGCGCGCGAGCAGCTCTATCTCCGGCTTGGGTACCTGTACCGAGCGGAATGTGCCTTTGAGCTGGGACAGTACGATCAGGCGGTACCGCTGTACGAGCAGGCGGCCTACCGCTATCAGAATGAGCCTGTGTCGTTGTCGGCCTACTTACAGATTATCAACTGCTATTTTCGTTTGGGCGAGCGGCAGCGGGCGAGGACGGCCCTGGGGCGAGCCCGCTGGCTTCTGCGGCGAATGCCGGCTTCAGACTTTGCTCAGCGACCGACCGGCATCGACCGTCAGCGCTGGGAGGATGTGCTCGCGTGGGTTGAAGACTCGGGTCTTCTGGCATCACAAGAAGGGAGCGCACCATGAACACTTCGGGACTCGTTGAGGACGGGCAACGACTGACCGAGCTGCTTAGGCGGCAGCGGGATCTGTACCGCGAACTCCACGATCTGGCGCACCGGCAGGAGTCGCTGATCGCTTCAAACGACACCGACGGCCTGCTGAGTGTGCTGTCGAGTCGACAACGGCTGGTCGATCGTCTGATGGATCTGGACGAGTCGCTGGCGCCGATCCGCGCCCAGTCAGAGCAAATCCTGGCGACGATGTCGTCGTCGCAGCAGGATGAGGTGCGACTTCTGGCGGGGCAGGTCAATGAGCTGTTGAAAACGATATTGAAACGCGACGAAAGCGACACGGAGGCTCTGTCTTTGCGGAAAAATCGGATCAAACAGGAGCTTGACCAAGCGGTCACGGGGCAGCAGGCGCATCGAGCGTACGCGTCGAAGTCGGTTGATGCCCCGAGATACCTGGATCAGACCGATGAGTGAGACGATGACGTCACCCGCCGAGGTGCTGGAGCCTTCGCCGGCCGTCGGGGCCGGGTCGAATGCCCAGGCACTTACCGACCGAGAGCGGGAGCTCGGGGCCATTATCCTCGCGTACAACGAGGTAACCGAGAAGCTCAAGGTGTCGTACGAGAGGCTCGAGAGCGAGGTTTCGCGGCTGCGCGAGGAATTGGCCGTCAAGAATCGCGAGTTGGAACGGCGAAAGCGCCTGGCTGCATTGGGCGAGATGGCGGCGGGCCTGGCGCACGAGATCCGCAATCCCCTCGGCGGGATCTCGTTGTTCGCCTCCCTACTGGAGCAGGACTGTCAGGGCTCGGAAACATCGCTCGGCCTCGTGCGCAAGATTCAGAAGGGCGTCGGACGGCTTGATGGTGTCGTGAGCAACGTGCTGGCGTTTGCCCATCCAAGACAGTTGGAGCGCCGCCCTGTGCTGCTCAGGTCGATCCTTACAGAAGCGGTGGAGATGGCGCGACCGCACTTCGTGCAGCGCTGTGTGGAAGTCGAAATCGACGACGGCGCCGGCGACCAGGAGTTCTGGGCCGACGCCGGGCAACTCCAGCGAGCGGTTCTGAATCTCCTGCTAAACGCGTCGGAGGCATCTGAGGCCGGCGGGCTTGTGCGTTTGTCGAGCCGCAGGGCGGGCGCCGACCACGTGGAGATCGAGGTGGCGGATCGGGGTCGCGGAATAGACGGTGAGGCGTTGGATCGCCTTTTCAACCCGTTTTTCACGACGAAAGACACGGGTACGGGCCTCGGTCTGGCGATCGTGCACCGGATTGCCGAGTCGCACGGCGGCACGGTCCGGGCGGCGAATCGGTCCGGGGGCGGCGCGGCTTTTACGATACGTTTGCCCCTGTTGAACGGGTCGCAGGCGGTTGACCGGGAGGGTTGAGGATGGCGCGAGTTTGTGTCGTGGATGATGAGGAGCTGATGCGTGATTCTCTCAAGGGGGTTCTGTGCCGAGAGGACCACGAGGTCGAGATTTACGAACATGGTCGCGACGCCTTGGAGGCGGCGCGTCAGCGTGTTTTCGACCTGGTCATCACCGATCTGAAGATGCCCGCGATGGACGGGATCGCCTTGCTGCGCGGGCTGCGCGCAGCGAGCGTCGAGGCACCGGTGATCGTCATGACGGCCTACGGGACGGTGGCGACGGCCGTCGAAGCCATGAAGCTGGGGGCGTTCGACTACCTGCAAAAGCCCTTCCAGGGCGACGAAATCGCGATTCTGGCCGAGCGAGCCATCCAGGACGGGCGTCTGCGAGCGGAGAACGAGGCTCTGCGAACGTCGTTGCTGGACTGGGAGCAGGGCAGAGCTCTCGTAGGAGATTCGCCGGTTATGCAGGAGGTGCACGATCAGATCCAGCGCGTAGCGAACAGCAGCGCCACGGTCCTGATTGAGGGTGAGTCGGGCACGGGCAAGGAGATGGTGGCCCGAGCGATTCACGCCGTGTCCCCACGTGCAGGCCGACCGATGTTGTGTCTCAATTGTGCCGCGCTTTCCAGCGGGCTGCTGGAGAGCGAGTTGTTCGGGCATGAAAAGGGTGCTTTCACGGGAGCCGATCGCCTCCGCAAGGGGCGGTTCGAGTTGGCCGAGGGCGGTTCGCTGATGCTCGACGAGGTCAGCGAGGTGCCGCTGAATCTTCAAGCCAAGTTGCTGAGGGTCCTTCAGGAGCGTGAGTTCGAGCGGGTGGGCAGCAGCATCACGCGGCGTGTGGACGTTCGCGTGATCGCCACAACGAATCGGGCGCTGCGCGAATGGGTGGCTCGCGATCGGTTCCGTGAGGATCTGTACTTCCGCATCAGCGTGTTGCCGATCGTGCTGCCGCCGCTTCGCGACCGTCGCGAGGATATTGCCCAACTGAGCGAGTATTTCCTGGGGCGCATTGCAAAGCGTGAGGGGCGCGAGGCACTTCGATTCTCCTCGCGAGCGCACCGTCTGCTGCTTCAGTACGACTGGCCTGGCAACGTGCGGGAGTTGGAGAACGTTTGTGAGCGGGCGTCGATTCTGGTCAGCGGTCAAACGGTGGAGGCCCATGACATTGAGATGTGGCTGAGCGGGCAGGTTCGGTCGGTCAAGTTCCCGGGTCATCAACGCCCCGGCCATATTCTCGAAGATGCAGAGCGAGAGCTTGTTCGGCAGACCCTGGCCCGGTTCAACGGGCACCGCGAGCGGACGGCCAAGGCGTTGGGGATCGGTTTGAGGACGCTGGGAATGAAGTTGAAGCGTTGGCGGGAGGAAGAGGAGGCGCTGCGTGCGGGATGAAGCGGTCGGCGCAGGAATCGCCTGGTCGAAGCGCAGGAATTGCGCGTTGCGGGAGCGTCGACAGGCGTCAGCAGGGCATTACGGGCCGGTGGTCGAGGCTGGTATGGCGATTGCAGCAGATACGACAGGCTGTGGTTCGGTTAGGGCGACCGGGCGCCGCCGGTGTGCCCGCTTGGTGGATGCGGTGGAGAGGATCCGATGCTGCTGAGTTCTGTTGTCAACAGCGGGTCGGTCGTGGTCTTGGAGAAGCTGGCTGCGTTCACCGAGGACCGCCATCGTGTGCTGCTGGGCAACATAGCCAACCTGGATACGCCGGGCTACCGACCGAAGGACGTGGATCTGCCCGCCTTCAGGGAAGCGCTGTCCGAGGCCCTGGTGAGACAGGCGCGAACGGGTGAGGCGAGCCCAAAGGTGGAAGACGGCCCGGGTTGGCAGGTAGGCCCGAGCGGACGCGTCGAAGTGCGCCCGGTCGAGGTCGAGCCACAGAACGTGCTGTTCCACGACGGGACGAACGCCCAGGCGGAGCGGCAGATGAGCGAGTTGGCCAAGAACGCAATGGTCCATCAGGCGGCGCTGGAACTGCTGCGCGGGCGCTACAACAGCATGATGTCGGCGATCCGCGGGCGACTGGAATAGGGTTGAGCTGAGCGATGTTTGATGCACTCGACATTAGCGTTTCGGCGTTGGCAGCGCAGCGTATACGCATGGACACGGTGGCGGGGAACCTGGCCAACGCGTTCACCACGCGCAACGCGGATGGCCAGCCGGAGCCGTATCGTCGGCGCTTCGTGGTCTTTGCCGAGGGCGACGGCAGCGGCGGCGCGGGCGTGCATGTGGGGCGGGTCGGCGAGGATCCGTCGTCGCCGAGGCTGGTCCACGAGCCGGGACACCCCGACGCCGACGCGAACGGGTATGTACGGTATCCGAACGTGCAGGTAAGCACGGAGATGATCAACGCGCTGGAGGCGGCGCGGGCCTACGAGGCGAACATCACGGCGATGCAGGTAACCAAGTCCATGGTGAGCAACACGTTGCGGTTGCTGGCCTAGTGGCGGTCGAAGGCAGAGGTAACGGATCATGCCTGACTCGATGGACATAAACCATGTCAACCCGCTGACTCGTCCCGCGCCGATCGCTCGTCCTGATCAGCCGCAGCAGTCGGCGCCGGCCGGCAAGGACTTCAAGACCGTGCTGCTGGAGAGCCTGAACCAGGTGAACAACCTCCAGCAAGAGGCGACAGCCGGCGTGGAGCGGCTCGCGACAGGCGAGACGGAAAACATGGCCGAGGTATTCAGTGCCGTTCGCAAGGCCCAGGTGGCGTTCGGGCTGCTGATGGAGATCCGGAACAAGCTGACGGACGCGTATGAGGAAATTCAACAGATGCGCATTTAGCGCGGTCGGGGTCGCCCCGGCACCTGCCGTAATGTGGAGCTGATCGGATGGAATTCCTTCGCAAGAGCCTGGTACAGGTCGCCCAGCACTTGTCGGGGCTGACCAGCTCGCAACGTCTGGCCATCGGGCTGTGTGCGGTGCTGGTGGTGCTCTCGATGGTGTGGCTGCTGCAGTGGGCGGCGCGTCCCGAGATGGTGCCGGTGGTTTTCGAGGGGTTTTCCTCACCGGATCAATTGCTGTCGGCCGAGAACGAGCTGCGCAGCATGGGCATCCCATATCAAGTGGAGGGCAGCAAGATCTTTGTGGGTCGCAGCGACCGCGACCGCGTCCTGGCGCGGCTGGGTGAAAGGCAGATGCTGCCCGCCGACACGAGCCTGACTATCGAGAAGATCATCGAGGACGACAGTCCGTTCCGGAGTCAGGCAGACAGCCATCGAATCTGGGCCTACGCGAAGGCGAACAAACTGTCGAAGATGCTGAGTGACTTCCGGGGGATTCAACGGGCGAAGGTGGTGATCGACAAGCCGATGCGACGGGGCCTGGGGTCTGTCGCGGCTACCCCCACGGCGAGCGTGATGGTGTGGACGCAGCCGGGCCAGGGGCTGGCCGCCGAGAACGTGGATGCGATGGCCGGCTTTGTGGCCGGAGCCGTGGCCGGTTTGGACGCCACCAAGGTGGGGATCACGGATGCACGGACGGGCAAGTCGTACCGCGTGCGCGATCACGACAGCGCGAGCGCAGCGGCGTCCGACCTGCTCGAGTTGGCCAAGAAGGCCGAGGAGCACTACACGCAGAAGATCCGCGATCAGTTGCGGGCGATTCCGGGTGTGGTGGTGAACATTTTCGCCGAGCTCGAGTCGTCGGCGCGCCAGGAATACCACCGGACGCAGACTAAGACGATCGATCTGGAGATCGAGAGCACCAAGCAGACCGAGACGCGCGGCCGTCCCGGCGCCGAGCCGGGAGTGGTGCCCAACGTGGGGCAAACCGTTGCGTCGGCGGGTGGCTCATCGGACCAGAGCGAGAAGAAGACGGAGCGAATCAAATCGGAGCCGGCGGACGAACGTGTGGTCCGAACGGAAACGGGGCTGGGGGGCATACGGCAGTTGAACGCCGCGGTGAATGTGCCTCGCAGCTACCTCAAGGCGGTGTTCCTGCAGCAGCCCGGTAATGAGGGCAAGGAGGCCGATGACGCAGCCCTGCTGGGTACCGGGCAGCTGGACGAGATCCGCAAGCAGGTTATGCCGCTCATTCACGCGACCGACCCGCAACAGGTTCAAGTGACCATGTACTACGACGTAAGCGCCCCGGTTCTTTCGGGAGACGTGTCCGAGGCAGCTTCGATGGGCGCTCTGGCCCTGACGAAGACATACGGTCGGCAGGTGGGGCTGGGAGCGTTGGCGGTGGTGAGTCTGTTCATGATGTTGCTGCTGAGCAGGCGCGCACCGGTTTCGGTCGGGGCCGACGGCACGGTCCTGGCCGGCCTGGGGGCAGGCGAAATTCCGACGGCGGAAGTGCTGGCAGGTGAGGCAGCGCCCGTGGGCGATGCCCAGGAGGGCCGCGGCATTCTGGTCGCGCAAGAGCTGGATGAGGACAGCGTGCGGACGGGCGAGATGATCGATCAGCTTAACGGCCTGGTGCGAGAAGACCCAGCCTCGGCAGCGGCGCTGGTGAAACGGTGGATGGAGAAAGATAACGGGTAGGCGAATGGGAGCAGGTGCAGTGGCCAAGACGTCGTCAGCACCCAACGCATCGGAACCGCAGTCGCTGAGCGGGGTGCGCAAAGCGGCAGTTCTGTTGGTGTCTCTCGACGAACAGGTCGCGGCGCAAGTTCTCCAGCACCTTCTGGAGGACGACGTTGAGGATATCACGCGTGAAGTGGCCTCGCTTCAGGATGTGCGCCGCGACCAGCGGGAGGCGGCGATCGCGGAGTTTTACAACATTGCTTTGGCGAAATCGTACGTCGACCAGGGCGGGTTGGAATACGCTCGGCGGCTGTTGGAGGGCTCGCTGGGCAAAGACAACGCCCAGCGAATCATTCAGCAGATCGAGCATCAGGTCTCCAAGCAGCCGTTCAGTTTTCTGCAGCGAGCGGAAAGCGACAATCTGCTTACGTTCATTCAGGACGAGCATCCACAGACCATCGCGCTGATTCTCGCGCACCTTCCGCCGTCCAAGGCGAGCGAGATTCTGTCGGGCCTGTCCGCTTCGAAGCAGTTGGAGGTGGTGACACGCATTGCCAACATGGAGCAGACCAGCCCGGAGGTCATCAAGGAGGTGGAGCGCGGGCTGGAGCATCGACTTTCGGGCATGTTCGCCGAGCAGTTCGCCCGGGTGGGCGGCGTGGAGGCGGTGGCGGAAATGCTGAACCTGGTGGACCGCGCCACGGAAAAGGGCATCCTGGAGTCTTTGGAGGCAGAGGACCCCGATCTGGTGGAGCAGATCCGGCGACTTATGTTCGTCTTTGAAGACCTGATGCTTGTCAACGACCGAGGCATTCAGGCGGTCCTGAAGGAAATCGACAACGACGAATTGGCCCTGGCGCTGAAGACGGCCAGCGATGAGTTGAAGGAGAAGATCTACTCGAACCTGTCGACGCGGGCGGCGGACATGATCAAGGAAGATATGACTTATATGGGGCCCGTACGCCTCAGCGACGTGGAGGCCGGGCAGCAGCGCATTGTCGATGTGGTGCGACGCCTGGAGGACGCCGGCGAGGTCATGATCGCCGGTCGAGGCGGCGAGAAGGAAATGGTGGTGTGACACATAAGTGGAGTGGCGCGCCGCAGGGCGGAGTTGGGTGAAATGACGCATAACCGGGTAACGAAATCGGCTTTCGTCGCGGCGGTGAACGCATTCGGTGCCGGACGGCGCCGTTAGGGAGATAGGAAGTTGTCGACGGTGATCAAGGCAGAGGACGTGCGACGGGACGGGCTGCAACTGAGCGTGTTCAGCCTGGCCGACATCCGAGCACAGGCCGACGAGATCCTCGCTAGTGCGCGCGCCGAGGCCGCCTCGATCCTGGCCGATGCACAACGTCGCCGGCAGCAGTTGGCCGAACAGACCAGGCAGCACGGCCATGCGGAGGGTCAGAAGGCCGGTCTGGTTGAGGGGCGACGCATGGGGCACGAGCAGGGCCTGACCGAGGCACGCGATCGCTTCGGGCAAGACCAGGAGAAGCTGCTTGCGGCGCTGACGGCGCTGCTTGACGACTTCGATCAACAGAAGCGGCGGATGCTTTCGCAGGCCCACAAAGACCTGGTGCGGCTTGGTCTGGCCATTGCCGGTCGAGTCGTCAAGCGGGTTGTGGCTGCCGAACCGGAGGTGGCTGCGTCGAATCTTCGGGAAGCGGTGGCGCTGGTCAGTGCGTCAAGCGACGTCGTCGTTCATGTGCATCCAGCCGAAGTGGAGTCGCTTCAAAGGTTTTGCCGGCAGTGGGCGGAGCAGACAGGACGTCTTGATCACGTTCGCGTGGTGGCGGACGAGTCGATCGACCGAGGTGGATGCGTGATCCGGACGGACAGCGGCCAGGTGGACGCGACAGTGCAGGGTCAATTGGACCGCATCGCCGAGCAACTGGTGCCCGGCGACCGGGAAGGGTCGGTGGCGTGAGCGTTTTTGCCCCCCAGTTCGAGGCCGTCGAGCAGATGATCCCGCAGGGCCTGACGGGCACGGTGGACGGGATCACCGGCATGAGGGTGTCGGTGGGTGGGCTGCGCGCACCCGTGGGCGCGATGTGCGAAATGACCACCCGCACGGGCCGGTTAGTGCAGGCTCAGGTGGTGGGATTTCGGGGTGATCAGGCATTGCTCATGCCGTTGGGGGACGTGTCGGGCGTGAGTAAGGGCGACGCGGTGCGATGCAGGACCGCGCAGCAGACGGTGGCCGTCGGCGGCGATCTTTTGGGTCGCGTCATGAACGGTATGGGCGAGCCGATCGACGAAGGCGGTTCGCTCTGTGCCGAGCAGTATTACCCGCTCCTCAGGCAGGCGCCGGAGGCGATGTCTCGTCTGCGGATCGACGAGCCGCTAGGCACGGGCATCCGCAGTATGGACGGATTACTGACCGCGGGTCGTGGGCAACGTCTCGGCATCTTTGCCGGGACGGGTGTGGGCAAGTCGGTGCTGATGGGCATGATTGCCCGCTACACCTCCGCGGATGTGACGGTTGTGGCATTGGTGGGTGAGCGCGGGCGCGAGGTCGGCGACTTCTTACGCAAGGATTTGGGCAAGGACGGACTGAAACGTTCCGTCGTGATTGTCAGCACATCCGACGAATCTCCGGTGCTTCGCGTCCGCGCGACCTTTCTGGCCACAGCGGTGGCCGAGTACTTCCGCGACCAGGGCGCCGATGTCCTGCTGCTGGTGGACTCGCTCACACGGCTGGCTATGGCCCAGCGTCAGATCGGCCTGGCCGCCGAAGAGCCGCCGGCGACGAAGGGCTACACCCCGAGTGTCTTCGCGATGCTTCCGCAATTGCTGGAGCGAAGCGGCCGCACCGAGGCCGGCAGCATTACCGGCTTCTACACGGTGTTGGTTGAGGGCGACGACATCAACGAGCCCATCAGCGATGCGGTGCGGGGTGCCCTGGACGGTCACGTCTGGCTGTCGCGGGGTTTGGCCAATCGCGGGCACTATCCGGCGGTGTCAGTGCTCGAGAGCATCAGCCGGGTCATGATCGACGCGGTCGACGACGAGCAGATGGAGGCGGCGCGCACGGTGTCGCGCGTATTGGCTGTGTGGCGCGACATCGAGGACCTGGTGAACATCGGCGCCTATGCGAGGGGCACGAATTCGGAATATGACTTGGCGCTAGACGCCAAGCCGTTGATCGACGCGTATCTGCGGCAGGGCATCGCAGAGCACGTCGGCTTCGAGGAGGCGAAGCGGCAACTGCTCGAACTGAACGAACGTATCGCGGAATTGGCAGAGAAGGCCCGTGGGAACCGAGGCGTCCCGGCCGGCGATGGGCCGACGTAGAGGAAGAGACGAGAAGAATGGCGAAGCGATTTCGTTTCCGATTGGAACCGGTTCTGCGGATTCGACGGCAGGAGGCCGACCAGGCCAAACGCGTGGTGGCCGAGAGCCTTCGGACCAGCTCGAGGGTTCAGCGCGAGATCGGCCTGTTGCAGGATCGGATTGACCAGCAGGTGGCGGCCATGCGGTCGGGCCCGTTGGTGGGCACGTTGGACGTGGGGCAGGTGTCGCGTCATCGACACTGGCTGTCGCATCTCCAGAGAGGGGTGCTCGATGCCATGGCCCGGGTCCGCCAGTTGCAGGCGGAACTGGCCAAGGAGCGGGCCTTGCTGGCTGAAGCCATCAAGAAGGTGAAGGTTCTGGAGACGCTCAGGCGAAAACGAGAAGAGCGCTATCACTATGAGCTTCAGCGTCGAGAGGCGGTCGATGCCGACGAACAGAGCACGCAGCGCTATCTGCGCCTGCGAATGGTGGAGACGTAAGCGTTGTTGAAGCGGATTTACAACGCCGTAGCGATCTTCGCCATCGTCAACGTACTGGTGATGGCCGTGCTGATCGGGGTGGCCTGGGTGTCGGGACGGCTCAACTCCGAGCGGGTCGAGCAGCTTGCCATGGTGTTGCGGGGCGAGCTTGACAAGGAAGAGGCCCCCACGACGCAGCCGGCGGCGACCCAGCCGGCCCCGCGAGCGGCCAGCGAGAAGATCCGTCATGACGAGGAGTTGGAGGAAATCCTTGCCCGGCGGCTCGACTGGCAACGCCGGGAGCTTGAGAACCTGGTGTCGCTTATCGATTCGTCCAAACTCGAGCAATTGCAGCAGCGCGAGGCCCTTCAGCAGGAGATAGCGCAGTATGAACAGGCCAGGCAAGCCTGGCTCGAGCAGGAGCAGCGGGACGGATTCAAGCGATCGCTGGAGTATCTGCAAAGCGTGGATCCGAAAATTGCCAAGGATCTGCTTCAGCAGAAGAAGGAGGCCGATGCGGCCCAGTTTCTTTCCGCTATGAATAGCCGCAAGGGTCGGGACATCATCGAGGAATGTAGCACGCCTGAGGATCGGGCGTGGATTGGACGAGTTCTCAACACGATCGAGCAGGGAGCGGCATCGCAGGCGGAGGACACCACGATGCCGACAGGCTCAACAGGGTAGGACGGATACATCGTGCGTGTCGATTTGTTGCTATCTGAAGTGATGCTTGAGGCTGCTGCGGCGCCGGCGGGGATGGTGCAGACGACAGGCGACTGGAACGCCGAGCCCTTCGCCGACGAGTTGGGGCGAGCGAAGGACCGCAGGTTCCAGCCGGGTGACGACCATATGCGTCCCGACCGGGTCGAGGACGGGGTGCAAAACAAGCCCGATCATCGCGAGGTCAACGCATCGGACCGCTCCGAGCCGCAGCCGTCGGGCGAACCGCCTGCCGACAAGCAGGCGGCGCCGCAGGACGCGAAGACGGCTGAAACGACCGAAGTTGTATCGCGGCCCGGTGACGGAGGTGAGTCGGGCACGAAGGGGGCGCACGGCCAGACCGGACAGGGACCGACGCTCCAGCCCGCGCCCGTCACCAGTGAGCAGCAGAGTACGAGCATGCAACAGGTTCTGCCGACGCTGTCCAGTCAGGAGTCAACGCTGCAAACGAATGCCGCCGAGCCTGTTGTTATGCATGCTCCTGAGGCTACGGTGGTCGGGCAGGGCGCAGCGCATCTACCACCGCAGGCACAGCAGCAACCCGCTTCCACGTTCACGGGTGAGGTCGCCCACACGCCGCCGCTTGCCGCAGAAGACGCTGCCAGCGCAGGCAAGTCACAGCCTGATACCGACGCCAAGCCGGTCACGACTGAGGCGAGCCCGTCGCAGAGTGCACAATCGGCACCCGCGGCGAAGGCGCCCATGCCTGCCTCGCCGGACAAGCAAGGGCAGTCGCCTGTTGCATCGCAGCCTACCGACGACGGGCGACCGGAGGTGCGCCCGGCGCAGGTACTGCGTGATACGGCTAGCGTGGATACGGTTCGGTTCGTCGAGCCGGCGCCCGACCAGCCGCGCGGGCAGGTGGCTGCCCAGACGGAACAGACGAACAGTCCCCCGACTCCGACGGGGCAGAATCGAATCGAGGCGCCTCAGCTTGGGCAGGTGGTCGAGCAATGGACGACCACCAAGTCACCCGAGTCGAGTCCGGCGCCCGCCAGCGGCGAAGCCGCGCCGTCCGAAGTCGACGTTGCTGTGCGTCCGGCGGCGGGCGGCGAGGCCGGCAGCTCGGGTCAGTCCGAGGTTCGACTCTCTGCCGGCGAAGGGCGCGGCACCCCGGAGTCTTCCGATCGCGTGCCGCAAGGGCGTGTGGTGGACTACGTGGTTCGGGTGGCACGGGCCAACCTTGGGCGAGAGAACTGGCAGGTGCAGATCCGGCTGTCGCCGCCGGAGCTTGGCACGTTGCGGCTTGATGTGAGCGTGCGGCAGGGCGTGCTCAACATGCAGGTGTTGGCCGAGACGGCTGAGGCCAAGCATCTGATCGACTCGCGGCTCGGACAGCTTCGTGACGCGCTTCAGCAGAACGGCATCATCGTCGATCGAGTGGAGGTCGAGGCGCGCAGGCCCGCCTCCAACGACAGTTCGCAGCACAACGGCGATCAGGCGTCGCGCCAGGGGACGGGGCAATCCGGACAGGGACACGGGCAGGCAGCCGGCGACCGAGGCGATGGGCAGGAGAGGGGTCGCGGCTTCGGTACCGTGTGGGAGCAACAGCAGTACGGGCTGAAGGCGGTTGAGGAAGGGCCTGAGGACCCATGGCCAAACGCGGTTGCGGGTGCTGCGCGGGCGGCCGTTGACGTGACCGTGTAGCGACGACGTACACCGGCAGGAGATCGAGGTAATGGATGTTTCTTCTGTAGGAAATACGACGGGCGTAACACAAAGCTCGCCCGGTAGCCAGACGCTGACGGCCGACGACTTCATGACGCTCTTGATCGCTCAACTACGGTCGCAGGATCCGTTCGAGCCGATGAGCAACGAGGAAATGCTCTCGCAGGTGGCCACTATCCAGCAGGTGCAGACATCCAAGGCGCTGGATGAAACCCTTCAGACGCTGGCCAGCCGTCAGGAATTCGCCAGTGCGTCGGCCATGATCGGCAAACACGTTCGAGGCGTGACGATGGACAGCGTGGGCATGGTGCAGGAGGTAAGCGGTACGGTGACGGCCATCCACTTCGGCAGCGCGGGCGCGGTGTATTTGGAGCTCGACAACGGCACGTTGCTGCCGATGGAGTCGGTCGTCGAGGTGCAGGCTCCGGCCTCGAGCGATGACGACGGGGATGAGGACACGGCATCGCTCACCGGTGATTTGGACGACGATGGCGCGGTGGATGAGGCCGACCTGGCAATGATGGTCGAAGCCTACACGGGCCCCGGCGGCAGCACGAGTAACGCCGACGCCGACCTGGACGGCGATGGGGACGTGGACGCCGATGATTTCCGTGAGTTCTTCACTCACTGGACCGGCAACGCGCCGGACGATACGCAGGACCCCCAGCCCAGCGCCGACGTGACCGGTGACGGCACCATCGATGAGGCCGATCTGGCCGAGATGGCGGCCTCCCACACCGGACCGGACGAAACGACGGAAAACGTCGCCGCCGACGTGGACGGCGACGGTGATGTGGATGCGGATGATTTTCGGATGGTGTTGGATCAGTGGACGGGCGACGCCGAGGACGGAGGTGCTTAGGCGTGGCCGTACGTCATGATACGAGCGATGGCAAGCGTGTAGCTTGCCGGACCGAGCCTGGTGGGAGGATCCGGCTGGGCAGTCCAAGGGTGGATGCCGGCGTAGCCGGCATCGTACGGAGGTGTAACCCATGGGGCTGACATCAGCACTGTACACCGGCCTTTCCGGCTTGAACGCGAATCAGTACCGGATCGATGTGATCGGTGACAACATCGCCAACGTCAACACGGTAGGTTTCAAGGGCACGCGAAGCCTCTTCCAGACCCAGTTCGCCCGCAACTTCTCGCTGGGCAGCTCGCCCGGAGAGCGCGAAGGCGGCACCAATCCCATGCAGATCGGGTTGGGCAGTGTGCTGGGGGCCATACAGCGCGACTTTTCCTCCGGGTCGATCGAGACCACCGGAATGCTCACTGATTTGGCGATCGAGGGAAACGGCTTCTTCGTGCTACACAGCGCGACCGGCCAGGAGATGTACAGCCGCGACGGTTCGTTCTCTCTCAGCGCCGACTATTCGCTGGTCTCGGCCGACGGGTTCAACGTTCAGGGGTACGGTGTCGACGAGAACTTCAACATCGTGCCCGGTCAGTTGCAGGACCTCGAGATCCCGCTTGGCGCGCTGAACCTGGCGAGGGCGACGCAGAACGTCACGTTCGACGGCAACCTCAATGCCGCCGGCGATGCAGCCACCAGCGGCTCGGTTCTGCTGTCGCAGATCCTCAGCGAGGGTTCGGGAGGCCCCGACGCCACGGCGCTCACCGCGCTCACCAACCTCTACGACGGCACGACCCAACTGTACTCGAACGGTGACGTCATTACGGTCAGCGGCGTCGAGAAGGGCGGGCGCGAGCTGGGCGAGGCGACGTTTACTGTGGGCGTCGACGGCACGACGCTGGGCGACTTCATCGCTTTTCTCGATGAGTCGTTGGGGATCCAGAGCGGTGGGAGCATTCCCGGCTCGCCCGGCATCACGATCGTCAATGGGCAGATCGTCATCGAGAGCAACTACGGCTTGGACAACGAGATCGCCATCGGCCCGAGCGACATCGTCAGTTCCGGCGCGGTGCAGCAGCCGTTCGCCTTCCAGTACGACGCGACCGCGACCAACGGCGGGCATGCCGACGGCGAGAGCGTGACGACGAATTTCATCCTCTATGACTCGCTCGGCTCGCCGGTGCGGGTCTCGCTCACCATGGTGCTCGAACAGAAGGCCTCCGGCGGCAACACCTGGCGGTTCTATATGGAGTCGCCGGACGACAGCGACATCGACCTGGCGGTCGGCACGGGAACGGTCACCTACGACACCGACGGGCGGGTGGTGAGTTCGACGGGAACACAACTGTCGATCAACCGTGCCGACACGGGGGCGGCCGATCCGATGGGCTTCGACATCGACTTGAGCAATATCAGCAGTTTGGCGGACGAGCTTTCGACGTTGGTGCAGACCACTCAGGATGGTTTTGCGGCCGGTACGCTGTCCGCGTTCGCGATTTCCGAGGACGGCCTGATCATCGGCACCTTCACCAACGGCCTGACGCGCACCCTGGGGCAGGTTGCCCTGGCGACTTTCACGAATCCGGCGGGCTTGTCGTCCATCACCAACAACGCGTTTATTACCGGTCCCAACTCGGGGAACCCTGTAATCACCGCTCCGATGTCGCTGGGTGCGGGCCGGGTCCTCAGCGGTGCGCTGGAACTGAGCAACGTCGATCTGTCGAGGCAGTTTATCGGTCTGATCACCGCTTCGACGGGTTTTTCGGCCGCCAGCCGGATCATCACGACGTCGGACGAGTTGCTTCAGGAGTTGCTGCTGATGACGCGGTAGGCGGCAGAGGCATGGTTGGGAGTAGTGCGGCCGGCACGCCCGATCGACCGGGCAAGGCGAGTGTCGCGAGGGTGCGGCCAGGACAATGATTGCAGTAACGCGTCTGAACAATCGTAGGATGGTGCTCAACGCCGAACTGATCAAATCCATGGAGGAGACCCCCGACACGATGATCACGCTGATCAACGGAGACCACATCATGGTCCGGGAATCCATGGACGAGGTGGTGCGGCGAGCGATCGAGTATACGCGGTCGGTGCGGGCGTTTGTGCCCGTGCCGGGCTGGCGGCCTGAATGAAGTGGTGTCGGCGGGAGGTCGATGGTTGATAGGGAGTCTGGTCGCAACGGCCGAACTTAGGCGGACGGAGCTTGGGCTGTGGATGTCGCTACACTGGTAGGGCTGATTTCAGGGATTGGGCTGATCATCTGGGCGATGACCAGCCGAGTCTCCATCGATACGTTCGTCGACGTACCGTCGGTGGCGATCGTCATAGGCGGGTCGGTAGCGGCTTCTTTGATCTCCTTTCCGTTGCGGGACGTGGCCGGCGTCGCAAGGGTGGTCAAGAACGCGTTCTTCAGCAAGTCGCACGATCTCCAGAAGCTGATTGGCGACCTGGTCAGTTACGCGGAGAAGGCGCGGCGCGACGGCATCCTGAGCCTGGAGGACATGACCGCCGAGATGGAGGACGAGTTCATCGTCGGCGGGATCCAGATGGTGGTCGACGGGACGGATCCCGAGTTGATCGAGCAGATCATGGCCAACGAGCTCGACACGATGTCCGAGCGGCACGCCCTCGGCAAGGCGCTGTTCGACACGATCGGTAGGTACGCGCCGGCGTTCGGCATGATCGGGACCCTCATCGGCCTAATCGTCATGCTCAAGAACATGGACGACCCCTCGGCGATCGGCCCGGGCATGGCCGTGGCGTTGCTGACGACTCTTTACGGCGCGCTGCTGGCCAATCTGGTGGTGCTTCCGATAGCCGACAAATTAGGTCGGCGCAGCCAGGAGGAGATGCTGGCTAAGCACATCATACTGCGTGGTGTGATGAGCATTCAGTCCGGCGACAATCCGCGGACGGTGGAGCACAAGCTGCGAACGTTCCTGCCGCCTTCGGTTCGTCAGACGACATTACGGCCGCAGGAGGCTGCGGCCTAGCCGCGGCGCGCGACATGGCCAGAAAGAAGAAGGAAAAGCAGGAAGCGGGCGCCCCCGGATGGATGGTCACCTATGGTGACATGATGAGCCTTCTGCTTTGCTTCTTCATCATGCTGGTGGCTATGAGCGAAATCAAAGCCGAGGAGAAGTTTGAGCAGGTGATGCAGTCGCTGCGCGAAGCCTTCGGCTACCAGGGAGGTATGGGCGCGGTGCCTACGCTCGAGCCGCCCCAGATCAGCATGCTTCAGCGTCTGGAGAGCATCGTCATTCCCCGCAAGATCAAGAAGCTCGGCGACAGCCACGAGGAAGGCATCGAGGGAAGGCTTTTCCGCGTCGAGACGGTTCGAGAGGGTCTGCAGATCGTCGTCGGCGGACAGGTCGCATTTGAGCGGTTCGAAGCCCGCCTCAAGCCTGAGGCGGCTAAGCTCATCGCCGACGTGGCCGGCAGAATACGTGGGCACACGACCAAGATCGAGATTCGCGGGCATGCGACGCGTGAACCGTTGCCGGCCGACAGCGACTTCGACGACCAGCAGGAGCTGTCATACCGGCGAGCGCTTGCGGTGGCCGATGCCCTGGTCCAGAACGGCGTCAACCGGCGCCGGCTGCGCATAACGGCTTGCGGTGCGAACGAGCCACTGGTGGTTCAGGCCTATACGGAAAGTCGACGATCGGCCAACCGTCGTGTCGAGATCATTGTGAGTGAGAGCGTGATCGCCGATTTCGAAGGCAGCGGTAGGACCTTCGAGGAGCGACAGGAATATGGCAGAAGCGAATCCGGAAACTGACGTCCGCACGTCGAGCAAGGGCGGCAGGAAGAATCTGTTGATGGCGGCTGTCCTGCTGGGGGTAATGGCGTTGGAGGGCGGCGGCATCTTCGTGGCGGTGAAGCTGTTCGGCAGCAAGCCGGCAGCCGTGGTGGGGGCCGAGGTGTCCGAGGCCCAGCAGGCCGAAGCCGCCGAGCGGGAGGTGCTGCTCGCCCGGCTCCGACCTTCGAACATGCGAACCGGCAAGTTGTTTCTATGGGACATGGAGGTCTATGGGGTCGTCGAGCAGGGCGAACTCGGCAAGGTTAAGAAACTGCTGGAGCATCGAGAAGCGACAATCAACGACCGTCTGGCCAAGTTGGTGCGGTCAGCCGATCCGAGACAGCTGGAGGAGCCGGGGCTCGAAGCTCTGCGCCGGCAGATCAAGCACGAGATGGAACAGATCGCCGGGCAGGAAGGGATCTTCAAGGAGGTCCTGATACCCAAATGCACGCCGTTTCGCGCCGACTACTGACCGTGGCGCGGTCGTAGCGGAGTGAGCGGGCCGAGTACCGAATGGAATGGCCATGCCGGACGAAGACAAAAAGAACGATCCTGCGAATCAGGATGAGGTCGATGGGGTAGCGAACCATCCCGCGTCCGACGGGGCCGGTGAGGCGGACGGGGCGGGCGCCGCTCCTGATGCCCAGCCCGGCGGCTCGTCGCACGAATCTGCATCCGCCGGTCAGACGCCAGGCGAAGCCGAGCCGGGCCAGACCGCGGGTGACACAACGGCGTCGCCTGTAGCGGGTGACCAGGGCGGGTCGGACTCAGATTCGGATGCCGGCGACGCACTTGGTCAGGACGACGTGGACGCAGCCTCTGCCGACGCGACCGACGTGCCCCCATCACAGGCGGCTAGCCAGCCGCACGACGAATCGCTTCCCGACGAAGACGACGCGTCGGACTCTGTGGATGGGCCGGACCTGGTTCATCAGGCCGACGCGCGAACATTGGATATGCCCGATCTGGAATCTACGCAGGCAGCCGCCGAAGCCAATGCGGCCAGCATCGAACTGCTCAGGGACGTCGAACTGGGTGTCACCATCGAGCTGGGACGCTGCCGCATGTACGTCGAGGATGTGCTGAAACTGGATCAGGGCGCTGTGGTCGAGCTGGATAAGCTCGCGGGCGACCCTGTCGACGTCTATGTCAATGAGCGATTGATCGCACGCGGTGAAGTACTCGTGCTGAACGACAACTTCTGCGTGCGCATCAATGAAATTGTCGCTCCTGTTCAGGAGGCCAAGACCGCCTGACACCCGCAGCTTGTGGGCCCATCGCCGACACAGGGCCTGCCGCTGCCACGGAATGCCAGAGATGATGACCCACAGTCGACCCCCATCGTCCTTTGTGGCCGTTGCCCTCGTGTGCTGCTGCGCTGCGCTGCCTTGTCGCGCGGCCACACTGGAGTATCCGTCCTCGCAGGCGGTTGCCAACGTATCTCTAAGCGCAGAAACGGTGGCTGCCCCGCCGGGATCCGCGACGAGCCAGGCGAGTGCGGCCGAGTCGGTCCAGCAGAGCCGTGCCCCAGTTAGCCAAGCTCAACAGGACGTTTTGGGAACAGCGGTCGGCTCGCCTTCGACCCAGGCGAGTGCAGCCAGGGCGGTCGAGCAGAACCGCGTCTCGAGTGGCCAGACTAGAGAGGGCGGGACGAGAGAAGCGGTCGGTTCGCCGTCGTCGCCCGCCCAGATCCAGCCGCGTGCGGACGAGCCCATCGAGCGAAATCTTCTCCGCGGTGGGGAGACTCAGAAACGTGGTCGCGAGTTGGCCGCAGCCCGTCCGTGGTACCTTCGTCCCATGTGGGCGTTGGCCGTGGTGGTGGCGCTGATTCTTGTGGCGGCGTGGCTGGCCAAGCGCCTGTTGCCGGGCGTGCGACGCAATGGCAAACGGGGTCCGATGCAGGTGTTGGCGACCACCTATCTGTCGCCCAAACAGAGTCTCGCTCTGGTTCGCTGCGGACGGCGGGTGATTCTGATCGGCGTGACGCCCGAGCACATCTCGTCGCTGGCGGTGATGGACGAGACGAACGATCTGTCTGACCTCATCCACCCGCGCGATGGCGGGGATGGTGAGCGTCTCAGCGGGCAGTTCAACGAAGCGCTGGACGAGGCAGCGAAGGACTTCGGAAGAAACGATGCGGCCTGGGAGGAGCCCCTGGGCCCCAACGAGCGGGAGCTTGCGGCGGCCCGACAGGAGATTCGCGGGCTGCTCAATAGGGTCAGAAGCTTTGCAGGCGATCGGCTGTAGGCCGATTGTGCAACGCGCTAAGGGAGTGGCGCTTTGAACGGGGAGCATGGATGCTCGTTCATCTGGGGCGGAGTCCTGCTGCTGCTGCTTGTCATGCCGCAGATAGCAGGTGCTCAATCCATCGACAACCCGATGGGGCTGCCCGACATTCGGCAGGTCGTTCCACCCGCGAGCGATCGCGAGGGCGTCTCGGCGACACTGAAAATCCTCGTGCTGATGACGGTGCTGTCGCTGGCACCGGCCATCCTGGTCATGATGACCTCTTTCACGCGGATCATCATTGTCCTGGCTCTGCTGAGGCAGGCGCTGGGCACGCAGCAGCTGCCGCCCGGGCAGGTGCTTACCGGATTGGCCCTGCTGCTGACGTTTGTCGTGATGGCGCCGACCTGGCAACAGGTCAACAGCCAGGCGCTGACCCCCTATCTCGAAAGCCAGATCGACCAAGGTACCGCGGTCGAGCGCGCCGTCGAGCCCGTTCGCACCTTCATGATCAAACAGATCGAGACCGTCGGCAGCGAGGAAGACGTCTACATGTTCCTCGAGTATGCAGAGGGCAAACCCGTCGAGGCGGGTCAGCCCATCACGTGGCAGGAAGTGCCCACACTCACGCTGGTTCCGTCCTTCATCCTCAGCGAGCTGAAGGCGGCGTTCCTGATGGGGTTCCGCATCTACCTGCCGTTCCTTGTGGTCGACATGGTGATCGCTTCCATACTGATTTCGATGGGCATGATGATGCTGCCGCCGGTGCTGATCTCGCTGCCCTTCAAAATCCTGCTGTTCGTCCTGGTGGATGGCTGGCATTTGGTCGTCGGCTCGCTGCTTCAAAGTTTTGCCTGAACGGTCGAGCCGGCGATCGGCTGGAAAGGGTCGAAAGATGGATCTGCAAACCGCATTGGATCTGGGTCGCGATGCGATGTTGCTGGTGCTGACCCTTTCGGCGCCCGTGCTGGCCATTGGGATGATCGTGGGTCTGGCCGTGAGTCTGGTGCAGGCGGTCACCCAGTTGCAGGAGCAGACCTTGACGTTCGTACCGAAGATTGCGGCGATGGCTATCGCAGCCATCCTGTTCGTGCCTTGGATCACCACGAAGATGCTGGAGTTCGCTGCGGAGTTGTTCGGCCGGTCTCCCTGGTGACCGCGTCCGAGATTGCGGAAGCACGATATGCCGTACGCACTGGCCAACTTGTATACGTTTCTGCCGGCGGGACTGCTGGTCCTGTTCCGCATGGGCGGCCTGGTCATGACCGCGCCGCTATTCAGCAGCAACGCGATACCGATGCGGATCCGGGTGTACTTGGCCGTGACTCTGGCGGTCGTAGTGGCGCCGGCTGTCTGGCCGACGTTGCCGACCGACGTGACCCTGGGCGGGGCGCTGGTCGGAACGGCGGGTGAACTGCTGATGGGGATGCTGCTGGGCGTGGCAGTGAGTCTGGTTTTCATGGGACTGGAACTTGGCGGGCTCATGATCGGCAGGCAGGCGGGTATCGCCCTGGCGCAGATCTTCAATCCCGCGATGGAA
>CBFCZG010000023.1:0-24237 GCA_965602375.1 uncultured Phycisphaerae bacterium | reverse complement strand
CTGCTGTACGACCCAACGGGCAAGCGCGGGCTCAGCCGGCCCGAGCCACTCAAGCTGAAGAACTACTTCGCGTCGATCGACTACGGCGCGTCCGAGCCGCGCCTCTCGGTAGCCCGGGGGCGCGATGTGGCCCGCATGGTATCCGCCGCGCTCGAACCGATGGGCGGCATGAAAAGGTTCGTCCAGGTGGGCGACGTGGTGTTGCTCAAGCCGAACGTGGCGTTTGACCGGCCGCCGACGATGGGCGCCACGACGAGCCCGGCGCTGGTGGCCGAGGTGGCCCGTCTCTGTCGCCAGGCCGGAGCCAAGAAAGTGATCGTCGCCGACAACCCGATCGAATCGCCCGAGGGTTGCTTCGCCAAGACGGGGATCGGCCAGGCCGCCCGCGAAGCCGGAGCGGTGGTCATGCTGCCGTCGGCCAGCCACTTCCGCGAGGTGGCGGTTCGCGAGACGCCGCCCGACGCGGGCCGCGGCGAGATCCTGGGCTCGTGGTCGATTCTCTGGCCGCCGCTGGCCGAGGCCGACAAGGTGATCGGCCTGCCCACCGTCAAGGACCACAACCTTTGCTATGCATCGCTTGGCATGAAGGGGTGGTACGGATTGCTGGGCGGGCGGCGCAATCAGTTTCACCAGGCCATCCACGAGATCGTCAGCGATCTGGGCTACATGATCAGCCCGACGCTGATGATCGCCGACGGTACGCGTGTGCTCATGCGCAACGGGCCGACCGGCGGGCGGCTGCAAGATGTGAAGGCGGGCGACACGATCGTCGCCGCCGTCGATCAGGTGGCCTGCGACGCCTGGTGTTACGAGAACCTGCTCGGGCGCGACCCGGCCAAACTTGCGTACCTGGAGATGGCGTGGGAGAAGTTCGGGCGCGGTCAGCTCTCGCATCGACTCGGCCAGCGCGATTGGCAGGATTACAAACGGCGGGGTCTCGTTGCCGAGGTGAACGTATAGGTTGCTTCATACAGACGCCCGACGATGAGGTGGCTTGCGAGCCGGCAAGAGGTAGGCAGTGAGGATCACGACAGTACGGATCATTTGCCAGAGCGTGTTGTTCTGTGTGTTTCTTGCGCTCTCGCTGCTGACCACCTTCGCCTATCTGGACAGCCTACCGGGCCTGAAGCTGTGGCTGAGCAAGTTTCTCGAAATCGATCCGCTCATCGCCATTTCGACCGCCATCACCACCCACACGGTTTACAAGGGTCTGTTGTGGTCGTTGGTGCTGCTGATCCCGACGCTGTTTCTCGGGCGGTTCTTCTGCAACTGGATGTGCCCGTACGGGGCGCTGCATCACTTTGTGGGCTGGGTGTTCAACCGGCGCAACACCAAACAGCGGATAGAGTCGAACCGATATCGCCCGCTGTACCACCTTAAGTACTACCTGCTGGTGGCTCTGCTGGCCGCAGCCGTGCTCGGCAGCCTGCAGATCGGCCTGCTCGACCCGCTGTGTCTGCTGCATCGTTCGGTGGCGGTGTCGGTTGCGCCCACGTGGGACATGGCCGTCACGACGATCGAACGAGGGCTCGACGTCAATCTGTCGACCTGGCGGTTCCGCCTCGACCCCGGTGTGTACCGGCTCGGGTGGGTCATCGGCACGATCCTTTTCGTGCTGGTGGCGCTGAACGTGGTCATTCCACGCTTCTTCTGCCGCGCGCTGTGTCCGCTCGGGGCGACGCTGGGGTTTTTCAGCCGCTTCTCACTGTGGCGCATCGACCGCGACCCGGACCGTTGTACTCATTGCGATCTCTGCCTGCAAAGCTGCGAGGCGGCCTGCGAGCCGCAGGACGATCTGCGCAAAGCGGAATGCTTCGTCTGCTTCAACTGCATCGAGGAATGCCCGCACGATGCGCTGCGTTTCGCGTTCGTCCCGGCGGGCGGACGAGAGGTGATCGGTACCGACGTGGCGGGTCGGCGGGCGGTCTTCGCAGCTGTCGCGGGCTTTCTGTTCTACCCCTTCGCCCGCGCGAGCGCTCGCACGAAGCGCGACTTCTCGAGCAAGGTTATCCGACCGCCCGGTGCCGTCGAGGAGCAGGAGTTTCTCGAACGCTGCGTCAAGTGCGGCCAGTGTATGCGCGTCTGCCCGACCAATGTGCTCCAGCCGGGGGTGTTCGAAGCGGGTGTGGAAGGGCTGTGGACGCCGGTGATGAACTACCGCGTCGGCTTCTGTCAGAGCTCCTGCACGGCGTGTGGGCACGTCTGCCCGACCGGGGCCATTCAGCACCTGTCGGTGGCCGAGAAGCTGGGCGCGGGGCCTTACGAACAGGCCGGTCCGGTTCGTTTGGGAACGGCCCATTTCGATCGTGGTCGCTGCCTGCCCTGGAGCAAAAACATTCCCTGTGTGGTCTGCGAGGAAGTGTGCCCGACCAGCCCCAAGGCCATCTACTCCGAGCGGATGCAACTGGCTGTTCGCGATGGGGCCAAGCAGGTCGTCACGGCCGGTGACCGAGCGGTTACCCTGGCCGAGCAGCCACGGCCCGGTGAGTTCGTCGCCGAGCCGGCACGCTTCGAGTTCAATCAGTTCGCCGGTGACCAGACGACGCGCTACTTCGTTGAGGTCCTCCACGCCGACGGCGTCCGCGAGGTGCACCCCATCGCGTCGAACGATATCGACACGCTGCTGATCGCCGATCGGTGGCATCAGCCGCCCGCGGCTGGCGAGACGGCGGTAATCAAGATCGAATTCCGCGTGCCCAAGGTCGACGTGTCTCGCTGCATCGGCTGTGGGCTGTGCGAACACGAGTGCCCGGTCGTCTCAGACCGCCGGGCCGTATACGTGACGGCCGAGGGGGAAACACGCTCGCAACACTACCAGGAAGCCGGGCGCAACCGCTCGGTCCGCCTGCTCCAGTCAAGCGGGACGTCGTAACGACACGCCAGCCGATCGCAGCGGTCGAACCTATACAGGCGGCGATCGTTGGTACACGACGCCCAATCAAAAGACTAATGCGTATGTATGTCGTAATTACTCGCTCGACGGATTCAATCCAGGGTAGGGTAGGGGGGTAACGCTTGGCGCCACCGACCTCTGGTCAGTCAGCGCCTCAACGAGAGGCGGGTACGATCGGTAGTTCTCTCCAACAGGCTCAACGTGAAGTGGGGGAGGGGGGCGGGGTCGTCTGCGCCACGTAAATCCAACGTTCGGTGGCCGGGCCGAAGCTGCGCTTGTCGCACTTGGCACGAGCTTGCACCACGTATGCCCCCGGCGGCACGTCGGTGAATAACGCCTTGCCGTCAGTTGTCCGCCGAACGGCGACGCACCGGTTGCGGTCGCGAGTCAACAGACGGCACTCGAACTCCACCTTGCCGGTCTTGCCATGCCCGACAGCCGTGCACTGCACCTCGACACGAACGCCGCCGCCCGGGATGCGCGTCGGGTGGGTGGGCGAGAATACCGTGGTAATGCATTGATCCGGGGCGTGCCGTAGTTGGATCGTGGTCGCGTGTGATGAACCGCGACGGAGCGGCACATCTGTTACGGTGATCTCCCCCGAACGCTTCACCGTCAGCGTCTTCGGGGCGTCGGCCCCAACGCGACAGAGCAGCGTCGCACCGGGCGGCAGGGGAAACCGATGCGGCTGGCGAACGGTGACGTGGTATCGTGCCTCTTCGACAGGGGCTCGCCATGCAGACGTCGGGCCATCCAGCAGGAATACCCGCAGTTCGAGCCGGTCGGCTTGGTCTATCGGTCCGTCCCAGCGAACGAAGGCATTGAGCATCCCGCGCGGGCAGCTCCGCGGATCGCAGCCGGCTTGCCACAACCCGTCCGTGTCGAGACCGAATTGCCCTTGCCCGGCGTGCTGGAAGATGATGGCCGGTCGGTCGAGCCTCACCTGACCGGTAGCGACAGGCACGAAGGGCGGGTACCAACGTCCCAACGCATCGTCCTTGTGATGGCTGCGCTGGTCCCAGACGAACGTACCCGCAGCTCGGCCTGCTGACAGCAGATCGTACAACCCCGGCCTGCCTGACTCGCCCGACAGGTATTGGTCAAACGGCACGGTGCGGTCCTTGAGGCCGTGCTCAATCTGGAGCCAACCCGGATAGGCCGGCTCGACCTGGAGCCATCGTGCCGCGTCCAGGTAGTCCCACACGCCGATGTCGGTGCCGGCTACGCGGAGGTTCCACTTCCTCGGCCCGAACAGTCGCTCAGCCTCGGCGATCATCTGGGGTGCGCCCGTGGGAGTGATCAGCGGCTCGATCACGTAGCAGCCAGCCAGACGCTCCGGGTGCGTCAGCGCCAGTAGCAGCGCACCCGTGCCGCCCATCGAGGCCCCGTGCACCCACACCCGCCTGGCGTCGGGTTGAAAATGTTCCAGGACAAACTGCAATGTGTAGAGCAAGCGTCGTTGCGTGTAGGGCACCACCTGGGTATCTCGCTGAGGCGAGGCGGGGAATCGCTCGTGGTAGCCGAACCATGCTGTGTGCCCGGGCTGCCGGCCTGCGAGCCAATGGGTTCGCGCTACAGCGTCGGTGTTGTCGTCGGGGATTACGACGATGTGATCGGGCCAGCGGCGCTCCCGCCGATCGAAATCGCCGTGGCGCGCGTGCAGGACCATCACCACCGGTGCGGGCTCTGTCATGCTTTCCGCCGTCGGGTGCAATAGAGGCAGACGCACCAGGAAGTCGTAGGAGACCGGCCCCACGCCGGGCGCGCGCATGGATGGATCCGCTTCGTGTCGAAAGTGGTAATACCAGTAGCCCCAGTGCCCGAAGTGTTTCACCAGCCTCGGCCCGTCGGGCTCGGCCGCCTGGAGCCCAGTCGAAACTGCCGCGCCAAGAAAGAGGCAACAAGCAAGTCGCCACAAGCCGGCAGAAGCGAACCATCGCAGCTGGTTTCTCCGATCGTCGCCGGGCGCAGCCCTGCTTGCTTGCCTCGACACGGTCGCTATGCTTAGGGTGAGCAAATGGTCCGACGACATGTCCAAAGAGCCCTCCACAATGCAGCATGCGTCCGTCGCGAGAGCCGAAGCCGCTTTTCGCGCCCATCTGCGGCGCCGAGGCCTGAAGTATACTCGGGAGCGACGGGCGATTCTTCAGGCCGTGATGCGAAACGAGCAACATTTCGAGGCCGAGGAGCTGCTATGGGCGATGCGCCGGCAGGACGTGCGGGTGGGCAAGGCCACGATCTACCGCACGCTACCGCTGCTCGTAGAGGCGGGAATTATCCGCGAGGTGATCTACGGAGAGAAACACGCCCACTACGAACACACCTTCGAGCACGCGCCGCACGATCACATGGTCTGCCGTGACTGCGGGCGTGTAATCGAGTTCGACAGCAGGGAGCTGCTCGAGCTGATACGACAACTCTGCGGGCGGCAGGGGTTCCAGCCGCTTTATCACCGCTTTCAGGTGTCTGGCCGCTGTGAGCGATGTCGGCGCGATGCCGCGCAGCGTCGCCCGGACGCTAGCAAAGCGCGGCGTAGGTCAACAGGGCCAGTACGGCGATCCTGACCTTCCGCCGGAAAAACCACATCAGTACGTCCCAACGCATCCTTCCGCCTCCTGCGGGCAAAATCCTCCGACAGGCAAGGCCGCAAACGCGGTGCCGACAGGGCGCGGCGGGGGGTTGCAGTTATGGGACTCTGTAAGTCTTTGAAATGGCTTGAGTTGCTCTGGCTGGCGTCAAACGGACGGAATGTGCCGGATGGTCTGCCTGTGCCGACGGATGACCGGAAATGGCAGCAGACAGGCCGGCCACGGCCTCGGGAGCCCGCTAACTCCTTGAAACAAAGGGGGCTAGCGGCTATCTTCGCCTCTGCCCACGGCCGCTGCCCGGAGAGATTGTTTGCCCGGCTGAAGCGGTGGGGGCCCTAGGTGCTGATGCTACACTGGAGTGCAAACGGCGATCATGGCTGACCAACCGTACATGGAGAAGCTGACCGCGCTGTGCAAGCGGCGCGGGTTTATCTTTCAGTCCAGCGAGATCTATGGGGGGATCGGCGGCTTCTGGGACTACGGGCCGCTCGGCGTAGAACTCAAACGCAACATCAAGGATGCCTGGTGGCACGACATGGTCACTACGCGCCACGACATCGTCGGGATCGACTGTGCCATCATCATGAACCCGCAGGTGTGGCAGGCCAGCGGGCATGTCACCGGCTTCACCGACCCGCTGGTGGACTGCAAGAGCTGCAAGGCCCGGTTCCGGGCGGATCAACTACAAGCACATCATCTCTATGCCGTGGCAGACATACCTGGGGTGTTCTCCGCAGTCGAGCGAAACCAGGTCGAGCAGGGCGGCGACGCGCAGGGCGAACTGTTGGCGGAGGAGGGCTCGGCGGACGACGTCGTGCAGACGATCACCCGGCGAGCGCTCAACTCCAAGCGGGCCAAAATCATCGTCGTGCCCGATCGTGAGAGCGGTCCGGCGTGGCGGTTCGTCCAGGACGGGCAGAGAAACTACCTCCTCGCACCTGTCAAGGCAGCGATCGGTGCCGACAACCCACACCATCGTTGTCCAAACTGCGGGGGCGGCCTGACCGATCCGCGCAAGTTCAACCTGATGTTCGAGACCTACGTGGGGGCTATGAAGGATTCATCCTCGCTGGCCTACCTCAGGCCCGAGACGGCACAGGGAATCTTCGCGAACTTCAAGAACGTGCTCGACACCACGCGGATCAAGCTGCCCTTCGGCATCGCCCAGATCGGCAAGAGCTTTCGCAATGAGATCAACCCGCGCAACTACACGTTCCGCTCGCGCGAGTTTGAGCAGGCTGAGATGGAGTTCTTCTGCCATCCCTGCGAGGCCGAGAAGTGGTACGAGTATTGGCGCGACGCCCGCTACCGTTGGTACGTCGACCTGGGGCTCAAGAGCGACCGCCTGAGTCTGCGCGACCACGAGCCCGAGGAGCTGGCCCATTACGCACGGGGTTGTGCCGACGTGGAGTATGCCTTCCCCTTTGGGGTGTCGGAGCTGGAGGGCATCGCCAACCGCACCGACTACGACCTGAACCAACACCAGAACGCCAGCGGCAAGGATCTGACCTACTTCGATGATCAGACACGCGAGCGATTCATTCCCTATGTCGTCGAGCCGGCTGCGGGCATCGACCGAACCGCTCTCGCGCTTCTGTGCGAAGCCTACACCGAAGATGAGGCTCCCGACGAGAAGGGCGTGCCCCGGCCGAGGACGCTGATGAAGTTTCACCCTCGTGTGGCGCCGATCAAGGCGGCCGTCTTTCCCCTCGTCAAACGCGACGACATGCCCGAGATCGCCCGGGCCATCTACGAGCAACTGCAGCGCCGGGTGCCCGCCTTCTATGACGACAAGGGCGCCATTGGCCGGCGCTATCGCCGGCAGGACGAGGCCGGCACCCCGTTCTGCTTTACCGTCGACGGGCAAACCCTCGAAGACGGCACGGTAACGGTCCGCGACCGAGACTCGCTGCGACAGGAGCGAATCGACAAGTCACGTGTGCCGCAGTACCTGGCCGACGCCCTGGGTCGTGAGGTCGTGGAAGGCGGCTGACGCGCCGCGGCAACTGCGGTGTAGGTTGTGTCCGGCAGTTCAGGTCCTGTCTCCCCGCGTGCCAAGGGCGGCTCGGCCGCCGGTGGCCGGGACGACGTACCGTTGGGACAGCGTCTTTTTGCGGGGAGACCGAGTTTCTAACACAAACACAAAGCCCAGGT
The DNA here is from genome assembly GCA_965602375.1 of uncultured Phycisphaerae bacterium. Lineage (GTDB taxonomy): Bacteria > Planctomycetota > Phycisphaerae > UBA1845 > DATKUK01 > DATKUK01. The sequence goes on along the minus strand of CBFCZG010000023.1, from coordinate 16,602 downwards.
TCTCCAAGCCAGATTTGCGCGAAGGGGTTGACACGCTTCCGTAGTACAGTATACTGTTATAATATATGATCATACTATGTAAGAACTTTAACGAGCTAATTTACTTTTACTAGGAGCCACCCACCATGTTACTCAGGCCGAAACGTTCCGGGGGTACAAGTCGGGCCGCATCAACCGACCGTCCGCCACGTCCGCGGCGCCAGCCAAAGACCGGCAAGAAGAATGCCGCAAGGACAAGGTCGCCCGCCGGGGCTCCCAAACGTCGCTCTCACCAAAGTGGCGGCGGGGGCGGCAGGGGGTTGGCTGCGCTCTTTCCGAAGGTGGCCAGGAACAGGCGTCTGTTCGGCCTGGCGGGGGTCTGCGCGGTGGTCGAGTGTGACGGGACCAAGCCTGCTGTCACGGTCGAGCGGCTGGAGGAGTTGTTTGCCAAACCCGCAAAGCGACCGCGCCAGCGATTTCTCGCCGCCGTCTCCGACGAGCGAATCGCCAAGCTCTGCAATGCCATGGCCAATCCGCGCCGCGTGGCCATGCTCAAGGCCATCTTCACCGGAGCCGGCAGTTACGCCGAGCTGTGTGAGACCCTCCAACTCAAAGCGGGACCGTTGTATCACCATGTCCGCGAGCTTCGACTGGCTGGACTGCTCGAACTCGCCCAGCGCGACACGTACCGTCTGACCGAGTACGGCAAACACGCTTTGCTCTTCGCTTGCCTGACGGGATCGCTGCTGAACAAGTTGGAATCGGCACACGGTGAATGACCGCACCGATCGCTGCTGCTGCGTCGTTCCTGTACGGCCCCGCATCAAGCAGATCCACCTGATTAAGCGACACGCAGGGCGATCGATCGGCTGCAAAGCCTGGGGCGCTGGCGACCCCAGACCGCTCTTAGTTCAGCCGCTGGCCACGCCGATAGGCGATGATGTGGCCACGGCAAGGCCCAATCGACAAGCTCTTCACGTAAACCCCTGTGATTACAGTGCTTAGATCTAAGGTCCGATAAGATATCTTATGTTGCGCTCGCCGCTATTGGGGTGCGGGCTCAGCGCGGCCGACAAGTAACGCACCGATAGCCCCCCCGAACCCCGTCGACAGCTTCAGCGCGTAGTCGATGTTCTGGTGTCGTGCGTATCCGGGCACGTAATCGAGGTCACAGCTTGGATCAGGATCCGACCAATTCACCGTGGGCGGCACGACCTGGCGCGAGACCGACAGTACGGTAATGGCTGCCTCAACCGCGCCGGCGGCGCCCATCATATGCCCCAGCGCGCCTTTGACCGAGCTTACCGGGGTGCAGCACGCGGTGGGGCCGAGCACAGTCTTGAGAGCGCGCGTCTCGATGGGGTCGTTAGCCTGTGTTGCCGTCCCGTGTGCGTTAACGTATCCGATCCGTCCCGGTGCGATCCCAGCGGCCTTGAGGGTCCGATGCACGACAGCGGCCAGCGCCTCGCCGTCGCTCGCCAGTCCTGCTAGCCCAGTCGGGTCCGCGCCCGTACTCCAGCCAACCAGCCGCCCAAGCGTGCGCCCGTCCCGGGCAGCCACGCGTTCCGGCGACTCGAGCACGAGCACGGCTGCTCCTTCGCCGACGGCGAACCCCCGGCGTCGACGATCGAATGGACGGCATGCGGTCGTCGCATCTCCGTTAACCTCCGCGAGGACGCCCATACGTCGGAAGGAGCTGATGAACAGTGGGTGGATCGATGCGTCGGTAGCGCCGGCCAGCACAACATCAGCCAGGCCGTCGGCAATGAGCTGGGCCCCGCGAATCACGGCGTGCAGCCCGGTTGCACAGGCCGTGGCCATACCCATACAGGGCCCGGTCAATGCGAACTGCCGTGCGACCGCCCTGGCGGGCTCGGCCGGGTCCGCCCTGCCCAGCTCAGCCGCGGCCGTTCGGTTGCCCGCAAGAAACGCCCTGTGAGCCGTCAGCAGGTTCAGTACGCAGCCCTTGCTGCACCCGATGACGACGGCCCCTCGCCCTCCGTCGATCTGCTCCTGACCCAACCCAGCCTGGGCGACGGCCTCGCTCGCAGCAGCCAGCACGAAACGGATGGCTGGGTCGGCCCCATTGAGGCCGTCTCCCGCGGCCCCCTGCGGGGCCCTGGCGACCGCGGCATCGCTGTCACCGACACGCTGCCCCCCTACCGCCGTGTGCCCACCCAGCAGACGCACCCACGTCGGCTCGGTCCTCCATCCCAGCGGCGTGACCATGCCGATTCCGGTAACCTGTACGTCGCTCAAGACGCCTATTCACCTCGCCGCTCGTTTGCTGCCCTCTCTTGCCGTCGCGTGCTTCCACCGCTGGAGCGCCAGGCGCGAGCCCCATTGCACGCAGCACCCCACGCCGCCGACTCCCCGGGAAACACAGCGTCAGGAGTCAACAAAAAGTTAACTGCGTCCGCAAGCATGTTATGTTATTACAATAATATGTTATAACATAGCCTTGCGCAAAACACGCTTTCGCCGTTCGGCGGCCCCAATCGGCACGATCCCGCTCGGCGTCGTCGGGCATCTACGCGGTTCATGCCTCCTGCGCCCAGGCGCACTGGAACGCAGCCACGCCCGCTCCGACCTTGACGGGCTGGCCCATCTGCTTGAGCACCGTCTCCATTGCGGCCACAACACCCAGCGTGTCGACCACGTCGACGTAGCCCATGTGCGAGATGCGGACAATCTTGCCCTTGAGCTGCGCCTGACCGCCCGCCAGGTTGCAACCGAAACGCTTGAGCAGCGTCTTGCGGAACGCTCCCTCATCGGCGCCGTCGGGCACGAGCAAGGCCGTCACGGAGTCGACCGGATCGGTCGCGAACAGCTTCATGCCGAGCGCCTCGGCCCCTGCGCGAGTGGCGCGGGCCAGCGCAGCCGTCCGCTTCCACACGTTTTCGATGCCCTCGGCGCGGATCAATTCCAGGGATTTTCTCGCGCCGCGCATAAGGGAGACAGCCGGCGTATAGGGCGAATCATTGGCGGACATCGCCTTGCGATAGGCGGCGAAGTTCGTGTAGTAGGTTGGACTCTGGAAGGATTCGATCCGCTGCCAAGCGCGGTCGCTGACGGCCGCAAAGCCCAGGCCCGGCGGCAACATCATGGCCTTTTGCGAGCCGGTCACCGCGATGTCCACGCCCCACGCGTCCATCTTGAAGGGGATGGCGCCGACCGCCGTGATCCCGTCCACGAGCAAAAGAACGTCGCGCTCGCGCGTAATCGCTGCGATCGCCTCGAGTTCGCTGACGGCAGCCGTGGACGTTTCACTGTGCGTAAGGATCACGTAGCCGATCTGGGGGTCGTTATCGAGGTAGGTCTTGACCGCGTCGGCCTTGGCCCCGTGGCCCCACTCGACGTCGTAACACACACAGGGGATGTTGAACGCTTCGCACACCTCCGCCCACCGCTCGCCGAACTTCCCGCCCCTCGCCACGAGGGCCTTGCGGTCGGGCTTGCAGGTGCTGACGATCGCTCCTTCCATGGTGCCGGTCCCACTACTGGCGACGATTAGCGGAAGTGTCTCTGTCTGGAAGACGTACCTGAGCCCATCCAGCACCTCTCCGGTCAGCGCGCGGAACTCGCTGGTGCGGTGGTGCTCGATGGGCCGCGCCATCTCCAGCAGAACCTCCTCGGGTACCATGGTCGGGCCGGGCGTGAACAAACGTACTTTGGCCATCATCATCCCTTTCCTGATTCGCCAGTGACTCCTGATTGGGCCGAAAACCGCGGGGAGGATTATAGACGTGGCTCGCCCAGGCCACAATCGCCCTGCTGCCGCTAACGGTCAGCCGGACGTCCGTGGAGGGTCCGGCCGGTCTGCGGGCAGTTCGCCTCGCTTGGCCGCCTCTCGCTGGGGCGCGAACACGGTGGCCATGGGCAGCCTATCCCGAAGGTAGAGAAAGATGTACGTGCTGATCACCAGCCCGATGTGATACACCACACACATGCCCACAAAGCCCCAGGGGATGGCCCATCCTCGGCTGTGGTACACCCAGGGCACGACGAACGAGTTGGCCAGCACGATAAACGTCTGGATGGGGCGCACCCGCCACGGCCCCTGCATGGCGGTGCGGGCAATCCAGGTCAGCAGGAAAACCAGCACGTAATTCCAGGTGACCGCGGCATATCCGACTGCATAGGGCCACCCCACAAAGGACCATGCCACCACGCCCCATATCACGGTGATGGGAGCAAGGATTCGCAGCGATGCCCGGATCGCCAAGAGCATGGTCAACTTCGCACTTGGCATCCGCGCAAGCCGGCCCCCTGAAGAGGCGCCGGACACTGACGATTCTGGTTGCTGGTCAGTCATGGACCGGTTCACTCGGATCAGAACACTCTCGACCACGAATCCCCCGCAGGCCCGGGAGGGTCAGGCTTTGACCCATCTTCAGTCGGCCAAGGGTCGAGCCTGATCGTCATCCCCGCCGGCTGGGGTAGCATCCAGCGGCTCGCCGAGCCCCGCCGTGCTCTTGCCAAACAGATAGTAAAGCCTGCCCTCGGCTTTGGTCCTGCCGGCCAACTGCCCCGCCTGGGCACCAATGCCCATAAAGACGTCGCATCGCCCGGCTGCACGAATAGCGTTGCCCCGATCCTGGTCGAGAACGAAGCCGCGGAACGGCTGCGTCTGCACGTCCCCCCCGTCGCTTCTCGCCAACTCGGTTACTGCGTAGGCCAGGCACGCCCGGGGGTAGATCTCCTTGTCGGTAGCAATCGACCGAAACGGCAGTACCCGCACGTTGAGGCAGCCGTACGGCCCGCCGGTAACGGGCTTGAAGAAGACATAACGGGGATTGAGCGGCAGATAAACCTCAAGCTGCTCGGGATGCTGCTTGAAGAAATTGATCATGGCGTCAAGCGACAGTTCGTTCCGGTCTAGCTTGCCGTGACTGATCATGGCTTCGGCGACAGAGACATAGTCGTGCCCGTTGTCGCCCGCGAACCCGATTTCCATAAGACGACCGTCGGGCAGCCGAAGTCGCGCCGAGCCTTGCACCGACACCACGTAGGCCTCAAACGCGTCAGCCAGCCAGACCAGCTCGCTGCCGGGAAGCCCGAGTTCCATGATCTGGTCCCGCGTGTAGTAAGGCACTACGTTCCCGTCTGCGGTTCGCCTGCCCAGGGTCATGCCCGCCTGCGGATCGCGAGCCAGGTCCGGCGGTGGCTTGTGCAGGGGGTACCGAAATCGCTCGTCGGGTTGGAGGCGGGCATCGAAGATCGGACAGTAGTAGCCTGTGAACAGCACGGTGCCCTCGTCGTCGTATCCGACCGAGGTGTAGACGTCGAAGCCGCTCCGCAACAGGTCGTCAAACTGCTCGGGTGTCCGCGCCTCATCCAGCACTCGGAGGAACTGTTGCAGACTCGCGACGGCATGGTCGTGAGAGATCTGCCCGTATGGGAAAAATCGTCGGCTGGAAGGCCTGGCCAGATAGGCAAGACTGTTGTTGACGGCCTGACGGAGCCCGTTCTGATCGGCAAAGCCGGGTCCGAAGTCGGGGACCTGCGCGGGGTCGGTCACCTTCCGCAGGGCCAACTGACCCGGAGGCAGCGAGCGACTGTAGTCGGGCTGTTCGGGCGGGCCGATGGGCGAGGTCACCTGTCCTCGCTTCGGGCCACACCCCCCTACCGCGATGGCCACCAACACGCCGAGCCCCACAGCCAAGCGAGTTCTCAAAGCGCCGTCCTCCCATATTCGCCGAGCACGTCGGCTACGGCACGAGTGTAGTCGTCGCCCGATCGAATGCAACCGGATCAGCCGGTGGGCCCGCCGCCGGCCATGCCAGTTGAAGCAGCAGTGTCGCAGCACTACAGTACGTCCAGTCTCGCCAGCAGCAGGAGTCGCAGCGATGCTTGTAAGCGTGGTCATGCCGGTCTATAACGAAAGGGCAACGCTCGAGCAGATTGTCCGGCGTGTATTCGAGGCTCCCATCCCCCACCAGATCGAGTTGATCGTGGTGGACGACGGTTCCACGGACGGCACGCGCGAGCTGTATCCCAAGCTGCGCGAGACGTATGCCGACAAGCAGTTGATCGTCGTCGAGCAGCCCGCCAACCGTGGCAAGGGCGCTGCCCTGCGCAGTGGTTTCGAGCGAGCCACCGGCGAGGTGGTGCTCGTTCAGGATGCGGATCTAGAGTACAACCCTCAGGATTATCCGAAGCTGCTTCGCCCGATCGAGCTGGGCAAAGCCGATGTGGTATATGGTTCGCGATTCATCGGACAGGAACACCGCGTTCTGCTGTTCTGGCACTATGTGGGCAACAAGCTGCTTACGGTGCTGTCGAACTCGTTTACGAACTTGAACCTTACGGATATGGAAACGTGCTACAAGGCGTTTCGCCGGGAGGTCATCTCGGGACTGCGGCTTCGACAGAACGGGTTCGGCTTCGAGCCGGAGGTCACAGCCAAGGTGGCTCGCGGCAGGTGGCGGATATACGAAGTAGCGATTACCTACGACGGGCGCGATTACAGTCAGGGCAAGAAAATCACCTGGACGGACGGCGTCAAGGCCTTCTACTGCATCATCCGGTACCATCTGATGGACTGACGCCGCCCCTTTTCTGCGGCGGACGGCCGTCTGGCGACGTCTCGTCCGAGACCGCGCCGATGTGCCATCTCGGGCAGAGGTCTTATCGGTCGCTGCGCGACTCGGGATGCTGTGCCGGTTAACGGGACGCACTTTTGCTGCCGATAACTCCCGTTGGAGTCAGCAACAGTATGCGCTCGGCGATCTATCCCTATCTACTGCAAACGGAGAATCCCTCAGCGGACCGCGCGTTGGCGGCTGCGCTAGCGGAGGTGGAGGCTGCGTTTGCCGAGCCAATCGCCCAGACGGTCCTCGCGCGAGGCGCCGCCGGCGCCGACGGCCTGGTTCGCTTCTTTCACCGTCTGCCGTCGGCCGTAAAGAGCCTGGTCGTTCAGGAGGTGGCACGACTCCGCGAACCTCTTCACCGTGTTGCCCGCGCCGCGGACACCGTGGGACGAAGCAACGTGTGTCGGATAGTGGCGCAGGCCAAGTCCATCGAGTTGGCTGGGTTGCTGGCGGTAGGTCTTCGCGATTCAGCACCGGAGGTGCGCTGTGCCGCAGCGGAAGCCCTCCGCGAGCTTGCCGACCATGTCCTGACGACCATCGAGCAGTCGGCCGACGAGGCGACCCGCGACACAGGTTTTCTGCTGACCGGCCAACACGGCATCGTTCCGGGCGACCACGGCACGGAACAGAGAATCCTTCTTGCCGTCCTTCAGGAGGGCCTGAGCAGCCTGAGCGTCCACCGGCGCCCGGAGGTAATCGAGGCGGCTATGTGGTTCGCCTTGCCTTTGGAGCGGGTGCTTCAGGCGCACGTGGCGGCGGCAGGCGAACAACACATCGAGGTCATCGGCGAACTGCTTCGGCGAGAGCCCATACCCCGTATGGGAGGTTTCGTCTGTCTGGCTCTGGGTTGGTCGCGGGTACGGCGGGCCGCTGCCGACGCCATCGCGCAGGCAGAGGATGGGCCGTTCCTTCGGGATCTGTTGTCGCATAAGGATCGTTTCTGCAGACCCGTCGCCCAATATGGTTTGGCAGAGGTGCGTCGGCTGCTGTGGCTGGAGCGAAACCCGGGCCTGATACGGCGGCTGGCACCCGGACAGCAGATTTCGGCCATGGCGATCATCTCAGCTGCGGCGATCGACGAGCGGCTTAAGCTATTGGTTGCTCAGGATCTGCTGCTATCGGGCACGCGCGAAGCCCAGCGGATCGCGCTGGAATGCCTTATGGCCAGCGGCGGAGATGAAACCACCGATACGCTTCGGCAAGTGCTGGCGTGGGACGATGAGGAGTTTACCGAGGCGGCGCTGGTCGAACTGCTTCGTCGCTCTCCCCCCGACTTGCCCGCCCTGGTTGTGCAGCAGCTTACGAGTCGATCTCCGCGTGTGCGGCAACTCGCGGCCCAACATGCCGCGTCCTACAGTTTCGAAAGGTACTGGCAGGCTTTTGACGACCTGCCGCCCGACGCAAGAGTCTCGGCCGGTCGCGCGGTGCTCAAACTGGTCCCTGACTTCGTCGATCGTCTCGTCCGTAAACTGGAGGAGGGCCGGTCCGATGAAATCCTGCGAGCCCTGCAAGCCGCCGACGACCTGAACCTTCTCAAGTCACTATCATCGACCCTGCTGCGTCTCGAGCGCCACCACAGCCAGAGCGTTCGGGCGGCCGCCGCCGGCGCCCTGGGCAAACTCGGCACGCAACAGCAGACCCAAGCGGAGGTGGACCAGACCCCAGCATCTCAACCGCAGGCGTCGTCGCAGCAGCAGCCAGGTCCCGACGCGGCCGTCTCGTCGGAACACGCAACGGACAGCAGATTGGGCGAGTTGGAGCGAATGCTCAGCGCGCCGGAGACCGTGGCTCGAGCCGGGGCCGTCCGACAGTTGCTCCGCACACAGATCGTCCCCGCCACAGCCATCCTGATCGAGTTGCTGACCGATGACGACGTCTCCCGACGCCGGTGTGGACTGGAGTTGGTCAAGCAGACGCGTCTGGCCGATATGATGGCTTGTGTGCTGGGGATGGCTCGCCACGAATCCGATCCGTCACTCCGCGAGCAGGCGCAGAACGTGGCCGATATCGTTCGTCAGGGCCTCCAGGCAGCCATCCACGCGCGCGCCCAACTTGAGGAGCAGCGAGTATGACCCGCCTCATTCTCGCCCAGTATGGCCACGTTGACCGCTACCGCGCGATGCGCAGCGGAATCGAGGACACGGGCGGCTCGAGCGAGTGGGTGGCGCTACTGCTGATCCTGGTCGGTTTTCTCGTACTGATCGGCCTGGCGGTGCTCACTTCGTACCTCGTTCGCCGTCGTCGGCTGACGGCCAACAGCCCGGATCGTCTGTTCCGCCAAATGCTCACCAGCCTCGATCTGTCGGCGGCCGACGCCCACTATCTTCGGCAGATCAAGCGTAGGGTCCGGTACACGCACCCCGCCGTGATCCTCATGAGTCCTCGGCTGCTGGGTCTGGCGGCCAGCCGGGCGGTGGCGCCTGACCCGTTGATCGGACACCATCGCCGACGATGCGACGAGGTGTCGCGCCGGCTCTTTGGCCAGCCGCTGCCGGAACTGGTGGAGGATTCGCCGTCTGAAGTCTTCGACGACCTCTGAGCCTCCCCCGCCTAACCGCAATGCCTCTGGCTATTCGCTGGATCCGTCTGACGTGCCGGGCGGACGGGACCCGCTCGTCATCGCTTTCGGTACGTAGGTGCAGTAAGGCTCCTCAGCCAGATAGTCGCCGTGTTGGTGGAACGCTCTGGCCCGACATCCGCCGCAAACGTGGCGGAACTCACACACCCCGCAACGTCCCTGAAGCAGATCGGTGGTCCGAAGGCGTGCGAAGACCTCCGAGTCTCGCCAGATGTCGACGAAGCGCTGCCGCGTCACGTCGCCAGCCGAGACAGGTAGATACCCACACGGATAAACCTGCCCCGTGTGCGAAACGAAGCAGACCGCCGTCCCAGCCAGGCACCCACGCGTCATCGAGTGCAGCGGCTGCTGGTCTGTGCTTGCCGGGTGACCGCCCTTGACCTGGTGCGCTCCCCCGCCGCTTCGCGTCCGCCTGCCGAGCTGCCGCACGATTCGGTAGTAGTGCGGCGCGCAGGTAGCCTTGATCGGCATCGAACTCCTGCTGTCCAGCTCCGCCAACTGGACGAGCAAGGTTTCCACCTGATCGGCCGGTAGCATCTGCTCTTCCGCGATCTGTTCACCGCAACCCACGGGCACCAGGAGGAAGTAATGGACGGCGTCAACCTTGAGCGATTCGGCGAGCGCCAGCACGGCCTCGATCTGCCCCGCGTTGTGCCGCGCGATGGTGCAGTTGATTTGGGCACTGACGCCGCTTTGCTGGACGTGTCTCAGCCCGGCCAGGGCCCGATCGAACGACCCAGCCAACTGCCTGAAACGGTCGTGCGTGGCGGCGTCGACGCCGTCCAGCGAGATGCTGACTCTGGCAAAGCCCGCATCGCGAATCCGCCCCGCTACCTCTGCGTCGATGAGCGTGCCGTTGGTAGCCAGAGCCGTTCGCAACTCGTGCTTGCGCGCAGAATCCGCCAGATCAAAAAGGTCCGATCGCATCAGCGGCTCGCCGCCGGAGAACACCAGAATGGGGCGAGCGAAGTCGGCCAGGTCGGCGATCATGCGGCGGGCCTGCTCGGTGGTCAGATCGCGCTCGGTCGACTGCTGCGATACGTCGAGACGGCGACAATGAACGCAGGCGAGGTTACACCCGGAGGTCGTCTCCCAGAACACGAGGCGCAGGGAGGGTGTCACCTCCACTGACGACACGTCCGATTCGGCCTTCTGCCGCCCTACCATGGTCGACCAACTCGTTTACCGGTCCGATCTCGTGCTTGCCTCAAGGTTTCACCTGGTCGGCTCGCTATCGGACCGTCTCATGATCATAGGGCCTCATCGCGCCGCCCTCAAATATGCGTGCAACTTGCCCGCACCAGGAGTCGATATGAACCCCAAATGGGGTAACGGCAAGGTGTGTGCGCCCAGTTGGGTGGCGATAAGGAGTCGATCGGATGTCAACAGAGCTGAGTGGAAGAATCGTCTTCTCTAGCGGTAAGCAAGGCGACTATGACGTGTGGATGCTCGACATGGATGCGCCTCATCTCGTGCAACTAACGCACGGGAACTGGTGGAACGATAAGCCGCGCTGGTCACCTGACGGGCGCTGGGTGGTTTTCGTCAGCAACGTTCGGGGAACGCCGAACATCTACAAGGTCCCGGCCGGCGGCGGCGAGATGGTTCCCCTGGTCGAGGACGATCGCTGGAATGACTTTCCTTCGTTCAGCCCCGATGGCAGGCAACTGGGCTACGTCTCGAACCGCATGGGCAACAACGATCTGTGGATAGCCGACGCCGACGGCGGCAACCCCCGTCAGGTCACGACCTATGAGGGCGACGACAACTCTTTCTCCTGGATGCCGGACGGCCGATCCATTCTGTTCAGCAGCGATCGAAGCGGCAATTGTGACATTTGGCGGCTCGACCTGGCCAGCGGCGAGAAACAGCAACTCACGGTCGATGCGGGTATGGACGTCCATCCAGCAGCCAGTCTCGATGGTCGGCTCATCGCCTTCGTCTCCAACCGACAGTTCGACCCCGGCGCCGAACGTGACGAATGGGCAGACCGCGATCAGGACATCTGGGTGATGACAGCCTCGGGCAAACACCCGGTGAGGATCACCAGCAATCAGAACTCCGATCGGTGTGTGGCCTGGTCGCCCTGCGGTCGGTTCATCCTGTACGCTTCGATCGACTCTGGCGCGGCTGAGCGGCTGCGGATCGTGAACGTCTCCGATCTGATCGCTGCCTACCAGACGAACGACCACGACTGCATTCAGCGGGCCGCTGGGCGCTTGCGTTCGTTCAGCCTGAAACTCGAACGTGCCGCGCTCGAGGCCGAGATCGACGCAGGCCGACACCCGTTCTTCCTGACATCCCTGTTGCCGGACTTTCTGGTCAGGCCGTTCTACGGCGAGGAGTACTTCGGCTCCGAGCGGTATCCCGACTGGATCGCCGCCAACGGTCTGAAGGGGCAGACTCTCCAGACGGCCGCCGGCAAGGCAACATGAGTTTCGCCGGCCGCCACAGCGTGCGCTAAGTGGCTTTTCGACAGACGCTTACATAAGCTCGCGCCCCCCGTACGCACCGACCGGCCAGATTTCTTCGGCAACGGCAGTACTGGCAATGGTCGCCACTTCGGGTAAACTATATCGCTGTCTGGGGGCGCATGTAGCGGCGGCGCCTACTGGGTTGGGTCAAGGAGGATAGGCGATGATCGCGCCTGCAATCGCATGCCTGAGCGGTGCGACAGTCCTGGCTGCGCTGCCGTCACTTGCTGGCATCTACGTGGTGTGTCTCGTGGTCGGCGGCGGGCTGCTACTGGTCTCGACCGCGCTGGGAGGGCATGGCCACGCCGACGTCGATGTAGACGGGGTGGCCGGCGTCGACCTCCACATGGACGCCGACGCGAGCGGCTTGGATGTGGACGCCGACGGCCTGCACGCCGATGGAGTTGACGCACACGCAGATGACCTCTCGACGGGTCACGCCGATACCGATTCAGCTATGTCGCTGGCGACGTGGTTCTCCCTGCGGTTCGTGATCTATTTCGTCGCCGTTTTCGGACTGATCGGCACGGTTCTCACGTATATGTCCGTGATGCAGAACGCGGTCGTTCTGGCATGGGCCGTGGTCGCGGGCCTCGTGGTCGGGCAGACCATCCACCAGACGCTGCGCTACCTCAGTCGTACCAGCGGCGACAGCTCCGTTCAAATCTCCGACTACCTCCACAAGCCCGCGCGGGTAACGATCCCCATCGTGCCACCCAGCCGGGGCGAGGTGGCGGTACGCGTCCAAGACCGCGAACGCTTCGTACCTGCCGTCGCCAAACACGAAAATGAGCGGTTTGACATCGGACAGACTGTCGTCATCGTATCGTTTATCGCCGGAACAGCCGATGTCATCTCGCAGAAGGAAGACGAGTTCATGGCCGAGTCAAAAGCGGGAGATAACGATGGATAACATGGTACTTGCTCAAGGCAGCGATCCGGCCTCGGCGGTGGTCATCGGCCTGGGGATTCTGCTGGTCGTCATTGCCTTCGTCATACTCATTTCGAAGCTTATGGTGGTGGGCAACCCCAGCGAGCTGCTGGTCATCAGCGGGCGGCGGACTCGCGAGGGACAAGGCTATCGTACGCTTATCGGTGGACGAACGCTGGTGATCCCCATTCTCGAGAAGGCCGCCACCATCAGCCTGCGCAATATGCAGGTCGGTCTGGAAGTCAAGGCGCAGTCGGGCGGCGGCAAGATGGTGCCCATCACCGTAACGGGCGTGGCCAATGTCAAGGTTTCTTCCGAGCCCGAGGTCCGGGGCAACGCCATCGAGCGTTTCCTCGGACAGCCTCAAGCGGAACTCCAGCGCGTGGCGCGCGAGACGCTGGAGGGCGGTCTGCGTGCCGTCATCGGCAAGATGGTGCCCGAGGAGATCGTCGAGGATCGCGACAAGTTCGTAGCCACCGTGATGAAAGAGGTGACCGACGATTTCGGCAAGCTGGGCATGGTGATCGACAGCGTCAATATCCAGAACGTCCACGACGAAGAGGAGTACCTCGAATCGATCGCCCGCAAGGCCGCCGCGCTGGTCCGTGCCGACGCCCGCCAGTACGAGGCCACGAGAAAGGCCGAGGCCGACGTCAAGGAGGCTGAAGCCGACGCCCAGGCCCGGCGCGCCCGTGCCGAGCGCGATGCCGAGGCCAGATCCGCCGAAGCCGCTGGCCACCAGAAGGCCGAGCAGGCCCGCCTGACGGCCGAAAAGGCAATCGCTGAAGCCGACAACGACCTGCGCATTCGCAAGGCCGAACTGGCGCAGCAGGCCGAACTGAAAGAGGCCGAAACTCAGGTCGCAGCCGCCAAAGCCGAGGAGGCACGTCTGCTGGCCACGCAAGTCAAGGCCGCCAACGCCGCACGCGACGTCGCCAAGGCCAAGGCCGAGGGTGATGCGGCCACAATCCTCGAAGAGGGCCGATCCCGCGCCACCGCCATCGAGCAGATCGGCAAGGCCATCGAGAATCACCCGGACGCGCTGAAAGTCATGCTTACCGAGATGACACCCGAGATCGTGCGCGAAATCACCAAGACCGTCGCCAATGTCGAACTCGGCAGCGTGACCGTGATCGACGGTGGGAAAGGCGAAGCCATGTCCGGCGCCGCGCTGGGACGAGCTCGGATGCTTACCGACTCACTCGCGACGCTCAACAGCGTGCTCGGGGTCGATCTCCGCTCGCTTGCCCAGTCGATCGCCGCCAACGTAACAGGCGACGGCCGAGTGGCTGCGGCACCCGCTGCCAATCCAGGCAAACCAACTGAAGGTTGATGCTCGCCCTCTTGCCTCGCCGTCCGCAGCATGGTCTGGTGCCCGCCAGGAGACTTTTTTCGTGGCCTTAAGCGACCGACAGCAACTCCAGCACCTTGTCCGAGCCAATCACCCATGCATCGCGATCACCACGCATGAGGAGGACTACGCGCTTCCCCTGGTGGTCGAGGTGGCCGCCGAACTGGGCGAGCCGTTGCAGGTCTGGAGCGTGGTGGGCGGTCTTCGCGACGGAATGGTGACTGACAGTCCCGCCCTGCCGGAGACGGAGCATCCGGCTGCCGCTCTCTACAAGCTGGCGACCGAGCCGGCCGCCAGTCTCTGTGCCATGCTCGACCTGGCCGGGCACCTGAACGACCAGCGGACCCTCCGCCTGCTGCGCGACGCGATCCAACACTTCCGCCGTGTCGGCGCCACGCTGGTGCTGATCGATCATCTCGAACGATTGCCGCCGGTAATCGCCGCCGAAGCCACACGCTTCGAGATTTCGCTGCCCGACGAGAAGGAGCTGGAATCGATTACGCGGGCGGCCCTAAGCCAGGTGCATCGACGTTACCCGATCAAGATTGACCTGACCCGCAGCGAGCTGCGCACCATCATCCGGAATCTTCAGGGCCTCACACGCCGCCAGGCCAGGCAGATCATCATCGACGCGGTTATGGAGGATCGGCGCTTCGCCGCCAAGGACATCAATGCCATACTCGCCCTGAAGCGACAGACGGTGCACACAGGCGGTCTGCTCGAATATGTCGAGACGCCGGTCGACTTGAGTGAAATCGGCGGGCTGCGCAATCTGAAGGCATGGTTGAAGAAGCGCGAACGTGCCGTGACCGAGAAGGGTGAAGCCTTCGGGCTGCGCGCCCCACGAGGCGTGCTCATGGTCGGTGTGCAGGGCGCGGGCAAGAGCCTGTGTGCCAAGGCGATTGCCGCCGCCTGGCAGCGCCCGCTGCTGCGCATGGATCCGGGCGCGTTGTATGACCGGTACGTGGGTGAGTCGGAACGGCGTCTGCGCGAGGCGCTTCGCCAAGCCGAGATGATGGCGCCAATCGTCCTGTGGATTGATGAGATCGAGAAAGCCTTCGCCTCTGCGGCGAGCCGAAGCACCGACGGCGGTTTGTCGCAACGGATGTTCGGCACGCTGCTTACCTGGATGCAGGAGCATCAGTCGGGCGTGTTCCTGGTGGCGACGGCCAACGAGATCGACGCCCTTCCGCCCGAGTTGCTGCGCAAGGGGCGCTTCGATGAAATCTTCTTCGTCGACCTGCCCGACCGCCAGACGCGGAAAGAGATCTTCGCCATCCATCTGGCCAAGCGGAACCGCGACCCGGACAGCTTCGATCTCGACGCCCTGGCAGACGTCGCCGATGGCTACAGCGGCGCGGAAATCGAGCAGGCCGTCCTTTCGGCGCTGCACGATGCCTTCGACGAGGGCGCCGAGCTCGACACGCAGCGAGTCGCTGCCGCCGTAGAGGGCTCGCCCCCTCTATCGGTGACGATGGCCGAGCGAGTCGATGCGCTGCACCGATGGGCCGACGGGCGCTGCGTATCGGCCGGGTAGCTGCGACGCCAGCGGCCAGGCCCCCTCGGAGCGGGCACGGTCTTGACCTTCCCCCACTAAGGTCATATATAGCGTGATCCGTGCAACTGCCCCTGGCCGGAAACGGTGCCGACCGAGAAAGGGCTGCCTGAATGGACCTCGACGAACTTCGTCGACAGATTGACGAACTTGATGCCCAGCTTGTCAAGCTGCTGAACCGGCGGGCGGAAGTGGTGGTGCAGATCGGCCAGCTCAAGGCGTCCGACGGCACGCCCATCTATGCGCCCGACCGTGAGAAACAGGTCGTCGATCGCATCGGCAAACTGAACGAAGGTCCCCTGCCGGGCAAGACGTTGGTTGCAATCTGGCGCGAGTTGATGAGCGGCTCGTTCGCCCTCGAAAAGCCTTTGCGTATTGCGTACCTCGGGCCGGAGGGCACCAACTCGCACCTGGTCGCCACGGAGAAGTTCGGCGCCAGCGTGGAGTATGAGCCCGTCAGTACGATCGCCGGTGTCTTCGATGAGGTCGCCCGTGAGCACGCCGATTTTGGTATGGTGCCCATCGAGAACAGTACCGGCGGCGGCGTGATCGATACGCTCGATGCGTTTGTCGAAACCGACGTCAAGATCTACGCCGAGATCAACCGCGTGATCCATCATCATCTGCTGGCCAACTGCGCGCTCGAACGGGTCGAGCGCGTCTACTCCAAGCCCGAGGTGTTCGCCCAGTGCCAGCGATGGCTGGTCAGCGTGGGACTGGCCGACAAGACCATTCCCGTGGCCAGCACCGCCAAGGCCGCAGAACTCGCCCGTACCGAGAGCTGGACGGCGGGGATCGGCAGCACGCTCGCGGCCGAGCTGAACAACCTCAAGGTCATATGCAGCAACATCGAGGACAATCCCAACAACATTACGCGCTTCTTTGTCGTCGCGAGACAGTGGGCCAAACGCGTGGGAGACGACAAAACGGCGCTGATGTTCACCACCGCTCACCGGGCCGGGGCGCTGGCGCACGTGCTTGACGTGTTCAAAACCGAGGGGATCAACCTGACCTTCATTACCTCGCGCCCGAGCAAGAAGCGAAATTGGGAGTATTACTTCTTCGTCGACGCCGAGGGTCACATTGACGACGAGAATCTCACCCGCGCAGTCGAGCGCTGCAAGGAGCACTGCCTGGAGCT
>CBFCZG010000022.1:0-24238 GCA_965602375.1 uncultured Phycisphaerae bacterium | reverse complement strand
TGGCCAGCAGGAGATCTGCAATCGTCTCGAGATCCGCCCGCACATCCGCCGCCTGCCGACTGCCGCTGTCGTTGGTGCCCAGCATTAGCACGGCCAGTTGCGCGTCGTCGTACTTGCCGCCGTCGGGGTTGGGCGGCCCGTTCGGATCGAACATCTCAGCCAGGCTCGGCAGATCCATACTGCCGGCGATGTACTGATCGGCGCGGATACTGCTTTCGGCCGTAAAGCTGCGCCCGCCGGGCATGTCGTAGCGAGCCAGCAGCCATCCGTTGTGGGTGTAGTTCAGCGTGGGGGTCCAGGGGACTTCCCAAAGCTCGCGGTCTACGTACGCGTGCATCCACGTGCAGATCGCGTTGTCGTCGGGCGTCTTGCCCGCACCGTACTGGGCCCACCGGCCGTACTGATTGGCATAGCTGATCGAGTCGCCGCAGTGCACGGCGAACCCTTCCGTGCCGGTGAATGCCCCACTGATCGCCCGACAGTAGGCCACCCAACCTTGCGGGCCGTCTTCCCATGCGTCGTCATAGCTGTTGGCAATGTTCGGATTGGCGTCCTGGTCACGCACCCACAGCTCAACCGCCAGCGTCTGCGGCGAGTTGGAAGCGGTCGGGTCGGCTACATCGATGCTGCCGGTATAGAGCCCGCGCGGCAGGGCGGTGTGGTCGATGTGGACGGTAAACGCGTCGCCGTCGCTGCCGTTGGGATCGGTTACGCTCAGCCAGTTTGCCCCGCTTGTTACGGTTGCGGTCCAGTCCAGCGTGGCCATACCCGCGTTGTTGACGGTGACGGGAATCGCCGGCGGCGAGGCCGTCGTCGGCAGATTCACGTTCAGCGCGCTCGGATCCAGATCGATGATGGGGCTGGGCGTGGCCAACACCACCACCTCTACTGGGATTTGCACAGGCGTGTTGTTGGCCGTCGGATCGGCGACCTCGATCACCGTGCTGTATGTGCACGTCGCCTGACCGGTCACGTCGATCTGGATCGTAAACGACGCACTGTCGCCGCCGCTCGGCGTGCCGAGCGTCAGCCATGACACGTCCGGGTTTTCGGCTGCCGTCCACGCCAGTGTGCCGTCTCCGGCATCGGTCACGGTGACCGTTTGCGGCGTCGCCACCGGATCGGTCAGCGGCACGAGCAGGTCGACGCCTGTGGTATCGACCACGATCCATGGGGCGTCCTGCGGCGGCGTGTCGATCACGACACGGATGTTCGCCCGCTCGCTCCATTGATCGCCGTAGAAGATCTCGACCACATCACCCGTGTCCTGCTCGGCCCCGACGAACAGCACCTCGGCGCCGGCGTTATTCAGGAACGACTGGATCAGCGATTCCGGCACATCGATGACAATGTCGCGAACCACCGCCGAGAACTCGCCCGTGTTCAGCACGTCCTGCCACGGCGCGCCGGTCACCACGACCGAGTCGCCGGCCGCCTCGCCGGCCAGCACCATCTGCGAAAACGTCGGGTAACCCACTCCGTCATACGTCCACGGACCGTTGCCCGCCGAGTCGGCGTTGCTGCCGCCCCAAACCACGGTCGACAGATCCAAATCGACCGAGGCGACGACCGGATCCACGTTGACCGGAAGCGGGGTGTTCGGATCGTTCCAACTGACCTGGGTTACCTTGACCTTCGCGTCCCAGCCGCCCGACGCCGCCACGGCGATATCGATCGCGCCCTGGAGTGCCGCCTTACTGAACTCTCCGATCGTGCCGTCGGCCGCGTCCTGGGGCCATAGCTGGATTCGGGCCCAATTCGGCGTGATGCCGGTTCGGCTCTTCCAGCCCGAACTGTGTCCAGCCACGTGTTGGATCGTCGCCGCCGGGCCCTCGCCGATCAGCACACCCGTCGCTGCCAGAACAGCCGCCACCCACCATGCCGATCGCCGAAACATATGCATCTCCGTGCCAAGTAAGAATAGCCCCTCGCATTTTCGCCGTCGGATGGGATGGGCAAGCCCCACGTGCCCGCATCGTTCGCCCTCCGACAGGCTCTATCATAGCAAATTCGACGTATCTTTTTCAGGCAGCTGACGAGGCACGGGGCAACTCCTTCCGCCATCGTCAAGCCGACGGCTCAGGCGACAACCCAAGGAACCCGATAACGAACGGGCTTTCTCTTGCCAGTACGCCGATAGGGTGCCCGAGCGAGCCATGATCCGCCAGCCCTTGAAAAAGGGCGGGGTCGCTGTAAGCTACGGCCGAGCAAGGGCTCTTGGGCTTTTCTGGGCATAGGGCCAGAGATGCAAGACCGGCAGACCGACACACCTGGATCGGTCGTCCAACCGACAGGGCGGCGCGTGGCGGTGTGACTGCTGAGGGAGTGGCTTTGATGCTGAGACGCACATTGTTTGTGTTGCTGCTCGGGGTGAACCTGGCTTTGGTGGCGGCCATGCTGCTGATCACGCCCGGGACTCCGGCGGCGCATGCCCAGGCCGTCGCACAGGGCGGCAACTACATTATGGTGACCGGCAAGGTCATGGACGACTACGACGTGCTGTACCTGGTCGACCTGAATACGCGGATGTTGCACGTACTGACGATCAACCCCACTCAGCGACGGCTTCAATACCGCGGCTACCGCAGCCTCGTGGCCGACTTCCGCCGAGCAACCTCGCCGACCGCCGGCTCGGGCACGACCGGCTCGAGGCCGTAGGAGCATAAGCATGGACAGTAGAAACCTTGCCCTGGCCGTCTTGACGGTGACCGCTTCCATCCTGTTCGTTGGTCTGGTGGTGGTTAGCACCTTGAGTCCGCAGGAGGCGCTGGCTCTTGGGCAAATGGATCGGGCCGGCGACTACGTCGTCGCCACCGGGCAGCTCCAGGATTCCACAGAAGTGGTCTACATCGCCGACGCGGCCGAGGGTCGGCTCAATGTCTACGTGTACGATATCAGCCGCCGACAGTTGCAGGTGCTCGACGCGTTCGATCTGAAATCGCAACTGCGGGGCCCCCGCCCCTAGCAGCCCGACGGGCTGAAGGACGCCGACCAACCCAACGATTCTTCTAACGATGAACCAGCGGATTGCCGAGATTGCGCAAACTGTGCTGGCCGGCGGCGATATCCAACGGCCAGAGGCGGAAACGCTCACGCGCGCGGCCGGCACGGACGTTTACGATTTGCTGTATTGGGCCAACCGCATCCGCATCGAGCGGCACGGTCAGGCGGTGAGTTTTTGCTCGATTGCGGCGCTCACGGTGGGGGGGTGCACCGAGGACTGTGCGTTCTGCGCCCAGTCGTCTCGGCACCGGGCCGACGCTCGCCGGGGAGAAGTCCTTGACGACGATCAGGTCATTTCCGCGGCGGAGCAAGCTGCTCAAAACGGGGCCGAGTCGTTCGGGCTGGTGACATCGGGGTGTCGGCCGACGGCGTCCCTGCTGGAGCGCGTGATCGAGCTGGCACGCAAGCTGCGGCGCCGTGTGGACGTTCGCCTGTGCGCGGCGTTGGGGGCCATCGATGTTGAGCAGGCCCGCCCGCTTCACGAGGCGGGCATCGACCGCTACAACCACAATCTCGAGACGTCGGCCGGCTTTTTCCCCAACATCGTCACGACCCATACTTACGCCGATCGCCTGCAAACGGTGGCGGCCGTCGCCGAGTCGGGGCTGTCGATCTGCAGCGGTGGCATCTTCGGAGTGGGCGAAAGCTGGGCGGATCGGCTCGACATGGCCTTTGCCCTGCGCGACTGTCGTCCCGACGTCGTGCCGCTCAACTTTCTGCACCCGATCGCCGGCACGCCGTTGGAGCAGGCGGCTCCGCTGCCGCCGATGCAGATTCTTCAGATCATCGCCGTCTTTCGTTTCATCTTTCCGGCCGCGCGGATCAAGGTAGCCGGCGGTCGCGAGGTGAACCTTCGAGACCTCCAGAGCTGGATGTTCTTCGCCGGTGCCAGTTCGGCGCTGATCGGCAACTACCTGACGACCGCGGGGCGCCCGGCCCGCGAAGATCACCAGATGTTGCAAGATCTGGGGTTGCTGATGGCTGGGTCCGGAGCACCGAAGACCGTCGTCCCGGACGGGGCCGACGCTGTGGTAACAGGTGGACGCGGCCCCGATGTCTCTGCCTGAGCCCGAATCCCCGGCCCTCCGACCCACACAAACAGGAGCGGCCAGGCCCGTGGGCGAGCCCGGCCGCCTCTCTTTTGCGTGTGCTCAACAGTGTATCACTGCCAGCTACTCGTTTTCGACGGGTTCGGCGTCCGCCCCGACTTCCGCCTCTGATTCTGTCGCCGGTGGGGGAGCGAGCATCGGTCCGCGAGGCCCCCTCATTCCCCGTCCCCAGGCGCCCATGCCGGGACGCGACCCCATTGCCTCCAACTGCTTCTTCTGATCGTCGTCCAGCAGCTTCATCACGTCCTGCAAGAGTTTCTCGCCCAGTTGACGCCGGCCTTGGCGATCCTCGCGATCGAGGTTCCGGCGGTCCTGATCGAAGCGCTCGAAAAGGGCGTCGACGTCTGTTTGCTGGTCTTCGCGAAGCTCGACGCGCTCGAGCATACGCCTGAGCATTCGCGGGTTCTGGAGCATCATCATTCGCCTGACGTCCGGCCGCCACTTTTTGAGTTGCTCGCGCTGTTCGGGCGTGAGTTGAGCGACGACGTCTTTGTGGAGCTTTTTGTTCAGCTCCGCCCGCTGCTCAGGCGTAGCGTCTGTCAGCTCGCGCGTCTTGTTACGGTGTTCGCTGAACAACTCTCGGATCTGGTCGCGTTGTGCGTCCTCCAGCTGCAAAGAGCGTAACGCTTGACGCAAGACTGCCGGGTTCGTCAGGTCCGGCGCAACCGACCTGCGCGGGCCCAGCAGATCGTCCTTCATCTCGCGGAACTTGACCTTCTGCTCATCGTCCAGCACGCCCTCGATCTGGTCGAGCATGGCCTGCCGCTGCTTGAGCATTGGATCCTTCTTGGCCAGTTCGTCGATTTGCTTCTGGAGGTCTGCGACTTTCTGATCGTCGCTCTCTCGGCGCGCATCACGCAGATCGCGGCGCAGCTCGCGCATCTTCTGACGATGCTCGCGCAGTTCGGCAGCCTGCTCGCCCTCGGAGAAGGCGTCCCGCATCTGCTGCTGATGACGGTCAACAATCCGCTGGACCTGCTCGCGCTGGTCGGGCCTGAGAGTGAGTTCTCGCGCCAGGCGATAGACCATCAAATTGCGGCGAGGGCCCATCCGCGGACGATCAGGCCGCTTCGCCGGGTCCGGCCCGACTTTCCGCTCACTTTCCTGCGCAAAGCCCGTGAACACCAACAGAAGCGTCGCCACCGTCGCAAGCCAAACATGTCTGTGAAGCATCGGCCACTCTCCTTTCGTGCGCCGACCGCCGGGTCGGTCGAAACGTAATCTAGAGGCGTCATTGTACCTACACATCCTAACGCCGTGCATCCGTCTCTATTGCATACCCGCGGGTGATCGCTTGGTTGTGGCTGCTTTACCGCATCGATAGAATCCGGCATACGGTAGGTGGCGGCGGTTTCGCCGTATGACACGGTGTTTCATGCAACTGATTGTCATTGCTGCATTTGCAATTGTCTTGGCCATGCCTCCGCGGGGATGGCCCGACGTGTGGGTCGAATCGTTGCCGCTTACGCTGGCGCTGGTCGCGGCGCAGATGCTGCTGCCGGGCCTGCTGGCCGGTGCTGGAGCGATGCTTGCCGCGTGGCGCCTGAGGCGAGGCGCGTCGGACGGGTCGGCACACCGGCTGTACGGCGGTTTCGCGGCTGCGGCTCGGGTCGGGCTGCTTGCCGCGCTTGTCGTGACCCTGGTAGGCACCTCTTGGCACGACGTCGTCAGAAACACCTTAGGCCTGGGCGCCGTGCCCCTGGTTGATGAACTGGTTTTGCTGATCCCCTTCTTTGCCGGGGTCCTGCTTTGCTGGCTTGCGGCGTACCCGGCCGAGCGGGTCCTTCGCCTTCGCCCGCCTTCCAGGTCCAGCGGCGACGATGCCGGCGGCCAGGTATCGGGCACGAGCGACGATTCGGGCGTGGGCGGACGCGTGTGGCCTCTGGCTGAGTACATGATGTTCAATATCCGCCATCATCTGCTGCTGTTGGCGGTTCCCATGGCGATCATTCTCCTGGCCAAGGACCTGGCTGACAGCTACCGACGTAAGCTGGCGGACTTCAGCGGCGCACCGTGGGCAGCCGAGGCGTGTCTGGCATTCACGGCCGGCGTCATGTTTCTGGTTGCCCCTGTGATCATGCGCCGGATGTGGACCACAGTTCGCCTGGCGGACGGACCTCTACGGCAGACCCTGGAGAACCTCTGCGGGCGCATCGGGCTTCGGTATCGAGAGATTCTGCTATGGCGCACGGGCCGGATGGTGGTCAATGCCGCCGTGATGGGCCTGCTCTGGCCGGTGCGCTACGTCATGCTCTCCGACGGACTGATCGAGGCCCTGCGGCCGCGAGAGGTCGAGGCCGTATTCGGTCACGAGGCCGGTCACGTCAAGCATCATCATCTCTTCTTCTACGTGTTGTTTGCGGCGGCGGCGGCGATGATCGCCTTCGGAGGGTTCGAGCTGGCCAGGCGGCTCTGGACGCTGCCCATCTCGCCGAGCGAGCAGACGCTCTGGGCGTTGAGCGTGATGCTGCCGGTCTGGCTGGGGGGGTTCGGATGGGTCTCAAGGCGTTTCGAGCGACAGGCGGACTGGTTTGCGGTTACCTGCCTGGCAAGCGAGGTGGGCGATACCGACTCGGACCTGCCCGTCCGGCAGACCATGGCGGCAGAGCTTTATGCAGCTACCCTCTACCGCATCGCCGTCCTGAACGGCATCGCGCCCGAGGCACGAAGCTGGCGCCATTCGAGCATCGCCTCTCGGATGGAGTTTGCTCGGTGGTGCGCGCGCGACGAGGCGGGGCTCCAGCGGTTCACTCGCAGCCTCTGGTGGGTGAAGCTTGCGCTCTTTATGGTCACGTTGGTCGGCGGCGTAACGGGGATGATCATGTACTGGCCGTCGGCGTGGCGAATCGGTCTGTAAGACGCGTCAGCACAGCGCCAGCACCTCGGCGGCGCCCTGGCGATGTAGCTGGGCCACCACGTGCTCGACAAGGTGCTCGACCTGGTCGATCGCCGCCTCGTGACCCGCACGACAGCAGCGAGCCCCGTCCGGAGTGAATAGGGCTGCTGTTAGCGTCAGGTGGGCCGCGTCGGATCGCGCCAGCGCCCCCAGCGGCGCCCGGCAACCCACCCCCAGCCGAACGACCAGCAAGCGTTCGACCGCCAACTCCAAAGCCGATGGCTCGTGCTGGATCGGGCGGAGCATCTCGAGAAGGTCGTCGCGGTCGCGCCGACATTCCACCGCCAAGGCTGCCTGTCCGGGAGCCGGCAGGATGAGTTCCGCCGGGATGATCTGGGCGGCTTGTTCGGCAAGCCCCGCCCGTTGAAGGCCGGCAACGGCCAGGAGTGTGGCCTGACATTCGCCGGCCCGCACCTTTTCGATCCGCGTATCAATGTTCCCACGCAGCGGCACGATCTGGAGGTCCGGCCGGAGCGAAAGCAGTTGGGAGGCGCGGCGAAGGCTGCTCGTGCCCACCACCGCGTTGTTCGGCAGGGCCTGCACGTCGGCCGCGACGTCGCTGATCAGGGCGTCATTCGGCGCCAGTCTCGGCGGAACGCATCCGATGCACAATTCCGGCGGCTGCTCGACTGGGAGGTCCTTGGCTGAATGAACCGCCAGATCGACCTGATCGTCGACCAGCGCCTGGCTGAGCTCGGCCGTAAAGGCCGTCTTGCTATCTGACAGTGCCGGCGGCGCTGCCTGCCGGCGGTCGCCCTCGGTCGTGATCTCTCGGAGCTCGACCTGAACGTCTGGGTGAACTCTCCGCAGCCACTCTGCGATCGCCTGCGTCTGAGCCATGGCGAGTCGGCTCCGTCGGGTGCCGATGCGTAAGGTCATGCTGTTCTCCTCACACTGCACGTTGTCGAACATAGCCTGGGCCGACGATGCATCACACGACGGCGCACGGTTAGGCTGGCTTCTTCCCCGTCATGTGGCCGTCCCATACTATACCAGCCGGAGGCGACGCGAGCGGGCCTCATCCGGGGCGAATCGGAGGACGGGTACCTTGCAGGTTGCATCGATGCTGCTGGCGGGCTGGCTGAGCGGTGTGTTGGCTCAAGGCGTCATCGGCCGTCCTTCGTCTCAGCCCTTGCAGGCAGAGCCGGTACGCCCGCCGGTGATCTCGCCTGCCGATCACAGCGATCCGGCAGCCACTACGCGACCTGCTGACGAAGTTGAAGATGTCGCCGACACCGAGCAGGCGGGGCTGGTCGTGCTCGATCCGTCTCAGGGGCATCCTCTGATTCTGGTGCCGGGTGATACCTTTTACTTCCTGATACGCGTACCGGCCGGCGTGACCGGGGCGGTCACGGTTCGGATGCTTCATGCATGGGTGCCGACGGTCAGCTATGAGGTGGCCAAGCACAACCAGCTTGCCCGCGCCGGCGGACGAGCGGCCAGCGCCGTGCTGCGGGTCCCGCCGGATGCAACTCCGGGCTTGTACGACCTTAAGCTCGAGACGCGACGGGGCGACTTTTGGTCGCGCAGGTGTCTTCGGGTTGTCGAGAGCTTCCGGCGCCGCTTCCGCTTTGTCCACCTGTCGGACATGAACGTAGGCGATTTGACGGCTCCTGAGTTCGACTGGATGCTGCCCGAGGAAATCAATCTGCTCAACCCCGAGTTTATCGTCGCCACCGGTGACTATACCCAGTGGAGCCGCCAGCGAGACGACCCCAGTTGGTGGCCTCGTATCCTCGAGTACTTCGCCGCCTTTCACGCACCCGTCTTCATGGCGGTCGGCGAGCACGATCATGAAGCCAGCTTCACGCAGTACGTGGCCAGCAGTCTGGTCGGCACGATCGACTACGGCGACTACCACGGTATTCTGCTCCGCGACCACTTCGCCAATCGCATCGATGAGGACTACGACCAACTGCGCTGGTTAAGCGACGATCTGGCGGAGAATCAAGACAAGATGATGAACTTTGTCGTCACGCACAACGATGAGCTGGACGTGCTCGATTACTGGCGGAGGACGAACGATCCCAGTGAGTTCATTGAGCGGTCCAAGGTCAGGATGATCATCTGCGGCGGGCATGTCGACTGGGATATGGGCGAGTTTGCCGACAAGCTGGATGGCTTCGACGGATTGGCGTACATCCGCACCCACCAATCCAGCACCTGCATGCGCGACAAGGCCACCGGCGTGAGCCACTATCGGGTGATCGAGGTCGATGGCGATGGAGTCCATTATGTGTACCCCGACGATCTGGCCGGGTCGCCGGCGCAGCATTCGGTGCCAGCTGGTCGATTGCGGGTCTTCTACAACGTGGTGGATGAGGCGGGCGCGATCGTGAGTCGTGCGGCCAACGACGGCAGCGAGCACCGCATTGTCGTGACGGTTCAGAACGGGCTGAACCAACCGTTCGAGGACTGCCGGCTTTGGCTGAAGCTTGCTAAGCCCGTGCCGTCCGCCGTGGCCGCCGATACGGGCGGCAGCCAGGCGCCAGGCGGGCAGATCACGGTCGGCGGCGCCAGGTTGGTTCGCGTCCTGGACGGCGGAGACCACTTGGTGGCGGAGTTGGCCGTGGACCTGCCCGACAAAGGCGCCGTCCGCGCCATGGCGGCGACGAGCGGGGCGGTTCCCGACCCGATACCGGTGTCGGTCTCGCTGCTGGGACCGCAGGAGCTGACGTTCCAGGAACGTCAGGCCCGGTTCAGTGTGGTCTACTACACGTCGGATGATTCGCTCTCGATCGAGTTGACCAACGGGTCGTCCAAGCCCGTTACGGTGTGGCCCGTGGTCCGGCTGAACGGCACGCAGATCGAGGTCGATTCACAGAAGATCGGCGGGCGCTGGCCGGTGGTCGTTCCCGCTCAACAGGCGATCGTGCTTCCTTTGAAGTTGACGCTCGGGCAGGTGTCTGAAGGGGCGCATCTGCTCCAGGTGTACTTCCTCGACGATCCCCTGGCCCGGCTGGCGACGTTCCCGGTTACACTGGGCCGCCCATGATGTTGCGTATGTCATTGGCCCGGATGAGTTGCCGTACCGATCGCGGGGCTTTCTGCGCGCGAGGTACCGAGAGCCGATGATGAACGCTGTTCCCGGGCGGCACGCAGTCGCCGCGGGTTTCGAACTGGTTGATCCCCATGCCTGTTCTGCCGCGAGTTGTTGCCTACCCCGAAAGCGCGCAGGTGCTGCGACGTCAGGTCGTCGCGTCGGTGCTGCTGACCACGCGATGGGCGGTCCTGGCTGTCCTGCCATATCAACTGGTCAAGCACTTCGGGGCCCCGGATTTCTACTCTATCATCGCCACAATGGCCACGCCGGCCATGATGCTGCTGTCGGTGTTCTGGGGCGGACTCTACCGCCGCACAGCCACTCGGCGGTACGTGTGGGTGTACTGGCTGATCGGGGTGCTGCCGATTACGGGGATTGCGCTGAGCTATTCGCCAACCGCAGCACTCGGCTGGCTGCTGGTCGGATCGATGGCGTCGGCCGGCCTGGTTCCCATCAGCGGCGACATCATGCGGGCGTGCTACCCGCCGGGAGTCCGTGGGCGCGTCATGTCGGTGTTGATGTTCGCGTCGATCATCGCCAATGGACTGGCGGCCTACGGTGTCGGCAAGTGGCTGGACTTCGACAGTCAGGCGTTTCGGGTGTACCTGCCTCTGGCGGTGGTCATCCAGTTCGGAGGCGTGGCGCTGCTGGCGAGCATCGGACGTCTGCCGCTGTTTCTCGAACGGGAGCAATCGCTTGCAGCCGGCGATCGCAGAGCGTCGCTTCTGCGGCGTTTCGCCAGGATGTGGTCGGTGTTGGTCGAGGACCGCGATTTCCGCCGGTTCGAGGTGTTCTTCATGCTATACGGCGCGGGCTGGATGATCTGCCAGGCCCTGCTGCCGCTGTTGGTCTACCACAGGCTGGACCTGGCATACGACGACTTCAATGAGAGCACTCAAGTTGCATTCCAGGCGACGATGCTGGTGGCCATACTGATTGCCGGGCGCCTGGTGGATCGGCTCGGTCCGGTGCGACTGGCCGCGCTGGCCTTTGGGTGGCTGGCTTTGTATCCGATTGCGCTGATGCTGGCGGAGGGCGTGTGGTCGCTTACCATCGCGACGGTGATCTATGCCATGGGCATGGCTCCGGTAAACGTCATCTGGACGCTCGGACCGATCACCCTGGCGCGGCGAGCAGGCGACGCCTCTCGATATCTTTCCGTCCATGGCAGCATGGTCGGTGTGCGGGCGATCGTGTTCCAGCCGCTGGGATGGCTGCTCTACAGCACGACCGGGTCCTTCGTTGTGCCCATGACACTGGCTGCCGCGCTGTTTGCCGTGGGCTGCATGGGCATGTGGGGCCTCGACCGGAGTATCCGAGCCCGCCAATGAGTTTGGTGCGGCGCGGCTTGCGTTATCGGGGGGGCTGTCGTTACCTTTGACGGCGTTGACCGAATCCGTGGCAGACCAAGGCGAATCTGGAGGTCCCCAAAGTGGCTGACGCAGGCGATCGCACGCGCGTGGTGGTGCCGGAAGAGTTGCACAACAGGTTGGTATCGGAAGTCTATCAGGCTCGAGGATACGACAAGGAGGAGTCAGACGTTGCGGCTGAATACGCCGGCCTCGCAACGCGATACGGCATCAAGACGCACGCCGCTTTGAAGGCATTGCATCTGGAGCACCTCTTCGGCAGCGCGTGCAACCTCGCCAAGGGCGGGGCGAAGATCGAGGTGGTTCCGACCCGCTTCGACGCCGTCGTGAAGCTCAACGCCCACTACAAGCTCGGCCAGCCGGTCGCCCGATTCGCCATGGAGAAGTGTATGGAGTTGGCGGACGCACACGGCGTGGGGGTGGTAGCCGTCGACCAGCCTTTCCACTACCTGTGGGGCGGCGGCTACGTGATGGAAGCGGCCTACAAAGGCTATATAGCCTACACCAACTGCACAGCCACACTGGCCGAGGTCGTCCCGTTCAAGGGCAAGTATCCCACCATCGGCACCAACCCGCATTCGTGGGCCTTTCCCACGCAGGATGCGGTGGGGTTTCCCATCATCGTCGATTGGGCTACCTCGGCTGTTGCCATGGGGCGCGTGCAGCAGCTCAAACGCGAGGGGCAGGAGCTCCCGCCCGAGGTTGCCATCGACAAGGACGGCCGCTACACCCAGCAGCCGGACGACGTCTTCGCCCTCATGCCCTTCGGCGGCAATATGGCAGGACACAAGGGTTACGGGTTGGGGCTGATCAACGAACTGTATGCCGCGTTTACCGGCGGGTTTCTGCCGACGCTCCGCGGGCAGAAGGACAGCGGGCAGAAGGGGTCGAGCTGCTACTACTTCCAGGCCGTCCATCCCGAAGCCATGTCGGTCGGCTCGTTCGGCAAACCCGATGGTTGGAAGGATAATGTTAAGGCCGTCATCGACGACATCCTTGGACACGGCAACGACCGCGCCATCCTGCCCGGGCAGATCGAGCACGAGGCGTCGCTGCTGTCAGCCAAGCACGGCGGACTCTTGTTCACCGATGCCGAGATCAAGGAGTTCGTCGAAGTCCTGGCTGAGGCCGGGGTCAAGGGCTTCGACCCGTCGAGCTTCGCCCACGTGACCATCTGACCGCGCCGGCCACCGAACTGTCACCCAAGGGCAGGCTTGCGGCGGGTCTACTTGTTGCGCAGCAGCGACGATACCATCGCGGCGATCAGTTCGGCCGCAGGACACGCGGCACGGGGGATCATCCGCCTGTCAGGTCCCGATGCCGTGATTGCGGCGGCGCAGGTGTTCTCATGCTCGGACGGTCGATCTCCCGGTCAATTGCCCGATCATGGCCGTGCCCTGGGGCAACTGCGCATCGGACGGCATGAAACCATTCCCGCTGAGTTGTACTTGTTTCGTGCACCGGCAAGCTATACCGGCCAAGACCTGGTGGAGCTGCACACGATCGGCTCGCCGCCGCTGCTGCTGGTCGTGCTGGAATCGCTGTTGGCCGCCGGCGCTCGTCCCGCCGAGGCAGGGGAGTTCACCGCTCGCGCGTTTCTCGGCGGCAAGCTCGATCTGGCCCAGGCCGAAGGAGTGGCCGCTGCGGTGGCCGGCGAGTCCGACGCGCAGCTCGTCGCGGCCGGCAGACTGTTGGACGGTGTGCTGTCCAGCCGTATTGGGTCGATTCGCGACGAGCTGGCCAATCTGGTGGCGGTGGTCGAGGCCGATATCGATTTCTCGGATGAGGGCATCGAATTCATCACGCCCGCCGATGCTGCGCGTCGCGTGGCAACGATCCGCTCGCAAATCGACGCGCTACTGAGTACGTCGGTGGCCGCCGAGCATCTGGACGTCCTGCCTGAGGTCATGCTGGTCGGTCCTGCAAACGTGGGCAAATCGAGCTTAATGAACCGCTTGAGCGGGCTGGATCGCTCCATTTGCTCGCCGTTGGCTGGAACCACGCGTGATGTCCTCACCGCGCCGCTCGATGTGGAGGGGCTCGAGGTGTTGCTGGTCGACGCCGCGGGGCTGGTGGGTGGGCCGGAGACCGAACTCGACGACCTTGCGGTCCAGGCTGCCCGCCGCGCGGCTGAGCGGGCGGCACTCTTGATCTTTGTGGTTGATCTGGCCGACGGAAGCTTTGCCAATCACCTGGATCTGATCGGTCAACTCCCCAAGCGCCCGATGCTGGTGGCGGCCAACAAGATCGACCTGATAGCTGACCGCCAGATCGACGACTGTCGCCGCCGGATCGCGGCCCGGGGCGATACGCCGGTGGTAACCGTGTCGGCCTTGACCGGTCAAGGGTGTGATAGGCTCGTCGAGGCGATGCGACGGGCACTCATCGGCCGGGGAGCCGACCTGGCGGCCGAGGCGATTGCCCTCAACGCAAGACATCGGCGCGCTATCGAGGACAGCCTCGCTGCCGTGGGTCGGGCCGAGTCCCTCGCCGCTGCCGCCCAGCCGCTCGACCAGGCCGACCTGCTGGCGCTGGAACTGCGCGAGGCCCTGCATCATCTGGGTACGATCGTCGGGCAGGTCGTTACGGAGGATCTGCTGGATCGGATTTTCGCGAACTTCTGCATCGGCAAGTAGGGCACCTACCCGGTCGGTTCTGCGTGGCTGTATACGCGGCGTCCGTCGGCTATAATCCACCCCATGGACTACAAAGTTGATCTCGACATGTACAACGGGCCGCTGGACCTGCTCTTGTATCTCATCCGGCGGGACGAGATCGATGTCTACGATATCCCCATCGTTCGCATAACCGAGCAGTATTGCCATTACGTCGAGTTGCTCAAGGTGATCGACCCGAACGTGGCGGGCGATTTCCTGGTCCTGGCGGCTACGTTGATGCTCATCAAGTCGCAGATGCTTCTGCCGACCGTGCCGCCCGATCAGGAGGACGACGAGGTGGTCGATCCCCGCGCCGAGTTGGTCCGGCAGCTCCTGGAATACAAGCGATTCAAGGATGCGGCTCGCGATCTGGGCCTGGGTGCCGAGTTGCGGGCATTGCGGTTCGGGCGACAGCCGTCTGACGTCGACCCGCACGAACGAGGCGAGACCGAGCTGGAGGATATGCAGGTCTGGGACCTGCTGGCGGCTTTCAACAAGCTGATGATGCAGGTTGGGCACGGCCCGGTCTCACATGACGTTGTATACGATGACACGCCGGTCGCGCTGCACGCCGCGGATGTCCAGGACCGACTGAAGCGCGAGGGCTCGCTGACTTTCGTGGACGTCTTCGCCGGTCGCACCAGGGCAGAGATGATCGGGCTGTTCCTGGCGCTGCTGGAGTTGATCCGCCAGCGGCGGGTGCGCGTCGAGCAGGACGGCCTGTTCGGCAAGATCTACATCCATCTGTTGGACGCCACGCCGCTGGCTGCCGTGGTCGAGGAAACGGGACCGCAGATCGTCGATGCGGGCGACGACGCCTCGGGAGCTTCCGATGAGCCAGGCGAGTCCTGAGCAACGGCTTGAACAGTTAGGCCTTACGCTGCCTGCGGTGGCCA
The DNA here is from genome assembly GCA_965602375.1 of uncultured Phycisphaerae bacterium. GTDB lineage: Bacteria > Planctomycetota > Phycisphaerae > UBA1845 > DATKUK01 > DATKUK01. Next base: position 9,264 of record CBFCZG010000022.1, on the reverse strand, counting down.
AGCCCGTGGGGGCGTACTGCCCGGCCGTTCTGACGGCGAATTGGGTGTTCGTCGCCGGGCAGTTGCCGATGGTCGAAGGGCGGCTGCTTTGTGAGGGCAAGGTCGGCAGCGAGGTAGGTATCGGCGATGCCCAAAAATGTGCGCGCCAGGCGGCGCTCAATGCGCTGGCGGCGGCTGCCGACGCAGCCGGGGGCCTCGACCGAATCCGGCGAATCGTCCACTTGCGGGTCTTCGTCAACAGCGCCGCCGGATTCGTGGAACAGGCGGGCGTGGCCAACGGTGCCAGCGAACTGCTGGCGGACGTGTTCGGCCCGGCCGGCCAACACGCGCGTGCCGCAGTGGGCGTGGCCGAGCTGCCGTTAAACGCTCCCATTGAGTTGGAGCTCATCGTCGAGGTGCAGCGAGGCGGTTCCGACCAGGTTCGTTGACCTCGCAGCGAAGCGGTTCTACAATTCGCTCGTACTTGGTCGGTTGCCTATTCAGACAGAGGAGACAGCAGGTATGGCTGGTGCGAATACGTTGCAATTCACACAGGACAACTTCGATCAAGAGGTGCTCCAGGCCGATGTGCCGGTGCTGGTCGATTTTTGGGCAGAGTGGTGCAAGCCCTGCTTGGCGATGGCGCCGACGATCGAGGAGCTGGCCGATGAGTATGCCGGCAAGGTCAAGGTGGGCAAGGTCGACACCGACTCCAACCGCCAGTTGGCCGCCAAATTCGGCATCAGCGCCATCCCAACCACTATCCTCTTCAACGGCGGTCAGCCGGCCAAGAAGTTCGTCGGGCTCACCGGCAAGAGAGACTTCAAGCAGGTCCTGGACGAAGCGCTGCAATAGTCCCCGGAAACGAACCCGAAAGCGTGCGAGTTACCGGTGCAGAGACGTCGCGCCCTAGCGCGTGACGCGCCGTGCTTCCAGAATGCTATCACGTGGACTTCGGGCAGAATAACTCGCGAATCTTGGCGGCCATGTCGCTCGCCCGCATCAGCGTCTCGCCGACTAGGACCGCCGAGACGCCCGCTCCGGCCAGGCGGAGCACGTCCTGACGGGTCTTGACCCCGCTTTCGCTGACCAGTGGGGTGCCCTCCTGCACCAGATCGATCAAGCGAAGAGTGTGCGACACATCCACCTGTTGCGTTCGCAGATTGCGGTTGTTGATCCCCAGTAACGAGTAACGCTTGTGCGGAAAGCCGATGACCGACCGCACCCGCATAAGCGTATCCGGCTCGTAAACCTCCACCAGGCTGGTCAGATTCAGCTCGTTGGCCAGGATCAGAAGGTCCAGCAGTTGCTGGGGCGTGAGGACGTCGGCGATCAGCAGGATGGCATCGGCCCCGGCGGCGCGCGACTCATACACCTGGTACGGGTCGACAATGAAGTCCTTGCGAAGCACCGGAAGGGGCACACGCTGCTTGACCTGAGCGATGAAATCCAGATGTCCCTGGAAGTACGTTGCGTCGGTAAGCACGCTCAGGGCCGAAGCCTCGCTTTCGTGATAGATGGACGCGATCTCGGCCGGATCGAAATCCGGGCGGATCAGTCCTGCCGACGGCGACGCCCGCTTGATTTCGGCAATCAGATGCAGGTCCCAGGCGGGCTTGGCAGTGATCGCCGAGTAGAAATTCCGCGGTCGCGGCGTCGTGGCGGCCTCGCTTTGGACAACGTCGAGAGGGCGGCGTCGACGTGCGTCGGCCACCTCGCTGCGCTTGGTTTCGACAATCTCGTCCAATATAGTGCCCATGGCGCTAACTCGATCCTCCTGAGGCAGTCTAAACCGCTGGCAAGGGCGATTCAACGTAACCATGGACCGTGCCCAACGACTCGAGCAGATCGACTGGCTTCTCGTCGCGGGCGGGGTGGCGTTGCTTTGCAGTTGGCTCATCTACTACGCCTACCGGCGCCGCGACCCCTTGCGACCCGCGCTGCTCCGGCCCAATCGACTCGACTGGGTGACCGTACTGTTGGCAGTCTGTGCCTGGCTGTTGGTTGCGGCGGCGGCCGTTCCGCTGGTCCAGCGCGTTTTCAACCTGTCAGACGACAGGGAAGGAGAGCTCATCGCGGCGACGGCTGCCGCGGGGGTGGCCCATCTCGCCACGATTCCCCTGTGCCTGTTGATCGCAGCCACGCAGTTCCGCCGAGGGTTGGTAGGGCTGGGGCTCGGTCGCAGACGGCTAAAGGTCAGCATGGCCTGGGCTGCCGGAGGGTTCCTGGCGAGTTGGCCGCTGTGCGCCGCGTTGCTGGCGGTCGCGACGCGACTGATCGAGTGGCTTGCCCCGACCTACCCGCTTGAAGCACATGGGGCCATCCAGTCGCTACATCAGCCCGACCTGTCGGCTGCGTGTGTGGTGTGGATCTATGTGGTTGCTGCCGCCCTGACGCCCCTGGCCGAGGAGATCTTCTTCCGCGGATTGATGCAGACCGGCCTGGTCAGCCTCCTGAGGTGGCGGTGGGGGGCTGTCCTGCTGACCGGCGCGATCTTCGGCTGTGTGCACCATGCTCAGTTGCAGGCGGTGCTGCCGCTTACGGCGTTCGGCATCTGCCTCGGCTACGTGTACGAAAAGAGCGGATCCCTGACGGCAGTCGTCCTAATGCACGCGCTGTTCAATGCGAGGACACTGCTCTGGGACGCGCTGTTGTCCGGGTGACCCGAGCGCCATGTGTAGGACACCGGCGTCTGCATGAGCAACTCAGAGGAGTGCGGTGCTGAAGTACCGTTCGGCCCGATCGGGGAGGACCGTCGCCACGTTACCGGGGATGCGTCGGGCCAGTTGGCGGGCGGCCCACACGTTGGCTCCCGAAGAGATGCCCACGAGCAGCCCATAGTCGCGCCCGAGCTGCTTGGTGGTTTCGATGGCGTCCTCGTCGCTGACCTCCACCACCTCGTCGACCAGAGATACGTCGAGGACGGCCGGAATGAAGCCGTCGCCGATGCCCTGGATCTGATGCAGGCCGGGCTCGTGCCCCAGCAGGGCCGACACGTTTTTCGGCTCGACGGCGACGATCCGCACGTCGTTGCTCCGCTCCTTGAGAAACGTGCCCACGCCCTGCAGCGTGCCGCCGCTGCCCACCCCGGCCACGAAGCAGGCGATCTTGCCGTCCATCTGGCGCCACAGCTCGGGGGCGGTGTGTTCGTAGTGCACCCGAGGGTTGTCGGGATTCTCGAACTGCTGCGGAACGAAGATGTCGGGGTCTTGCTTCGCCATTTCGCGAACGTGCGCGACCGCCCCGGCGATGCCCTCCTGGTCGCTGGTCAGCACCAGTTCGCCCCCGAGGGCGCGGATGAGCTTTTTCCGCTCTTCGCTCATTCCTTCAGGCATCACGATCCGCACGCGATACCCCTTCAGCCGACCCACCAGGGCCATGCCGATCCCCGTATTGCCGGAAGTCGGCTCGACGATGAGCGAGCCGGGCTTGAGCCGCCCGTCCCGCTCGGCCCCCTCGATCATGGCCAGAGCCACCCGGTCTTTAATGCTGCCGCCGGGGTTGAGGAACTCAGCCTTGGCAAAGATGCTTTCGCCGTTTACCTGCACCAGAGGTGTGTTGCCAATCAGATCCAGAACGTTCGTCGTGAACATGTTGAAACCTATCCTACCGCACCGGGCGCCCGCTTTCGTCAGCCACGCCGGACTGCTGTCGCGCCATTGTCCGCGCCCAGCAGTGTATCAGCAATCCGGTGTAAAAGACGAGCCCTCAGCGCTTGACTGAGGGCTCTGCTGCTTCCATCCCAAATTGGCTTCAACCCCTCGGCAACTCCCCTCCGCCGGCTCTACCTGGGCGGCCGCCGCCGTGCGGCCATGCCTGCAATCCCCAATCCCAGCAAAACGACCGTTGCTGGTTCCGGATGCACCGAGACATACAGCACACTGCCGCTGAGGTAGCGAGCGTCGATAGCGTCAGGGAAATCGTCAATAGCCTCCACCATCTCGATGCGCAGCCATCCGTCGGGTAGCGGGATGTCGGCTACGCCGTTGTCGGTGAGGTCCATGATCCCGCTGCTACCGTACGTGCCGGTACCCGATGTCGCATCAGGACCAGGTGGAAAGGCCAACCCGTCTCCATCAGGACTGACGGCGTCGTCGAGATAGATCAGACAGTCGGAAAAGCAGCTGCTGCCGACAGTCTCGATCGTCACGTCCCAACCGACTCCATTTACCACCGCTGCGCTGCCCAAGCCGGTGGCACTGCCGATGTCTACCAAACCAACCCAGTTGCTCGCGTCAGGCCACCCGTCCCAGCTTTCGGCGCTGCCAATGTCAACACTGACGACCGTTGAGTTGGGATCGGCGCTGAGCACGGTTGCCGACAGAGCAGGCGCCTGGATCGGTGACGTCGTGTCTCGAAGAGTCAGGCTGCTCTTGATTTGGGCGCCGGCCACGGGGGCCAGACCCAACACGAGCAGGACTATTGCTTTGCGTATGAACCCCTCTCTCTCTCCCAAAACCGGATTCCTCCTTTCCGCTAAGCGCCTACATCAAACACCGCATCTGGTGCCGCTTTGCCGTCGGACCGCCTGCCTAAGGACCGGTGGACACACCGATCGGCAGCCCGCGCAAAACAAGGCGCAGCAATTCTGCTGTCTGCGTCAGCGGCGCAACATTGCAAGAGACAGTGTGGATTACTCGATCGCGCGACCAGAGCAGTCGCGGCGACAGGCTTGACCCCTGCTCATATCACTGCCTGACTGCAACGCCACGCACCTACGGTGCGGCCGGATTGGCGCTGCGCGCGCAAACAAGCATGCGCTGACAGACTGTGAATGACGAACGGGGCACCCACTCTCTCCCTCGTGAGGCGCTTCGCTACTCTCTCTGGTTGACTCGATACACGCCAACCACCTGGTAATCCCGCAAATGGTGTGCCGAAACACGTTGTCCTGGCGTGAGTTACGTATCCTTCGTATTCTCAGAGCCTTAGCATCGACGCCGTCCCATACCCAAAGCCGAGTGACACTCCGGATGGTGAACCAACGCGACATCGTCGCGAGGCGATCTGCGCTAACGTGCCGATAACAAAGAACTTACCGTGATGTTGCCCCAACTCAACGCCCCGTGGTCGCACAACGGGCGCCTCGTCATCAGGGACGGCAAAGGCCGCAGGCCTGCAGGCGGCCGGCCAACCACGTAACCGCAAGGCCTTGCAGGTGCGGGAAGCGTCGACGTCCAAAAAAAACGCGCCGCATGGGCGGCGCGTTCGTGCTGTTGATATCGCTATTGCCCTGACGCCGTGCTCGCCGGTCAGTCTGACGACGGGGGAACCGCTTCCGATGAGACCAGGAAGATCTCGACTCGGCGGTTCTTCTGGCGATTCTCCTCGGTCGTGTTGGGGGCCACCGGACGGTATTCCCCGTAGCCCATCACCCCGACTCGCTCGGCAATGATGCCGAACTTGCGCAGCTCGTTCATGACCGAGATCGCCCTGTGGGCCGACAGATGCCAGTTGGTTGGATGCTTGGCCCGCGTTTCGGCCTTGACGATCGGGATATTGTCGGTGTGACCGACGATGATCACGTCGAAACCCGCCGCGGCGGATGACGTGACGATCTGGGCGAATCCCTGCAGAGCGTCGACCGCTGACGCCTTGACCACGTCACTGCCCAACGCGAAGAGCAGATCGCTCTTCCACTTCACCACGCCCTTCTTCGGATCGTACTCAACGGCGTCGGCATGGGCGGCGGCGAAATCCTTGAGGGCCTTGTCCAGTTCGGCCGGCAGCACCCGCTCGAGCACGATCGGGCTGGGCATGCCGAGTTTCTTGACCAGTGCCGAAAACTCCGCCTGGATCTTGTCGTACGCCTTGTTCAGGCGATCGTTCTCCGCCTGGAGGTTGGCAGCCATCGCCTTTTGCGATGCCAGCTCGTTTTCCCTGCTGAGCAGTTGCTCGTCGAAGCTGGCCGACTTGGCACGACAGTCTTCCAGGTCGCGCGCCAGTTCCTCGCTCTTGGCTTGGCACTTGTTGAGGGCAAACTTCACCCGTTGGTGCTCTTCGAGGCCTACACAGCCGCCAGCCAGTACGGCTACGGACACCGCCACCATGGTCGCCGCAACGTACTTTCCATTGCCCATGGAGATCTCCTTGTCGCTGTTGACCTTCCTGGCGCCGATACAATGGCTACGTCGGCCGGCTCCGCGCCGGCGCTGGCCCCAGAACAAGACAGTCGGGTAACGGGCACCGCGCCATCATGCCCGCACAATCGGCCCTGTCAAGCCGCAGACTAAAGTCACCAAGCCGGTTCTACTCCTGCTCGGCCTGGGGTTCCGGCGACCGCGGGACGGCCACCGGTCGCGACGCCTGCCTTCCGACCATCCAGCCGATCAGCAGGCCCAGGGCGGCCAGAACCACCGCACCGATCAGGAAGAACAGGCTGTTGTGGTAGAGCAGATCGAGAAAAGACGGCCAGACGCCCTGAATGACAGCCGCCGAGATCACGCCGACCAGGCCCAGGAGCACCACCGACACCACCGCGAGCCCCGTAAAGGCCGGGCTGAGCGGATCCATCGCCGCCGGGGCCAGTGGCACCACCGCCGGGGCCACAGGCTGGGGGGCAAACGCGCCGCCTGCGGTCCCTTCAGGCGATTCGGCCGCCACCGGCTCCTCGCTGATGGTCTCCTCTTCCTCGGGGTAGATCTCGTCGAGCAGTTCCGCGCCAAGGGACGTATCGTCGCTCTCGCGGGTCAGATCCAGCAGGCCCGAGCCGCTGCTGCCCACGCTCTCGAGGGGGATTTCAGGCTCGTCCGACTGCTTGGAGATCTGTGTCTTGGCCATCGGATCGGCTGCTGCCGCCGAGGCCAGTTCCTCGTCATCAAAGACGCTGATCCCCACCGACGTGATGACCGTGTCGTCCTTGGCTCCAGCCCGCGTGCCGCCTTTGCTCTCCAGATCGTCGACCTCCTCGAGACTGATCACGTCCGATCCGGTCAAACCCGGCGCCGAGCTTCCGGCATCTTCCTCTTCCACCGGTTCGAGGCTGATCTCGCCTGTGTCCTGCTTGCTTGCCAGGTTGTCGACCTCTTCGGCCTGGTAGACCACTTTGCCGGCGTCGCGGAACTCACGCAGCTGACCGGTCTGGACCAGTTGCTTGACCCGCTCCTCGTTGAGGCTGAGTTTTTCCTGAACGTTTTCCAGTGTGTAGTACTTTGGCATGAGCTCCAACCTCCGCGTCGATCCGCTCGCCGAGGGCTACCGCGGTCCGCCTGTGCTTTCGCCGGAGGCGTCCCCGCCGAGCTCCTCCAGCCGCGAGCGTTGCGACCTCTGCTGCTGCACCAGCTTGGCCACGTCCGCCGGTCGCAGACCCGCTACATTATACTCTTCCAGATACCGATCGAAGATCCAGGATCGGGCCGCCACCAGGCGCAACTGGTTCGGCGTGTACTCATAGCACCAGAGGGTCCCCGCGTCGACGTCGATCATGTACAGCCCGAAGGTGGTAGGCCCCAGTTGAGCCGGGCACATATAGATTCCCCGGGCGCCCAGCGGGGCAGGGGCGGCCGTCTGGGCATACGCCGCCTGCGGGGCGGGCGCGGGTCGCCGGTCGATCACCCAGACGGCGACAGCGGCCGACAGGGCTGCCACCCCCATCCACGCAACGACATGTCCGCGACTTTGCCCGCTCAATCCGAACCCTCGCACGACCGCCAAGCGGTCCTCAACCGGCATTATGCACGCTGCGGCTAAATGCTCAAGCGTCTTGGGCGCACCGTAGGCCTAATGGTCTGCTGCACACAGGATTCCGCATGCCTGTCGGACGTCTTCCATGACCTCCCGCGCCACCGACCGGGCTTTCCTGCCGCCTTCGCGGAGCACGTCTTCCACAGCATCGGGGTCGGCGGCCAGCTTCGCCCGCAGCGCTCGCGCCGGGCCGAAGCGTTGTTCGTGCAGCTCGGCCAGGCGTTTCTTGGCCTCGCCGTAGCCCGTGCCGCCCCGGCGATAGCGCTGCTCCCAGTCAGCCGCTTCCTCGGGCTCGGCCATGAGCCGGAGCAGAGCGAACACGTTGCACCGCTCGGGGTCCTTGGGGTCCTCAACGGGCGTGCTGTCGGTCTTGATGCCCATGATCTGCTTGGTCGTCTCCTTGGCGTCGCCGAACAGCTCGATGGTGTTGTCGTAGCTTTTCGACATTTTCTGCCCGTCGACGCCGGGCACCCAGGCGGCTTCATTCAGGCGCGGCTCGGGACGGACCAGGGCTTCGCACTTGTACGTGTTGTTGAAGTACGAGGCCATATCCTGCGTCATTTCGATGTGCTGGACCTGATCCTGCCCGACCGGCACCCAGTTACTGCGGTAGATCAGAATGTCCGCCGCCATCAGGATGGGGTAGTTGAACAGGCCCATCGACGGCATGATGTTCTTGGCGATCTTGTCCTTGTAGGAGTGGGCCCGCTCGAGCAGCCCTTTGCCCGTTACCGTGCCGAGAATCCAGGTCAGCTCGGTCACCTCGGGCACGTCCGACTGGCGGAAGAAGATCGCCTTGTCCGGGTCCAATCCCAACGCCAGATAGTCCAGCGCCACGTCCAGCGTCAGTTGCCGCATCAGGTCGGCGTCCTGCACGCTGGTCATCGCGTGATAGTTGGCGATGAAGTAGAAGCACTCATGCTCGTGCTGCAAGGCGAGGTGCTGCACCATGGCTCCGAAGTAGTTGCCCAAATGCAGCTTTCCGGACGGCTGAATACCCGACAATACCCGCACGACTGTTACCTCCCCTAACTGGGGCTACCTAGGCGCCGATTCCGACCACATAGTGTACCAGGAACTCAGCCACCGGCGAAATAACCATACTCAGCGGGTTGATTTGACCATTGGTTGCCATCGGCAGCACCACCAACCCGAGGATGATGAACATGCCGAAGGGCCGCGTTCGCTCAAAGCTTGCTTGTGCGTGAGGCGGCAGCAGATGCATCGTGACGTGGAAACCGTCCAGGGGGAACACCGGCAGCATGTTGAACACCGCTAAGGCAAGGTTTATCACGATGCCCAGGCTGGCCAGCGTGAGTATGGGGTCGAGGGCGTCGCCGAAGGCGTCGGGTCTGGCCAGCAGCAGGCGCAGCAGCAGCGCGAATACCACTGCTTGGGCAAGGTTGCTGACGACGCCGGCGGCCGACACGATCAGATCGTCCCGCCGAGGCTTGCCGAAGTTGCCCGGATTGATCGGTACGGGCTTGGCCCATCCGATCAGTCCGAGCATAAGGCAGAGCGTGCCCATTGGGTCGAGGTGGACGAGTGGATTCAGCGAGCAGCGTCCCTGGCGGTACGCGGTCGGATCGCCGAGTCGATAGG
>CBFCZG010000021.1:0-24335 GCA_965602375.1 uncultured Phycisphaerae bacterium | reverse complement strand
TTCCTTTGAGCGAGTAAAGCTTACCTCCAGCGACCTGCCCAGTCGATCGGTCGTACTTGCCTTCATATTGTCGTAGGTCACGCTCACTGTGGCCAGGGGGCGCGTGCTGTCGGCGGGCGTGGGCGGCACCTCGACTTCCAGCAAAATGAACTTCTCGTGCTTGTTGTGGAGTTGGTTGACCAGAACGAATACGTTCTGACCGGTAATCGTGCCGCTGCGGCCAAGCAGCCGGACGGGGCGAATTCCCGGAGCACAGGTGATCCGCGTTCGGATATCCCGTGCGACAATGGAAAGAGCCTGGCCGAACTCGCTGTCAAACACGGCGGCCAGCTCGCCTGCCTCCTCGACGAAGTAGTGGTTGCCGTCACTCTCGTAGGCGAGCCGGGTCATGAGGTCTTCGTTGTAGTTCAGGCCCAGCCCGATCGTCGTAACCGAGATTCCTTCCTTGATGAGCGAGTGACCCAGGGCCCCGAGTTCGGCAGGGGTCTGCGGTCCGACGTTGGCCAGCCCGTCCGACAGCAGCACCACTCGGGCGGGGCGGTCATCGGCCAGGAACTTTCTCACTTCCTCGGCGCCCTTGCTGACCCCGCCGAACAGGGCGGTGCTCCCGCCGGCGTTGATGTTGCGGATCTTCCTGAAAACGGCCTGCTTGTCGGTTACCTTGGTCGCGGGGATCAGGACGTCGACGGTGGACTGATAGGTAACCACCGAGATGATGTCCGCGGTGACGAGACGGTCGATGGCCATGATGGCCGCCTCCTTGGCCCGGGCGATCTTCTCACCGCGCATGGAGCCTGAGATGTCGATCACCACCGCGATGTTGACGGGCGGGCGCTGACCGCGATCGTCCAAGCCGGACCCGGTCAGGCCGACCCGCAGATAGGCCGTCTGTTGGCTGTCGGCCAGCAGCACGGGCTTGTCGATGGCCGTTTGCAGGCCCAACTGCCCACCATGGGCCACGTCGGCGCGGATAAGGGCGACAGCCGGTACAACGACGAGCAGAGCAGCCACGAGTTGTGTGAGAGGTGATGAGGCGTTCATGATCTTCTCCTTTGCAGTAAGCCTTGGTCTGCGTACCGTGCCGGATTCTCCCGAGGCGGCACATCGTTCATTAGAACTATACGGAATCGGCCGAAATGAGTGGTCAGCCCCGGGTAAGATGACTGTAAAAGATTTGTAAGTCCCTGTCGGGTGCACGGGGCGGTGGCTAGCGGGCAAGGTCATTGCGGGACTGCTGATTGGGGGTGCCGGGGGTGAGTACGCCCTCCGAGTCAGTGGAACGCTGCTTGGGTGTTCCGATGGGCTATGCCGGACGCCGCGCTGCAGCTAGGATCAACGAAGAATCATGGTCGGCGGTTTTGGTCATCTGTCCGGATCGCCGACGCCCGGCGGAAACGATGGAGGTGTGTGGTGAACGTAACCCTGACAGTCAGCACCTGGAACTTCAAGCACGTCGGCGGCGAATATGCAGCAGTTGCCCGCGTCATCGAGAAGATTCACTCGCTTGGCTACGGGACCGAGCTGTGGCTGAACTGGGATGCCGAGCCCGAGTTCTACGACCGGGCGAATTGGGACCGCCTGCGTGCGCTCGTGGGGACCTCGCCGACGCTGTCGTTCCACACGCGAAACGACCGAGACCGCATGTTCGAGGAGATTGAGCTGTTGGCCTACCTCGGCGGTCGGGTGCTGGTTGTCCATCCATGCGTGGTGAGCCTGCCTGAATACCGGCAGGAGCGCCCGGCCGGCCATCCGGATGTGCCCTTCATTCGCGAGTTGGCGGCCGCCGCCCGACAGCACGGCGTGTTTTTGGGCCTGGAGAACATCTTCGCCCGCCCCTTCGTCGATCGGACGCTGGAACACGTCGAGACTTTTGACGAGCGCGGCGGGCCTGGCATCTGCATTGACCTGGGGCATGCCGAAATGCGGCGGGGCGAGGTCCACGACGACCACGAGGCCCCCGAGACGCTCATACGTGACTACGGTTCGGTGCTGCTGCACTTGCACGTTCATGACGTGGTTGACGGGAAAGACCACAAGCCGCTCGGTACGGGGTCGCTCAACTACAACAAGATCGCCGGCGCTTTGCGTGACGTCGATTTCCACGGCACGGCCGCGCTCGAGATTCAGGCGGACGACCCTGTCGCCACCATCCACCAGGGCCGGCAGTATCTCAAGAACGTCTTCGGTGACGACCTGAATCGATAGGCAAACGACCGCCGACGGCGTGGGTTCGGCGCGAGGACGTGAGTGAGGCGCAGCAATCCGGCGGCGTGCGGAAGGTGTCGACCTGTGCCGATCGGGCAGCTTAGGACTTGTCGCCCGGCACGGGTAGATCGCGGAAAAACGCCAGCAGCGCGGGCACGTCCATGGCGTGGCCCATGTCGGGGCTGACGATCAACTGCACGTTGTCGGCCGAGCCGGCGGCGGCGTAAATCTGCCTGATCTCCTGCATCATCTCGGGCACGGCCTCGTTGTACGCGGCGGCGTAGTTGTCGCGACCGGGCTCGTTGAGGTTGGGGGTGTCCCGTTGGCCGTAGTGAACGATCAGCGGCCGAGGCGCGTTCATGCCCGCAATGTCGCTGCGTTCTATCCAGTTGACGATGCCGGGAACGCAATGGGCCGGTCCGTTGTAGCAGCGACAAAAGTGAAGGGCGAACGATCCCGAGCTGCCGCTGGCGAAGATCCGCCGCACGCGCTGACTGAACGGCGGATAAGCCACCGCCAGATCGCCACCGTAAGACAGACCGGCTGCGAAGATATCCGTCACCGATAGTTCGGCGGCCAGCCAGTTCTCCCATCGCAGAAGATCCGCGATGTTCTGGCCGACAACCGAGCCGCCATGGAGGAACGCGTCGGTCACATACGAAAAGTGCATGCTCTGCTCGTAGTCCATGCGATAGCCTGGCCGACCGGCAGCCAGATCGCGCAGCGGGCCGAACCCGCGATGGATAGGCAGCAACACCACATTGCCCGCCCTGGCCAGCTCGATAGCAAAGCCGCGGTAGGCATCCGTGCGGAGCCCGAGGCATCCCTCGCCCCTGCCGGGGCTGTGGCCATGGATGGCCATCACCGCCGTGCCCGGCATGCAGTCGGTCTCGGGGCGCAGGAGGTATGCGGGGATCGACAGATCCTCGGATACGTTCATCACCAGCACCGAGATCTGCACACCCTCGTGCACGGTATGGCGGAGCGGACTCACGCTAACGGGCACCGCCACAGGTAGCTGGAGATTGAGTAGCTCGGCCAGTTTGGCTCGGGCCCGATGGCGCCATGCCCCAAACTCACCGCCCACGTGTTTGTAGGACAGCACTCGCCCGCCCGGCGGGTGCAGAAACCTCAGCGTCAACTCTGAACTGTCGATCAGGAAATCCTGGTCCATCGCATTGATCCGTCTTGGGGGGGGTAACTCATCTACATCGTCAGCTTGTGACCGCCGTCGTCGAGGCCGTGTTCATCATAGCGACGTCCCCAGATCAGTCGCATGCCGAATCCCGGCGCCGACGGGATATCCAGCAGGCCCTGCCGGACGCTGTACAGAGAGGTATCCACGCCTTCGGTCTCGTCGATCACGCCTTCCACGGGTGATACGCCACCGACGCCCGCCAGCAGATGGGCTGCATAGTAGGTCTTAAGCTTCAGGTCGAAGGTATGAGGCGACAGCAACAGACCGCGCTCGATGGCTCGCCTCGCCAGTTTGCGCCATCGGGTAAACCCATAGCCCTCGATGTCGAGGTTCAGGATGTCGACTAGGCCCTCGGCACCGAGTTCGAGCAGAAACTCCACGTCGGGTTTCACCTCGCCTTCGACAACCTTTGTGGCCGGGCTGAGCCGTTCGATCTGATCTCGGAGGCGTCGCAGGTCGTCGCGGTTTTCGTGGAAGGGTTCTTCGATGGAATACAACTGACAGTTGGCGACGGCCTGGAAGTAGCTGAGAAACCCTTCGCACGTAAAGCCGTTGTTGCCGTCGACCAGCAGCAGCACATCGGGGAAATGCTCACGTATCGCGCGGGTCACCTTGATGTCCCTTTGCAGGCCCTGGTTTTCGGGCATCCATCGGCGGCCGCGGCCGATCTTGATCTTGAAGCTGCGGTACCCCAACTCGTAGTCCTGGCGGCAGTGGTCGAGGACGACTTCGAGCCCGCCGGGATGGTAGGCTGGTGTGACGTCGTCCATGTAGATCATGGCGTCGTAGACGGGCACCGCGTTCCCGCCGATCGCACCGAGCATCCGGTAGACGGGCACATCGAGAATGACGCCCGCCAGGTCGTGCAAGGCGAAGTCCAATGGCATGGCGTCGTCGGCGATGACTCCCACCTCCGGGTCGAACACGTCGCACAGCCGCCGGCCGTGCAGTGGAGGCGTCTGCCCGGGTGGCAGGCGCCGGCAGGAGCCCCATCCAGCCGCGCCCCGATCGGTAACCACCTCGCGCGCGAGCAGTTCGCGCCCGTAGCCGTGCTCCTCGAGATTGGCGTTGCGCCCGACGAGGCGAGGCCAGCGTGTACGAATCTTGTAGGTGCGGATTTCGGCTATGCGGTGTTCGGCGAGGCGTTCGGAGTGCGATAGCGTCACGACATGCTCCTGTTGTTGGCCCGGTGTCCGTTGGGGGCGCCCGGCGATCGTGCGTCGCCGGCAAATCGCGTCCACGCCGGCGTCCTGGGTGGTGAGGATACCGCCTGGCTGCGGCGAGCGGGAGCGTGGCGACCGGTTTGGCCGAGCTAACATGGTTCGCCGGGTGGCGACAGGGGCAAATCGGCGGACTGGCGCGCCCCCCGACGGCCTGGGCGGACGCTGCCGTAATGGCTGGAGCCTTGATACAATGACCGCCCGGATTGGGGCGGGCATGACGAGAGGACAGAGCCAATGACCGACAAGAAGCTGCGGATTTTGCTGATCGGGGCGCATCCGGACGATTGCGAGGTCAAGTGCGGCGGCACGGCTGCGCTGTGGGCGCGGGCGGGGCACACCGTACGGTTCGCCAGCGCGACCAACGGGCAGACGGGCCATCACGAAATTGGTGGGGTCGAGCTAACGCGTCGTCGGATCGCTGAGGCCCGAGCGGCGGCTGAGGTGATCGGCATCGAGAGTCAGGTGCTGCCGATTCCCAACGGGCAGATCGAGCCGACGTTGCCCTATCGGTGGATGTTCATCCGCCTGCTGCGCGAGTTCCACCCCGACCTGGTGATCACGCACCGACCCAACGACTACCACCCGGACCACCGCTACACGTCGCAGCTCGTGCAGGATTCGTCCTACGTGGTGACGGTGCCCAACACCGTGCCCGAAACGCCGGCGCTGCGACGCATGCCCGTGATCATGTACATGTCCGACACCTTCGCCAAGCCATACCCCTTCCAGGCCGACGTGGCGATCGACATCGACGCGGTGATCGATACCAAGGTTGAAATGATGCACCAGCACGGCAGCCAGTTCTACGAGTGGGTGCCGTACAACCAGGACATCCTCGACCAGGTGCCCGACGGCGACGACGCACGCCGCAAGTGGCTGTTCGACTGGCGGACGCCTGCCGACCGCGACCGGGCCGACCGCCATCGCGAGCAGTTGATCGCCCGCTACGGTCAGAAACGCGGCTTGGCCGTCAAGTGCGCCGAGGCCTACGAGGCGTGCGAGTATGGCGCGCCGTTTGATGAGGCGGCGGCCAAGAGACTGTTTGGCGGTCTGTAGGGCAGGGAGGCACAAACGTCTGCGAGCGAAGGCAGCTGGTTCTCTTGTGGGGGGGGCGCAGCATACCACAAGGTGTTTCCTGGATCGGGGGTATAGCTACCTGGCTACGCTGGTCGGGAGATGACCGGAACTCATCATGGCCTGACGACTTGCTGCATGCGACAGCGGCGCCGGGCCGGTTGTGGGGCCCTGAGCGGCGGCTGCCCGAAGGCCACAATCCGGGTACCTCCCCACCGTGTCCGCAGGCGGCGATGGCCGGTGGCGATGGTGACTGGGCGGAGTTGCATCTTGCCAGCCCGTCAAAGCACAGCCGCCTTCCGGCGCCAGAGCGACATTGCACCTTGACACGAACCGGCTCGGACCATTAGGGTATTTGCGTAGCCCCGAGAGGGGCGCAGAGGCAGTTCAGGGGCCATTCTGTTTAGCCGTTCGTACCGTTTCCACGCAGTCGGCGTTCTGTCGGTGTGGCCTCGGCCATGACGCAGTCTTCAGCGTTCTTTGCGGGCTGGGTCCTGTAGCGGGAGTGTTCTTACGCCGCAGGGTTTCACGTCTGCACGGTGAGAGCGAAACCGATGCGCGGAATGGGTGCTCACATCACACGGTTTTGTCGGAAACTGAAAAGGATGGGCCAACCATGAAGACGACACAAGCACTCATTGCTGCTCTGGCCATGGTTATGGCCGCGTCGGCGGACAGACTGGACCTGGCGCGGTTATGAAGGCGTCCAGTGCCACGTAACCCACGCGAGTTGGTACGTTCACGGTCTGTGCATAATCCTTATCGGGAAGCTGAGTGCGTGTAGACGTACGAGCCTGTCCCCTGAGGCACGGTATTGAATTACCCCATCGCACTTCTTGTAGGAGATGGAACCATGCGCGCGACGAGATGTCTGTTGATTGGTCTGATCCTGGTTTTGACCGTGTGTACAGGAGCGGCTGAGGGCGCCAGGTGGCTGCTCGTTGATTTCGGCAAAGACGCCGGCACGACGACTTTCGGCACGTACAACAGCACGTGGAATCAGGTGCTTCGGCACGCCACGTACACCGAGTACGTGGATCCGGACGGCAACCCCGACCACTGGGGCATCGCCGACAAGGTCGGCACCTCGCCCGGCAACAATGTGACGTTTTACGGGGTACAGGGGACGAGCGCGATCGACATGCAGATTCCGCATCGGATCGTCGCGACCTTCTACAACAAGTCGGGCAGCAACAAGACGTTCTACTCGCGCGTCACGTTCAAAGATGCCGACAGCCCCGCCGGCGCGGTGTGGGAGGCCCCCTGGTATGAGATGTACGGCGACAAGGTCGTCGGCCCTGGCCAGACCGTCGAGCAGTATTTCAATATTGCCGACGCAGTCCACGTGGACGCACCGCTGGCGCCCGCATCCAACGGCGATAACTTCCTCGTCAATATCAGCCTGACCGCGTTTAACACGAACATCGTGCTGACCAAGATCGAGCTGAGCGACGAGCAGGACACCACCGCCCCCACGACACCGAGCAACCTGCAGGCCACCGCGACCGCCACATCAGCCGAAGCGGGCAACTGCGTGGTGGAATTGACCTGGGATGCCAGTGCCGACTCGGGCGAAGGTATGCATCGCTATCACGTGTATCGCGACGACGGCACGGGCTGGGCCCTGCACGAGATGGTCGATCCGGCCTGGACAACGTACTGGGGCACGGGCACGGTGGTCTATCACGACTTCCAGACCAAGCCCAACACGCAGTACACCTACGGCGTTGAGGCGTTCGACGCCGAGATCAACGGCATGTTCATCTCGTCGACGAGTGATCCGAACTCGCGTCGCGGCAACGGCAGTGCGCGTGCGACGACCACGATCACAACACCCTCGTTCAGCATGCCAACACTGATCGACGCAACAGCCGACATTACCTACCTCGGCAAGTTCCGCGTACCGGCCACCGGTAATTGGGACAACATCGGCCAGGGCCTGGCGTACAACCCCAACGGCAATCCGAGCTACGATCCGAACACGGAACTGCCTGGCTCCCTGTACATCACGGGCCGGCACGACGAGTACACTATCGGTGAGTTCACCATCGCCAAGCCGATCTTGACTGAAGACATCCCGTCGATGAACCAGTCGACGATGTTGCAGAACTTCGTTGCTCTGTTCAGTTGGACGCCCAGCGGCGGCAACGCGATCTGGTACTTCTGCGGCTACCATCCGGGCGGCAACGGCGTGGGCCCCCATGTCTACGGCAGTCAATATCGCTTTTACGCGGGCCCGCTCGACGAGGCGCATCTCTGCGCTTTCGACATGGACCTGACAAGCTGTCAGGGCCCCTGGCACATTGGTGACAGTGTCCCCCCGGACAAGGTCGACTTCATGTATTCAGGCAAGTTCATCTTCCCGGCCCCGCAGTCTTGGGCGGATACGTATGTCGGCGGCCGATCGATGTTCGTCGGTAACGGCGGTCACGTCAGCGGCCACGGCATGCCAACGGCTGGTCCGTCGCTCTATGCAATCGCGCCATGGGAGAGTGGCAGCCTGCCGCCGACCAACGGCGTTATCAGTGACGTCGAGTTGCTGCGGTACGGCACGCATGGTGACAGTTGGGACACGTGGCACGACAACTGGAGCTACCTGACGCGGACGAATGATGCATGCTGGGCCGTATCCGGCAGCAAGCAGGCGGTCATCGTGTCGGGCGTCATCGCGCGCGGCGATACGTGGTACGGCGGTGGCGACGGGGCGGAGAGTACGACCTCGTCGTACGATTTGCCACCGACGATCGTCAGCAGCAAGGGTTACAACGCGACGTATCAGGAGGGCTCGCTATTCCTGTTCAACCCGGCCGATCTGGCGCGGGTGGCGCTGGGCACGATGGATCCCGACGAGCCGCGGGCCTATCAGACCCTCGACGTGCAGAAGAACTTCCTGCTGAACAAGAATGCCGTTGGCGTCGGAAATTTGTCGATTGCGTTCGACCAGACCAACGGCTATCTCTACGTCCATGAAGCCGACGGCGAAACCGCCGGTCGAAGCTTGATGCACGTCTATCAGATCGTCGCCGGTGGCGGCGGCGACACAACCGCACCGGCGGCCGTCAGTGACCTGGCAGCGTCGAACCCGACGACCAGTTCGGTCGACCTGGACTGGACAGCGCCGGGCGACGACGGCAATAGCGGCACGGCGACGACGTACGATATCCGCTATTCGACGTCGACGATCGACGAGGGCAACTGGTCCGGCGCTACACCGGTCAGCGGCGAGCCCGCGCCCGCCTCAGCCGGTACGCCTCAGGGCATGACCGTCGGCGGTCTGAGCGGCGGCACAACTTACTACTTCGCGATCAAGACGGCCGACGAGGTACCGAACATCTCGGCGATCTCGAACGTGCCCAGCGCCACGACGACCGGCGGCGGCGACACGACCCCGCCGGCGGCGGTGACTGATCTGGCAGCCGGCAGCCCGACGGCGGGCAGCATCGACTTGACCTGGACCGCGCCGGGCGACGACGGCAGCACGGGCACGGCGACCAGCTACGACATCCGCTACTCGACCAGCGTCATCGACGCGGGCAACTGGGATACTGCCACCCAGGCGACCGGCGAGCCGGCGCCGCAAGTGGCCGGTTCGACTGAGAGCTTCACGGTTAACGGGCTCAGTGCCAGCACTACCTACTACTTCGCACTCAAGACCAGCGACGAGGTGCCGAACGAGTCGGCATTGTCGAACGTGCCCAGCGGGACCACCCTCGCCGCGTCCGGCGACCTGGTCGCCTACTGGGCGTTGGACGACGGGGTCGGCGACACAGCCACAGACAGCAGCGGTCACGGCAACGACGGCACCATCACCGGCGCCACCTGGACGACGGGGCACGATGGCGGCGCGCTGAACTTCGACGGTGTGGACGATCAGGTCGACGGCGGCATCGCCGGCGGCACGATCAGTCTGACCGGGGCGATGTCGATGGCGGCGTGGGTGTACGCGCCGGACGGCCCGGACTGGTCGGACGCGGTGGTGGGATTGTCGGACAGCGGCACCGGGCAGTTCGTCTCGATAATCAACAACGGGACGGTCAGGATGTACGGCGACGCGCTTCTGGTGCAGTCTTCCGTCACGCCCCCGACGGGGCAATGGTATCACCTATGCTACACCTATGACGGCGCGACGCATCGGATTTATCTCGATGGTGTCGATCGCGGCACGGGCACGACGGTCAACAACGCCGGTACGGTCAACATCTTCCGCCTCGGTAATCGGGTGCAGTACGGTGGCCGCCCGTTGGTAGGCAAGATTGATGAGGTGCGGGTATACGACCGCGAGCTGTCGCCCGCTGAGGTGGACGCACTCTACAACGGCACGCCGGTTACCAATGCGGCTCCGACGGTCGATGCCGGGTCGGACGATTCGATCACGCTGCCGACCGACACCGTGAGCCTCGATGGCACGGTGACCGACGATGGACTGCCCGACCCGCCGGGAGCGTTTACCACCCTTTGGACGAAAGACAGCGGTCCGGGCACGGTTACGTTCGGCGACGATGCGGCGATCGACACGACGGCGACGTTCAGCCAGGCAGGCGTCTACGTGCTGAAGCTCGAGGCCGACGACAGCGAGTTGATCGGCAGCGACACGGTGACGATCACGGTCAACGCCGAGCCGCAGCCAACGGTGGCGTTTGATCTGGCGGCGTCAAGCGGGGACGAATCGGTTACCCCGGCGGGTCTGAGTGCGTCGCTGAGCGCTTCGTACAGTCAGACAGTGACGGTGGACTACGCGGTCACCGGCGGCGACGCGACGGGCGGCGGGGTCGATTACACCTTGGCGGCTGGTACGCTGACGTTTGACCCGAACGACGTGAGCAAGACGATTGAGGTCACCATCGTAAACGACGGGCTGGTCGAGACCGACGAGACCATCGAGGTCACGCTGAGCAACCCGAGCAACGCTACTCTGGGCGTCAACACGGTCCACATCTACACGATCAACGACAACGACGTGTATCCGACGGTGGCGTTCGATCTGACGACGTCCAGCGGCGACGAATCGGTGGCCACGGTCAACCTGGCGGTCTCGCTCAGCGCGTCCTATGCGGCGAGTGTCACGGTGGATTACGCGGTGACGGGCGGGACGGCGGCAGATCCAAACGACTACACGATTGCCGCTGCACCGTTGACGTTCGATCCGGGCGTAACCAGCCGGACGAGACGGTAGAGGTGACGTTGAGCGATCCGGTCAACGCAACGCTCGGCGCCAACACCGTACATACCTATACGATTCTGGACAACGATCTGCCGCCGAACGAGGCCCCGACCGTTGATGCGGGCTCGAATCAGACGATCACGCTTCCGACCGATACGGTGAACCTGGACGGGACGGTCAATGACGACGGATTGCCCAATCCGCCGGGTGCGTTCACCACCCTCTGGACCAAGTTCAGCGGGCCGGGCACCGTCACGTTCGGCGACGATACGGCCGTCGACACCACGGCGACGTTCAGCACCGACGGAACGTATGTGCTGCAACTCGAGGCCAACGACAGCGAGTTGACTGGCAGCGACACGGTGACGATCACGGTCGAGCCGCCCGCGGGTGGGCCGACGGACATGATCGCCTACTGGGACTTGAATGACGGGTCCGGTGACACGGCGACGGACGTGACCGGCAACGGCAACGATGGGACAATCACCGGCGCGGCGTGGACGACCGGTTACTACGGCGGCGCGCTGGACTTTGACGGCGTGGACGATCAGGTCGACGGCAGCATCGGCGGCGGGACGATCAGTCTGACCGGGGCGATGTCTCTGTCGGCCTGGGTGTACGCCCCGGACGGTCCGCACTGGTCGGATGCGGTGGTGGGATTGTCGGACGGCAGCACCGGCCAGTTTGCCTCGGTCCTGAACACCGGCAACGTGCGGATGTACGGCGACGCGGTGCTGGTGAACTGCACGGTCACGCCGCCGACGGGGCAATGGTACCACCTGTGCTACGCCACGGACGGCACGACGCATCGGATTTACCTTGACGGCGTGGATCGCGGGACGAACACGGCAACGAACGGCGCCGGTACGGCCGACACGTTCCGCGTGGGCAACCGGGTGCAATATGGGGGTCGCCCACTGCTGGGCAAGATTGATGATGTGCGGGTGTACGATCGCGAACTGTCGCCGGGCGAGGTGGATGCACTCTACAACGGCACGCCGGTTACCAACACGGCTCCGACGGTCGAGGCCGGGTCGGACGATTCGATCACGCTGCCGACCGACACCGTGAGCCTCGACGGCACGGTGACCGACGATGGCTTGCCCGACCCTCCGGGAGCGTTCACCACCCTGTGGACCAAGGACAGCGGTCCGGGCACGGTGACGTTCGGGAACGATACGGCGATCGACACGACGG
This sequence comes from uncultured Phycisphaerae bacterium, assembly GCA_965602375.1. GTDB lineage: Bacteria > Planctomycetota > Phycisphaerae > UBA1845 > DATKUK01 > DATKUK01. The sequence continues at coordinate 12,277 of CBFCZG010000021.1, read as the reverse complement.
CGACGTTCAGCCAGGCAGGCGTCTACGTGCTGAAGCTCGAGGCCGACGACAGCGAGTTGATCGGCAGCGACACGGTGACGATCACGGTCAACGCCGAGCCGCAGCCAACGGTGGCGTTTGATCTGACGGCATCGAACGGGGACGAATCGGTTACCCCGGCGAGTCTGAGTGTGTCGCTGAGCGCTTCGTACAGCCAGACGGTGACGGTGGACTATGCGGTCACCGGCGGCGACGCGACGGGCGGCGGTGTGGACTACACGCTGGCGGCCGGCACGCTGACGTTCGACCCGAACGACATCAGCAAGACGATCGATATAACCATCGTCGACGACGGCGACGCCGAGTCGGACGAGACCATCGAGGTGACGCTCAGCAATCCGAGCAACGCCTCACTGGGCGCCAACACCGTGCATACCTACACGATTCTGGATAACGACGGCGTCTCGCCGCCGGGTCAGGCGAGCAGTCCCAGTCCCACTGACGGCGCGACCAAGGTAAGCCGCAGCGTGATCCTCTCGTGGATGGCCGGCAGCGGGGCCGACAGTCACGACGTGTACTTCGGCACGAACCCGAACCCCGGCCCGAGTGAGTTCCAGGGCAATCAGACCCAGACGATGTTTGACCCCGGGTACCTGGGCAAAAACACGTGGTACTACTGGCGGATCGACGAGGTGAACGCCGGCGGGACCACCACGGGCGTGGTCTGGAGCTTCAAGACCGGCGCCAAGTAGTCGGCAAAGCGACCTTACGTTGGCCGCACATTTGATGGCGGCCGGCGACGACGTGACGGTCGCTGACATCGCAAAAAAGAGGGGTCGAGCCTGAACAGCTCGACCCCTCTTGTTTCCAGCGTTCGAGCCTGCCCGCACGCAAGCGGGCTACGGGCACAGCGCCGGCTTGATCGGCCCCCGGTGGCCCAGATTGGCCTTGACCACACTGTAGTCTGCCGTTGTTACGCGGCCACTGCCATTCAGATCGGCACGCACGTCACCACGCTGCCCCAAAGCCGCCTTCACGCAACTGTAGTCCGCCGTGGTCACACGTGCACTCGGCGTGCAGTCGCCCACGAGCGTATACACCTCGAACTTAAACGGTGCCACACACACCCAACCGGGCGCCGACTCGACCTGATACCAGGTCAAATCGGTCAACACGCCGCTGGTCGGATCGTTCGGGTCCACGTTCTCCCTGGCTTCGAGCGTCATGCCGTTCGGATCGTCCGCGTCGATCGAATATGCAAAGCGTGCGCTGACGTCCACACACCCATTGGTGATGTCGGTAATAACCAGCGGGTTACCCGAATCCGGTAGCGTGATCGGGCGGTCGAACGTGCACAGGATGAGGTTGTTCTGCGTTTTGGGCAGCGACCCATCCGCCGGCGGTTCGCTGGCGATTAGTGTGACGAGCGGCGTTACCACCACCGTCGTGCAGGCCGGCGCCGACACGCAGCCCTTCCCGTCGGTCACCGTCAGGCAATACTCGCCGGCCACGGCGGGTGAGACCACGGGGTTCTGCTGGCTGGACGTGAAGCCGGCAGGTCCAGTCCAGGAGTAGGCGGTCATCGCACCGGGCCCGCCGATGAGCTGCACGTCGCCGCCTTCGCAGACGGGTCCGTCGTTCGACGCCGTCGCCGTCGGTAGCGGATATACCACCACCGTCGTGCAGACCGGCGCCGACACGCAGCCGTTCCCGTCGGTCACCGTCAGGCAGTAGTCGCCGGCAACCGCAGGTGAGACCACGGGGTTCTGCTGGCTGGACGTGAAGCCGGCAGGTCCAGTCCAGGAGTAGGCGGTCATCGCACCGGGCCCGCCGATGAGCTGCACGTCGCCGCCTTCGCAGACGGGTCCGTCGTTCGACGCCGTCGCCGTCGGAAGCGGATATACAACCACTGTAACCATGTCGCAGCCCGTGCTCTCACAGCCGGTTACGCTGTCGCGCGCACGAGCATAGTATGTCGTCGTCACGGCGGGGCTGACGACAATCGAATTGCCTGTGCTTACCAGGACTTCACCGCAAGCGTCGGTGTACCAGTCGATCACTGCCCCGGCTAGTGAAGCTGTCAAAGTAGACGAGTCCCCCTCGCAGATTGCCGTTGGATCGGCCTGGGCGTTGTTCGGGGTGGCCGGATCGGAGCAGGGGTATATCCACTGAGCCCCCGCCATGTCTTCCGGCTCCAGCGTGCGCTTCTTGTCTTCGCCGTTGGCAACATCAAGCAGACCGTACAAGGTCTTTTCCTGATCGGGCACGCCATAGAGGTCGGCCAGTCCGACCCAGCCGTGTCCCGCCTCATGCATGACGATGTTATGAACGTCCACGCGGTTGGGCACCACACCGCTCGTGGTGTAAATGAAGTCCTGTCCGTTCAGTTCCATGTCCGCCTCAACGATGGTGCTACCAAGGATGCTAATCGTCGATACGCCAATAACCCCCGAACCATGAGGCCAGGCGCTTTCGGTCCATGCAACGTCGTTATAGCCGTCGGAATGGTTCGTGGCGTCGCGGGTGGTGGTCCCGAGGTACTCATAGCGTACGTAGCAGTCTGGGACATCCTGCCATGTGGCAAAGGCAGCGTGGACGGCATCGAACTCGTCCGGCACGTCGGGCGTGCCGGCCTGATTGACGTAGTACCCCATGGGCATGCTCCCAAGACCTTCCCACCGGTACCAGAACGACCAGTCCACCGTAAACGGGTACAGATTTGACCACGCGCCTGCGCGGTAGACGGCTAGGTCCTTTGAACTCGCGTAGGCCGGCACATAGCATTGAATCTGCGTATCCGTCCAGGATGCGACGTAACTGTCGTTGTACACGTAGTCAGTTCCTGCGGACCAGAATAGAACATGATCGTTCGGGCCTCGCGACGATCCGAAGTTCGTCCCGGTGATGGTGACGAGGCTGCCGGCAGGGCCGGCACTGCCCACGCCGGCGGGCGCGTGATCGGGCGCCACCCCTGTGATCTCTGTCGACGTGGACGTGACCGTCGGGCCGGAGTAGACCGAGCTATCGGCCCAGACGTTCCCGCCGCTGCAACCCGGGTATACGTATCGGTACTGATAGGTGTGAGAACCTTCGGCAAGAGTCGTCTGGTAGAACCAGATGTATGCTCCAGCGCCGGAATCCCATCCATCGTAGATCATGTTGATCCACCCACCACCGTCGATACTGACTTGGCCACAGACGGTGCCATCGTCGTAGGTGTCATTGCCCACTGCGTACTCGAACGTCGTCGACGTACTGCCGGCGGAGGGATAGACGTAATACCATGAAATGGATGCTGCGGCGGCCGCGGGCACCTTTGCGCCCTCGCCAATGTGCTGCGCCGCCGTCATGTCAGCTTGACCAGCCGGAACCGATCGCAGGCCAACGACAGGCACGGGGGGATCGGCGCGCAGGACAGGGCTGAATCCGCGTCTGATCACAAGTTGGCGGACCTGATCAGCAACTTGGCGACCGGCCTCGGTGGCCACGATCGCTCCCCTGTTGCTGGAACTCGGCTGAGATTCCGGCTGGTTCTCCAACGACCATTTGCCCTGCGAGCGGCCGAGCACGATCAGCCGACCGTCGGGAGTGGTCTCCGTGAAGACCAACGCCGTCTCACCCGCCGTGAAAGACGGCGCATGCTGAGAAATGATGGTCGTTTCGCCGACCGTGCCGCCCGGCTCCGTTAACGTCAGGATGTTGTCGGGAGCTGTGAAGTTGCCCTTCAAGTCTTCGTTCACCAGAATGCGAACCGTGTTGTAAATCTGGGTATGTGCGGCGTTCCATTGCGAGTCCACGGAAACGACCTTGCCGATAGCGGCATGCTCGCAACGGTCCACCAGGTATGGAAGGTCCAACCTGACCATCTCAGCCTGCGCAATCGCGCCAGCCAGGAGCCCTGCCGCCGCATAGACGAGGGCCACGGTGACGACCCGCCGCAACGCGACGCAAGTCCGCACCCCGCCCGTTCGCACACCTCTCATGTTCGTGCCCTCCTCGTGTGAGGGAGGCTCACTGGCCTCCACAAGTTGCCAGAACACAGACAGTCTAGATGCTGACGGGATCCGATCCGAGAAAGAGAGACCGCCGCGCTGGTCAGCAGCCCACGACAGACTGTGACGCTTCTCTCGCGAACCTCCTGTCAACTCCCCTGCGGACTGGGCCCCATCAAGCCACTAAACGACAATGATACCCAAAGTGCAGTCAAGTTACCAGACCGTGACCTGTGCCCACCCGCTGGCGGGACGCCTTGTGTCTGCGCGCATGGGCGGCAGGCCCACCTATCTCCAGCGTCCTGTCGATTACCCCCGCGGCCCGGAGGAGACGCGATATCCTCGCTCTGCTTCGTGCAGCCGCCTGACGCCTTGGACAGGCGATCCTTCACGAAACCAGTCGCCACCACTACGATCACTGGCGAACCGCTCCTATCCATCGCGGAGGACATCCAAATGGAACAGCACGGCAAGCAGGCAGGCCGGACCCCCGATAAGGCCGGTGGACCACTTCGCGTCCATCCAACGAACCCGCGATACTTCGCCGATCCGACCGGCCGGGCGGTCTACCTGGCCGGCTCGCACACCTGGGCCAACTGGATCGAGCACAAGATCTCTGGCGACGAGCCCGATTTCGACTTCGACGGGTTCCTCGACTTCATGGTCGCCCACAACCACAACTTCATGCGCCTTTGGGGGTGGGAGCACGCGCGTTGGGCAACGTGGGACGGAACCGGTCGCTTCTTCGCCTATCCCTTGGCCTACGCGCGTACCGGGCCGGGCGCGGCGTTGGACGGATTGCCCAGGTTCGACCTGACCCGCTTCGACCCGGCCTACTTCGAGCGATTGCGAACGCGTGTCATTGCAGCAGGCCAGCGCGGCATCTATGTGGCCGTCAAGTTCTTCGACGGGTTCAGCGTGGGCTTTAAGGACGCCGAGCCGACCGACCGATGGGTCCCCGCCCGCAACCCCTACCGCGGCCACCCCTTCCACGCCGCCAACAACGTCAACGGCATCGACGGCGACCCGGACCACACCGGCCAGGGCAAGGCGATCCAGTCGCTGCGCATCTCGGCGATCACGAGGCTTCAGGAAGCCTACGTGCAAGCCGTCGTCGATACGGTCAACGACCTCGACAACGTGCTCTATGAAATCTGCAACGAGAGCGACGGCACGAGCGAGGCGGTCGAATGGCAGTACCACCTGATACGCTTCGTCAAGCAGTACCAGGCCGACAAGCCCAAGCAGCACGTGGTGGGTATGACGGTTCCCTACCCCGGTGGACGAAATGAAGTGGTGTTCGGCAGTTCGGCCGACTGGATCTCGCCCAACCACTCCGACCAACAGCCGTACATGTCCGATCCACCCGCCGCCGACGGCAGCAAGGTGATCGTGAGCGACACCGACCACATCTGGGGCCACGGCGGCGAACAGGCCTGGGTCTTCAAGAGCTTCACGCGAGGGTTGAACGTTCTTCTGATGGATCCGTGGGAGCTACTGAAGGGTTCGGACCTGCATACCAACAACTATCGCGATCATCCCACTTGGCCGCCCGTTCGCCGAAGCATGGGCTACGCAAGGGCGCTGGCCGACAGGATGGACCTGGCGTCGATGGTTCCGGCAAAAGAGTCCGCCACAACCGGCTACTGCCTGGCCAACCCGGGACGGGAGTACCTGATCTATCAGCCGGATTCAGGCGCGTTCGAGGTCGATCTGGCGACCGAGCAGAACTTCTATTCGGTCGAGTGGCTGGACCCCACAACGGGCACGACCCATGCCGGCGGCCTCGTTGATGGCGGCGCACGCCGATCTTTCACACCGCCTTTCGAAGGCGATGCAGTGTTGTACCTGAAAGCCGAAGCGACGTAGGGAATCCGCGTCCCGATCAGTATATGAAAACTGTCAGCCGCCCTGGGCTTCCCGGTCGGACGCGCCCGCCCGTCACCAGTGATGACTCAAGCGCCGACGCCTTACCACCTCCGGTACGCGCGGTCCCAGTAGTGCACGTAGCCGGGTGGCGCGGGGTCCTGGCAGCACTCGACCGGGAAAGGCGCATGGCCCTCGCTTCGCAGCCACGTCAGCAGGTCGGGGTGCGTGCCGCGGCGACCACATTGGTCGAGTGCCCGTGCCCGCAAATCGCGAACGACAGAAGGATGGCCCGCCGCTACGTCCTCGTATTGGTCCCGGCGGTAGAGCCGACAGGCCTGGGGGCTCGCGGCGAATTCCAGTCGCCACTGCCGATCGAAGATCGTCAGCAGGACTTGATCGGCCTTGCCGTCCCAGTTGTGGACGTGGCGACCCGAGAGCACGCACTGGCGCGGCGACTCTTGCCCATTGCGAGCAACCGCCAATACGTCGTATGCGTCGATGTCGTCCGGCTTGGCGGCCTTGCCGAGACCGAGGATCGTGGCTGTGATGTCCTGCGGCTGGGCGAACATGTCGCTGCGTCCCGAGCTGCCTTCGGGCACGTAGATCATCAGCGGCACGTGGGCTTCAGTGTCTTTGATCGGGAATGTCTTGCCGAACTGCCCGCACTCGCCGACATTCGTGCCGTGGTCGGCTGTGACAACGATCGCCGTATTGGTCAGCAGATGGGTTTCCTCCAACGCCCGCAGCAGTTCGCCGAACCACCTGTCGACCCAGGTGACCTTGGCGGCGTAAAACGCCCGCAGTCGCTCCGTCGCGGCGTCTGGCCGCTCGGCCGTTTGCCCCCAAAAGAGGCTGCGCGGGTCGAAGCGCCCGTCGTAGCCCGGAGTGTGGTCGTACCTCAGCACATACTCCGGCGGCGAGTCCCACGGCTCGTGCGGATCGAAGCTGTCGACCATGAGGAAGAAGTTGTCACGCCGGGCGTTGTCGCGCACGAATCGGGCGGCCGTCAGGAAAAGTTGTGCGGCGTTCCAGTCTTCGTACGACCTTCGCTTGCGATTCGCCCGCGTGTATGAGATCGCCACGTGCGAGCGCTGCTCGACGTCCTCCAATGGGCCCACGTAGTCAAACACGGGGTCGAGGTCCCAGTTGTCGGGCCAGGCCATCTGCGAGTCGTCGATCCATGGCCGGTCGACTTCGCCGCCTCGAATAAACGTCCAGGCGTGGAACGGCCAGTCGAAATTGTGCCCGCCGTTGACCAGGTGCGGCGTATCGTGGATAAGCTGCGTGGCGTAGTCGGCGTCGGCCAGCAGACGCGGCAGCGTGGCCACGTCGAAGGGCAGCGGCTGCCAATTTTGGAATGGCCCGCCGTACACGCCCGTCAGCAGGTCGGTCCTGTGCGGGATCGTGGGGTAACTGGCAGCGAAGGCATTGTCGAAGCACCACGACCGCTCGGCCAAAGCATCGAGGTTCGGCGTGTGGATCCAGTTGTTGCCGTTGGCCGCAATGTAGTCGTAGCGGAGCGTGTCGATGACGACGAGGATGATGTTCATTGGGTCCTTTTCCTGCAATACCGTGTTCTATGCCCGGAGGCTGACGACATTCCTGTATCCCCCGGGCGTTTCAGCCAGCATGGGACATTGTGGCCCGATGCGTCCATACTGACAAGGACGCGCAGACCGTCATCGCACGAGCGCGATGTTGCGTTGCGTCGTAGGCGTCGGTGTATGTGGAGCTGATTTGGATTGAGGGCTTGCCTGCTGCCACGGTGTGTGGCAGCCTGTGTGGTAACTGGGATCGCGGCGGCGACCAGGCTCGAACGGGCCTGGCGCAAGAGGTGTGGCGATGAGTGCAGCCGAGGTCATCATCCGGCAGGAGCCGGTAACGATTCCAACGTACCGGGTGGGTGAGCCCGAGAGGAATCCCATCTTCTACACGGGACGCGGCTACCAGGGCGCCAAGGGTGTGGCCTATCCCCATCCGATGCTCGATAGGCTCAGCGACGTGCGACAAGACGTCACCTACCAGGCCGTCTACCTGGAGAACCCCTACATCCAGCTCTGCGTGCTTCCCCAGATCGGTGGACGAATCTTCGCGGGGCAGGACAAGACCAACGGATACGACTTCATCTATCGCCAGCACGTGATCAAGCCCGCCCTGATCGGCATGGTCGGCGCCTGGATCTCCGGTGGGGTGGAATGGAACATCCCCCACCACCACCGCCCCACCACGTTCATGCCCGTGGACTACCGCATCGCCGAAGGCCCGGATGGAAGTAAGACGCTCTGGCTCGGTGAGACCGAGCTGCGGCACCGGATGAAATGGGTCGTGGGTTTGACGATTCACTCCGACCGCTCCTACCTTGAGGTCACCACGCGTATCTTCAACCGTACGCCCTATGTGCACTCCCTGCTGTGCTTCACGAACGTGGCCGTCCACGTTAACGAGCATTACCAGGTCATTTTCCCTCCGGCAACGGAATACGGCACGCAGCACGCCAAGTGCGAGTTCATCCGCTGGCCGATTGCCGACGGTGTCTACGACGAGGTCGACTACACCGGCGTGGACGTGAGTTGGTGGAAGAACCATCCCGATCCGCTGTCGATCTTCGCGTGGAACTACGAGGACGACTTCTTCGGCGGCTACGACCACGGACGCCAGGCCGGGATCGTTCACGTGGCCGACCATCGAGCCGTGCCCGGCAAGAAGTTCTTCACCTTCGGCAACGGACCGCGGGGCCAGGCTTGGGACAGAATTCTGACCGACGAAAACGGGCCATACCTCGAGTTGATGGCCGGCGCCTACTCCGACAACCAGCCCGACTACAGTTGGATTCAGCCGTATGAAACCAAGACGGTGAAGCAGTACTGGTACCCCGTCCGTGAGCTCGCTGGTGTCTCCGCCGCCAACCGCGACGCGGCGGTGCACCTGTCGGGCGACCCCGCCGGCGGTGTGCGCCTGGCGGTCAATACCACGGCCGAGCAGCGCGACGCGGTGGTCTTGCTGCGCTCTGCCGACGGCGAACTGTTCCGCCAAACCATAACCGTCGCCCCCGAAAAGCCCTTCGTCGTCCACGTGTCGCTGCCGCGCGATGCCCGCCCGGACGCCATAGAGGCGGTGCTGCTCGCGTCCGGCGGATCGGAGCTGATTCGCTATCGCCCGACCCCCACCAAGGGTGCGCCGGTCCCAAAACCGGTCGAGCCGCCTGCGCCTCCGCAAGAGGTGCCGACCGCCGAGCGTTTGTATCTGGCAGGCATGCGTCTCGAGCAGTTTCACAGCCCGGCAATGGAGCCGGACCCCTACTACCACCAGGCCCTTCGCCGCGACCCCGACGATGTTCGTGCCAACACCGCGCTCGGTATCCGCTACTGCAAGCGGGGTCTCTTCGCCGATGCCGAGGCCAAGCTCCGCACAACGGTGGATCGGCTTACGCGCAACTACACCCATCCCCGTGACGGTGAAGCGCTCTATTACGTCGGTCTAGCGCTGCGCGGCCAGGGACAGATGGATCGCGCCAAAGACGCCTTCGGCTATGCGGCCTGGAGCTATGCGTTTCGGGCGGCAAGCCACTACGCACTGGCACAGATGGCCTTGGCGGCGGGAGATCGTGCTGCTGCACGCGAGTCGGTCGAGCAGTCTCTGCTCTGCAACGCGCTCAACCCTGTCGCGATGAATCTCAAGGCCGTCCTGCTGCGCAAGGCCGGTCGGTTTGACGAAGCTATGTCCATGACCGACGCGGCCCTGCAACTCGACCCACTCAATTTCTGGGCGCACAACGAGCGTGTTCTCATCGAGGCCGAACGGGGCAATACCGACGCCGCGCAGCGCGGTCGAGAAGCCCTGGCTGCACTGATGCGCGACGACGTCCAGTCGCACCTCGAACTGGCGTGCGACTACGAAGCCTGCGAACTGTGGGACGAAGCCATCGAGGTACTCTCGCGGTTGACCGCGGGTCGGGCCGACGCCGCACCGGTCGACCCGATGGTCCACTATGCCCTCGCCTACTACTTCCAGCGGCAGGGGCAAACTGACCGTTCTGCGGAACACCGCCGCTTGGCAGCCCGCATGCCGGCCGCCTGCTGCTTCCCGCATCGATTGGAGTCGATCGGTTGGTTGACCGTCGCCATGGAGCAAAGCCCCCACGATAGCCGCGCGCCCTACTACCTGGGCAATCTGTTGTATGACCTCCAGCCGGACCGCGCCGTCGAAGCCTGGGAGCGATCGCGCGACCTCGACGATCGCTTCGCAACCGTACACCGCAACTTGGCGCTCGCCTACGCCCGCATCGACTCGGACAACGCCAGGGCGATTCTCGCGATGCAGAGGGCCGTCGACTGTGACGGCAGCGATCCTCGCCTGCTGCTCGAGCTCGACCAGCTCGCCGAGGCCGATGGTGCCGATCCGACAGATCGGCTTGCCCGGCTGGAGGCCCGCAACGACGTGGTGGCAAGGCGCGATGAGTGCCTCCTACGGCAAGCCCGGCTGCACGTGCTGCTGGACCAGTACGACCGGGCTCTGGCATTGTTGGCCGGGCGGCACTTCCACGTGTGGGAAGGCGGCGAGTACGCCGTGCACGATGTCTACGTTGACGCGCATCTGTTGAAGGGCCAGGCCCTGGCGCGGGCAGGTCGACACGCCGACGCGCTGCGCGAGTACCAGGCCGCCCTCCAGTACCCGGCCAACTTCGAGGCAGGCCGACCCCACGACGGAGGTCGCGAGCCCGAGGTCTTCTGGCTGATCGGTACGACCCTCGACGTGACAGGCGATACGACCGAGGCCCGCGCTGCGTTTGAACGGGCCGTACAGATCGAGCGCAAGGGGATGTACCTCTGCTACTACCAGGGGCTCTGCCACCACAGGCTCGACCGGCCTGAGCAAGCGGCCCGGTGTTTCGCTGAGTTGGTCGACCTAGGCCGCCGGGTGCTTTCCGACGAATCGGGGGCGGATTTCTTCGAGAAGTTCGGCGCCTGGCAGGCAGACTCTCTCAGGAAGGCTGAAGGTCACTACCTGTTAGGTCTGGCCGCGCTGGGGCAAGGCGACGCAGCGCAAGCCAAGCGTGAGTTACGCGACGCCGTTCGCCTGAACCCAAGTCACCTGGGCGCCCGAACCACGCTGGCAAGCTTGGCCTAAGCTTGCCAGCAGCAGCGCTCTTGGTGCCTCGCCCTTTGCGCCGGCAAAGATTGGGGAATTAGCAGGTAGGGAGGACGGGCGCGTGGTTCTTGCCCGCGCCGCGTGCGCCCGGTCCTACTCTGAAACTGACGAGCAGCCACCGCTTTCGGTCACGCCAAGCCGTCAGTATCATCACGCTCCGCTGCGACCTACAGGAGGACTGCCGATGTCCAGCAACAAGCTGCGACCCTACCACTGCCTTATCGCGCTCGGCCTGGCGCTGTGTTGTCACACCGTCCGCGCTGCCCATCCGATTGAAGCCCCCGACCCGGCCGCTTGGACGCAGGTCCTGTCTGGAACGTGGCAGTTCGCCCCCGAAGACTCGACCGACTTTCAACCCGCCCCGGTGCCCGGCTACTGGGGCAAGACGCCGCAAGGCCAACAAGTCGGGGGCAGAGAGGCCGTCAGGTGGAAGCAGGGCAAATACCGGCGGACGTTCGACGTGCCGGCCGACCGCGCCGGGGCCGTGTTGGAATTCGACATGATCAGGTGGGGTGGCCAGGTGCTGGTCAACGGTCAAGCGGCTGGATCGCACGATCTGGGCTACTCGCCTTTGATCCTCGACGTGAGCGGGCTAACCAGACCCGGAGTCAACCAACTCGACGTCAAGGCCCGGGGATGGACGGCGCTGGCGCGCTACCAGGGCAAGCACATCCAGATCCCCATCGGCGCCGGGCACTGGTTCGGCCTCAAAGACGGCGGCATACCTGGGCAGGTATACCTCCGCCTGTATGACGGCGCTCGAATCGAGCCGTTGCGGATCGTGCCCCGCGCAGCCGGACCCTCGTGCGACCTGTCCACTCGCGTGACGGCTGGACCTGCTCCATGGCAGGGGACCATCGCTGCGCAGGTGATCACCGACGACGGAACGAAAGCCGTCTCGGCCGTGCAGCGTCAGGCCGTGCAGCTTGACGCTGACCAGAGCGTCACCGTCGAAATGAAGGGCGTTCAGGCTCCGGGCGCATCGCTGTGGTCGCCGGACGCTCCGGTGCTTCATCGTATGGTGGCCTGGCTCGAAAAGGCCGACGACCGATCCGTTGCCTGCGCGCGCGACGACGTGTTCGGCTTCCGCGAGGTGACGACCAAGGACGGCAACTTCTATCTCAACGGTCGCCGGCTTGCCCTGTTCGGGGCGACCGAGCTGGTCATGTACAGCCTGCTGAACATGTGGGACGACCAGGACCGGCTGCACGCCGTCCAGGTTCGGCTGTTCAAGGCCATGAACGCGGTGGCGTTTCGCAGCCACATGAATCCGCTGCCGCGAAGGTGGT
>CBFCZG010000020.1:0-24337 GCA_965602375.1 uncultured Phycisphaerae bacterium | reverse complement strand
TGTCGAACAATTGCGCCCACTGGACCAGCGTGATGCGTGGATGCTCGACGAGGACGCGAAAGACATGCGGCAGGTGCGCGGCGGCCTCGGCTCGGTCGGCCGGACCGCCGTTGACCGGTTCGGGGAAGAAGCTGCACTCGCCGATGTGGACCTCGGTTTCGGCGAATCGAGGGTACTTATCGAGGTGCTCGAAGACGAACCTGGAGTTCTCGACGATCCACTGCTCGGCCAGGTCGTAGCCACGCCCGAACTCGTGAAACGCGAAGGCGTGAAGCGGCAAGTTCTCGCGATCGACGAACTGGAGGAACGGCTCGGTCCACTTGACGATGCCGCCGCTGGTGAACCCGGGGCCGACGAACCTGGCATCTGGATCAACCTTTGCGACGGTCTCGACCATGATCTTGTAGAGGTCGAACAGATCCTGCCGGGAGCCCTCGAAGAACAGTTCGTAGTTCGGTTCGTTCCACACTTCGTAGTACACACAGCCGAAGCTCTTGGCCTGCCGCGCGACGGCCGTCAGGAGCTTTCGCCAGGCATCGAGATCGGCGGGTTTGAGGCGTCGGCGCCCGCGTTCGACGACGTTTGGGTCGAGGCAGAGATACGCAGCCGCACCCTCGCGCTGGAGCAATTGCAGCACCTCTATCAGCAGCGGTTGGCCGCCCTGCGTTTTGTGGAGCAGCGCACCGACGATACGCACGTGCCGCAGCTTGAGAGGCTCGATGCGTCCGCGGGCGGCCTTGAGCCAATGATCGACGCCGGAGTGGCCTGTCTGACACATGTCGAACTTCTTGACCAGGTCGGCCGGGCCGGGCGTTTGGCAGTCGACGACGATCGTGGACTTGGCTGTAGGATGATGAGTTGCTGTCAACATCGCCGCTGCACAGAGGAAGCAAGCTGCCATGATGGTTTGCCTTTTTTTTACGGATCGTACTGGCCGCGGGCGGGCCGACCAACGGGAACGGCGCTCATCGCAGATTTCGGCATGGCTTAGCCCCGCTGCGCGGCTGCGTCGCTTTGGGGCATTGTACGGTCCGCTGGTGCGTCTGACACGTCTTCGGACTTTTCTGCCGGCTACGGAGCGGGCGGGGCGCCGTCGCGGGGGCTTGGATGGGCTTGTCTTCACCGAAGGTGAGGCGTGCAGGGCGGCCGGCGAGGCCGTTGTGTTAGGCTTTCGGATGGGATAGATTGGCAAGGTTGGCTAGAGGCGCCGGGAGAGTCAGTTGGAGGATGGCGCTGGTTGGAACCGGGGACAACTGGATGGCAACAGGAAAGAAAAGATGGATAAGGTAGCCCATGGCAAGTCGTGCGAGGCTGCTTTTGGCAATTCGTTTGCCGCAGTCCATGATTTCCTGGACCAATACTCGAAGGCGTTCCCGCGTCAGCATCGAAAGGTGTACCATCACCGCCAGGGACTCACTGTGATCGCCGAGCGATTCGGCCCGGAAGCCGTCAAGGCGGCTGAGAGACACATTACGGAGGACGAAGGCTTCGTCCCTGAAGATCACACGTATTACCACACCGAGAGCGAAGAGCTTATCCGCATTGTGCAGAACATATACGGCCCGCTCGATGAGCGTAGTGCAGGGGACGGCAACTAGCCGCGCCTGACCCGCGATCTCAGTTACACAGTAGAGAGAAACAGACATGAGACACACTATAGCACTTCGCCCCATCGGCTTTGTCTTGTCCCCCGTTAAGGACCGAACAGACAGCGGATGGGGAAGTGTCGTTGCACGCATTGCCCTGGACGTCGAGTACGCTGGTGCTCTGACAGGACTTGAGTCATTCTCACACGCACTCGTCCTTACATATCTTCATCAAGCCCACTTCGATGCCGCAAAGCATCTACGGCGTCGTCCGCAAGGCCGTGATGACATGCCGGAAGTAGGTATTCTGTCGCAAAGAGCGAAGGACCGCCCCAATCCGATCGGTGTTACCGCAGTCGAGATCGTCAAGGTCGTGGAGGATTGCCTTGAAGTGAAAGGCCTGGACGCCATCGACGGAACCCCCGTCCTCGACATCAAGCCCTACTTCCCCCAATACGACAGAGTTGCATCGCCGGCGGTGCCCGCGTGGGTCGACGAGTTGATGAAGGACTACTTCTGGGAAAAAGAGTAGCTGACCAACAGACCCAGCGGACCCGTATACTCGCCGCCGATCCTGGTGCGTTACGCAGGGCTTTCCTGCCACCCGTGGGCTCGCCGACCGAACTTCCCGGGTCAAGCATCAACTTGTGCGGGGGTTGATGCCGTCGGACCCGATCCATCCGCATTCCGGGCCGATGGGCGGCCGCAAGTGTCATTTCGAAGGCCCTGGCGTTATACTGATGTTGACGGCAGATGGGGCCGCGGCGGTGAGATCCGCAGGTTGGCAGCGGCCCTGATGCAGTCGTGCGTTTGCGGGGGCTAAGGAGGAGGGGAAGGATCCTTGTCGCGGCAAGTTGTGGTGGCGGTAACCGCTATGGCGTGGTGGCTGCCTGCGGCTGCGTGGGCGTCGGTGCCGATGGCGCCGAAAGACGGCGCGATGTTCGAGGGCAAAGAGCTGGAGCTTTGCTCGCGCGCCCGGGCGTTGTCGGCGGCTGGTGGGCTGGAAGCATTCGCCGCAGACGGCGCCCTGGCGGGCGAGGCGGGCGATACCGACGTGATTTCGTACCTGCTGGATATCGAGATCACACCGGAGTACGACGGGGGCGGGGCGTTTGTCGACACACTGGTGGCGGGGACGTGTACGATCGCCGCCGAGGCGACGATCGACGGGCTGTCACAGTTTGACGTCGATCTGCGGGCCAACATGACGGTCAACGGCGTGACGGGCGATGCGGCCGGCTTTGTGCACGTGGGCGACGTGATCGAGATCACACTCGATAGAACGTACAACACGGGCGAATCGTTTCAGGTGGTCGTGGACTATCGGGGGCATCCCGAGGACGCGGGGTTCGGGACGTTTCGGCAGTGGACGCGCAACGGCAGCCCGGTCATCGCAACGATGTCGGAGCCGTACTACGCACATCACTGGTGGCCGTGCAAAGACACACTGGGCGACAAGACCACGGCCCAGACGTTTCTGACCGTGCCGGGCGATCTGCTGGCCGTCTCGAACGGCACGCTGACGGGCGTGGACGTGCTGACAGGCAACCGCAAGCGGTATCGATGGCAGGAGAGCTACCCGATCATTCCCTACCTGGTGTCGATGGCGATCACGAACTATCAACAGTACGACCTGGTGTATGAGTACGACGACGGCGGGCCGCAGACCATGCCGGTGAATTGCTTTGTGTATCCGGATCACTGGGACTTCGGGCTGGACGAGCCGATGGCGGCCTACAAGGCCGGGTGCGACGAGCTGCTGGACATGCTGACGACGCTGTCAGGGGCGTACGGGCAGTACCCGTTCGTGGCGGAGAAGTACGGCGTGGTCGAGACGGGCGGGCTGACCGGCAGCATGGAGCATCAGACGATCAGCAGCATGGTCCGCGTGGACAATTACAGCCACATCATGTGTCACGAGCTGGCCCATCAATGGTGGGGCGACGAGGTGACGTGCGGGACGTGGTACGACATCTGGCTGAACGAGGGGTTTGCCAGCTACTCCGAGCCGATCTACCAGGAGCGCCGGCCGGGCGGGGGCACGAGTGCGTTCTGGACGCGGGTGAACCAACGGCGGCCGGGCAATCCGGACGCACAGGTGTACCGAACGGACATCAGCTCGGTGTGGTCGATCTTCAGCGGCAACGACGTGTACAACAAGGGCTCGTGGGTGCTGCACATGCTGCGGCACGTGATGGGCGATGCGGCGTTTTTCGACGCACTGGCCGACTATCGCGCGACGTATGCGCACGGGTCGGCGACGACGGCCGACTTTGCAGCCACGATATCGGCCAGCTTCGGTGAGGATTTGACGTTCTTCGCCGATCAGTGGGTGATGGGGCCGGGCAGTCTGCGCTATCGGTGGAACTATCGCAGCAGGACGATCGGCGGGCAGGAGTATCTGATTCTCGAGATCCGGCAGGTGCAGGATACGGTCGGGTATGGGCTGTTTGTGATGCCGCTGGACATCCGCGTGACGACGGCGGGCGGGTCGACGGTCGAGACGGTGTGGAACGACGGGTGGACGGAGTATTACGTCTGGCCCATCGACGGGGCGCCCACGCTGGTGGAGGTGGACGAGGACGGCGGCGTGAACGACCGCAATTGGGTGCTGGTACCGGCGGGCGAGAAGGTGCAGGATGCGTTTGTGGTCGAGGCGCCGCCGGTGATCGTCGAGGCGGCGATCGACGTGTTCGGCGGCGCGCAGCCGGGGACGACGACGATTGCGCTGACGTTCAGTGAGGACATCGGCGAATTGTCGGCCGACGACGTGTCGCTGGTGGGCGAGTCGACCGGCGGGTATGCGGCTGCAAACGTTGATTACTCGTCGATGACGCAGACGGCGACGGTGACGTATCAGTCGCTGCCGAGCGATGTGTATGCGTTTGCGGTGTTTGACGATGCGGTGTCGGCCAACGGCAAGGCGCTGGACGGCGAGGTCAGCGACGCCGATTGGTGGGACCATCGGCTGCTGCCGTCGGGTGACGGCCAGCCGGGCGGCGATGCGGTGCTGGGGTTCGTACGGCTAATCGGTGATGGTGACGGCAACGGCGACATCGAATTGTCGGACTTCGCGGAGCTTGTCGGGTGCCTGGCGGGTCCAAACGGGGGATATAATTCGAGCTGCGACGTGTTCGATTTTGACTTTGACGGGGACGTGGATTTGAGCGACGCGTCGCAGTTTTCGGAGGCGTTTGGGGGATCGTTGTAGCAGGAACACCGACTCTTTGCCTTCAGTGGGGCACCCGCCGTAGAAGTGACGAGCAGGAGTTGATGGTAGCACAACTGCGCGCTCCCCTTCGGGTCGCCGCTAAACGAGTGTACCCCGCGGTGGAGGATGCGTTCCCCGATGAGACTGCGCGCTCCGGTTCGGGTCGCCGCTAAACGAGTGTACCTCGCGGCTGGTGGCATGCCCAAGTCTCGCCGTAGCGGGCGCGGGCATGAACCCATGACACCAACTGTAAGAGTATCCGATCCGTGCGACGCGACGACGTTGAGCAGGAAGGGCGGAAACGAGCTATGACAAGCACCCTCAAGCTTCGCTCCACCTCGTTCCGCTGCGCTTGAGGGTGGCACCCGGCGTTTGGGGGATCGTTGTAGTAGGAACACGATCCCCCACCCTTTGCCTTCGGCAAAGGACGGAGCATCCAACTCAGCCTGGCGGCGCGTCGGCGGGGACGGGGGTGGGCACGTCGACGGCCTGGTTGGTCTCGGCTGACTGGTAGGCGGCGAAGACGGCGGCGAGGGTGTTGAGATTGTCGCGACCGGAGGTAACGAAGTCTCTACGGCCGGCGTCGAGCTGCTCGATAAAGTGGCTGTGCAGCAGGCAAAACGAATCGGCCTGGGGCAGGATCGGCAGCGGCTCGGCCATTCGCGAATCGAAGCGGTTGAAGAAGATTTTCTGACTCTTGTTATGGACGGTCAGGGCGCCGCGCTCGCCCTCGACGCGGAGGGCCTCGCCGGGCGAGATCACGTCGGGGCAGGCCCAGGATACGTCGATCAGGGCCGTCGCACCGTCGTCGAAGGTGAGCATGAGTCGCGCGAGGTCCTCACCGGCGAGGGCGGGGTTGACCCGGCGGGTCTGAGCGAAGACCTGCCGGACGTTGCCGAACATGGCCCGCAGGCAGTCGATCCAGTGAATGCACATCTCGAAGATCACCAGCCGGGGCATCTCGGCGAGATAGGGCTGAGTGCTGGACACGGGGTTCTCGCGCCGCAGCATGGCCGATGCGAAGATGCGAGCGGTGTAGGGCCGGCCGATCCGCCCCTGTTCGATGTAGTGCCGAGCTGAGCGGTACATGGGCAGCCATCGCCAGTTTTCGGTGACCATGAGGGGCACGTCGTGCTGCTCGGCGACGCGGACGAGCTGTTGGGCCTGGTCCATCGAGTCGGCCAGCGGCTTCTGACAGAGAATCGCCAGCCCGCGTTCGGCGGCCTTCTGCACGAGTGGCAGGTGCGAATCGGGGCGCGTGGCGATGTCGACCACGTCGAGCTGCTCGGCGTCGAACATCTCGCCGACGTCGCCGTACACGTTCTCGATGTTGAAGTGCTGCGCAGCCAGTTCGGCCCGGGCACGGTTGGCGTCGCAGACGGCCGCCAACGAGGCCCGCGGCTCGTCATGCCAGGCGGGCATATGCGACCGCTGGGCGATGTACCCGCATCCGATCACGGCTACGCGATAAGTCTTCGACATGACCAATCATCCTCGTGAAAACAACGCAGCACTATAGACTGTCAAACCGGCATACGACATCGAAAAGATTACCGCCGACCCGCTCGGCGACGGCCTGATCCTTGAGCAGACAGATTTTCAGACACTCGCAGTCGAACCGCGCGTCGAAGTTGCTTTCCACTGAGCGGCCCATGCCCTCGAGGATAATCAGATCGACGTCGCGGGCGGCGAGATTGCACTCGTGGCTGACCCGCGCCAGGTCGATCAGGGGCGCGCCACAGCCGGAGGCCACCACGGTGAGCCGGCCCTTACCTATCAGATCGGCCACCGCGGGGTCGACTCGACACACTTGATCGAGCACTTGCCGCAGCTCGACGGCGGTGATGTCGTTGAGCGAGGGGGAGGAGTTGGCGGCCAGCACGACGTCCGTGCCCCACAAGCCGATCTGCCGGGCCAGCGGCAAGCAGCCGAGGATCAGGTCGGCTCCGGCATTGTCGACGAAGAACAGTAGCTTGTGGTAAGGGCTACGGCCGTCGGCGAAGCGATCGGCGAGGGCGTCGAAGTGGTCGACCAGCCACGGGTGCGGCGGCTGCGAGGAGCGGGTGGCGAAGAAATCGAGCCCGTTCTTTTCGTAGGCCTGGATGGTGGCCATCGAGCCGAGGTCGAAGATGTTGCCGGCAAAGATGCCGCGGATGAGCAGCTCGATGAGTTCGCGTCCCTGGTGGGTGGCCAGCTCGTCGATGACGCGAGGGTAGAGAGCCATGGCGGCGTCGTCCTCGCGGCGTTTGACCTCGCGGTAGGGGTCGTCGAAGCCGTGGCTGCGAAGCATCGCCTCGCGGTGCTCGTCGAGCGTGAGGATGGTAAGTTCGCCGAAGCTGGCTGGGTCGTTGCGAATCCGTTCGAGGAGCAGGTTAAACTCCTGACGGAACGCGTCGATCCGGCGATCGGCGTCGTCGCCGAGGCGATCGCGGATCAGGCGCAACGGCGTTTCGCTGTGGGTGGCGAAGTGGCCGAGCCAATAATCACGACCTTGAAGATCTGCGATTAGGTCCCACGGGCAGGCAACGTAGTTGTCCGGATCGGCCAGCCGACAGAGAACGGCCACAACATCCTCCACGGACGCTCATTAGCGCGTCGCTTCGAGCGGCACAGGCTAGCGGGGGTATGGGCAGGTGGCAAGGGCATGAAGCAGATGAGGCGACGGGGGGGGCTTGCCAACCTCGAGCGCCTGGGCCATGGGAAGGGCTTTGCTTGACCACTCTGAAAAGGCCAGGCAGACTCGGCGCCGACGGCCGGGAGACACGTGGCATAGAATGGCCGGATGCCGCAGTCGAGGGTACACACAAGGAGAGTCACCGTGGAGAACATCAGAATCGGGCTTATCGGCGCCGGGGGCAATACGCGAAGTAGGCACATTCCGGGCTTTGGGGCCATCGAGAACGTCGAGATCGTGTGCGTGGTCAACCGCTCGGCCGAGTCGAGCAGGAAGGTGGCTGACGAGTTCGGCATCGGGCGGGTGCACGGACACTGGACCGACGTGATTGCCGACACGCAGGTGGACGCGGTGTGCATCGGCACCTGGCCGCATTTGCACGCCGCGGCGACGTGTGCGGCGTTGGAGGCTGGCAAGCACGTGCTGTGCGAGGCCCGTATGGCCGCCAACACCGACGAGGCCAGGCAGATGCTCGAGGCCGCCCAGCAGAGCGGGCTGGTGGCGATGTTGGTGCCGAGCCCGTTCGGGCTCAAGGGCGATCGGGTGATGCGGGAGTTGATTTCGGCGGGCTATCTCGGGCAGGTGCGCGAATTGTACGTACGGGCGCTGTCGGGAGGGCTGATCGATGCGTCGGTGCCGTTGCACTGGCGACAGCGGGAGGATTTGTCGGGCGTGAACATCATGGCGCTGGGCATCCTCAATGAGACGGTGCAGCGATGGTTCGGGCGGACCGAGAGCGTGACGGCACAGGCGTCGCTGTTTGCGCCGCGACGCCCCGACGCGGAAACGGGTGACTTGGAGGACGTGGACATCCCCGACAGCCTCGCCGTCGCAGCACGGATGGCGACGGGGGCACAGTGCGTGTACCACCTCAGCGGGCACGCGCCGCATGGCGGGAGCATGCGGCTGGAGGCGTATGGCAGCAAGGGAGCGCTGGTCTATGACTTCGGTGACGACACGATCATGGGGGCCAAGATCGGCGACAAGCAGCTTTCGCCCATCGACATCCCGGCTAGCAAAGCCGGCGCGTGGCAGGTCGAGGAGGATTTCATCGAGGCCATTCGCAACTGTCGCCCGGTGACGATGACGAGCTTCGCCGACGGGCTGAAGTACATGCGTTTCACCGAAGCGGTGCGGGTGTCGGCCGATCAGGGCCGGCGCGTGTGCCTGTCGCAGGTGTAGACGGCCCGGGGCGAACGGCCGCTGCAAGCCGGCTGCGATCGAGGTCAGCCAGACTCGATCCAACGCGCGCCTACCTAGGCAGCCTCGTTTCAACAGAAATGCTTTGGTGGGCGCCCGGTGGCAATTCGGCGTCCGTGGTGCTGCTGCGGGCCGCGGCCTGGCCGCCAGTGGAGCCGCCAACGACCTCGGCGCGAACGACCATGGCGATGCCCTGGCCGACGTCGGGCGCGACAGGCCCGGCCGCCAGGACGACGTACTCGCCGAGAGGCACGGTGAGGACCGTTTCGACGCGGAAGAGGAGCTGACGCGCCTCTTCCGCTCCAGCGGACATTGGCGGTCCGCCCGACGGCGGCAAGTAAACTTCCGCCTCAACGTCGAGCTGAGCCGACTTGCCGGGGTCGAGCATCCTGGCCTTGCCCTCTACACTGACCTGCAATGGGGCCTGACGGCTCCCGTACTTCTCGCGGAGATCGTCGAGGCTCGAGATGACCATCACGCCTTCATCGAGAACGTAACCGACCTCGATGCCGACGCGAGGGCCAACGCTGGCCAGGATGTAGCGAAGCGCTTTTTCTAAAGCAACCTGCTTGAGTTGGACGGTGACCTCGGTATCACGATCGGTGCCGGTAAACTCGAGCGCTTCCCAGCGCACCACGATGTTGACGTCGCCGACGGTGCGAATGTGATCGATGGCGCGCTCCAAGGCCACGTTCTGGAAGCTCAGTTCCGGAACCACCCGGGCAAGCTTGCCCTGCGTGGCGCGGTCGGAGGCGCCCTCGGTGACCGCCTCTGTCAGGGCCCCCGAGGTGCCAAACTTGTCATTCTCCTGTGTTCTGACGATCAGGGGCGTCATCAGCGACGGGTAACGGAAACCGTTCTGGGCCAGCGCTTGGGCAACCGGCTCGAGGAAAGCCGGCACGGGCTGCGACCGTCTCTCGGCCGGGCCGGTCGCCGGGCTCTTGAGAAAGAAGAAGGTGAGTTCCAGCACCTGGCTCGGTTCATCCACCGGCTTGTCGATCACGTCGACGAGCGCCTGCACGGCCGAGACGTCCGCATCGCTGCCACGGACCAGGATCGTCCGCGTAGGACTGTCCACCGCAATCGTGGTTTTGGCTGATACGACAGAGGCAAAAAGTCGCCTCAGTCCCTGATCGATCGACCGGTGCGCAAGAACGATGTACGTTGGTCGGGAGGGCCCGGCAGGTGGCTGGTCCAGTTGGCTCAGGACCGCCTCGACGGCCGCAAACTGCTCGTCGGTGCCAACGAGCGTAAGCTCATCTCCCGAAACGTGCATGGACTCAAACGGCGGTTCAACCACTTGCTGGATCACTCGGGTGATCACGGTGGAGTTGCCGTAACTAATCTTGTAGACCCTTATATGTTGCTTTTGACCTGAGTCTGCGTCACCAGGCTTAACGGGGGGCGGCTCGGCCACGACTTGCGCAGTGCAAGCGAAAGACAGTGAGAACAGCATCACTGTGAGTGAGAAATTCTTCAGCTTCCTGGCGTACATGGCATTGTCTCCTCTCTCAGCCGGTGGGATCATGCTCGGCTGACGATTCGTTGGCCTCACTCTGTAACGGCAGCGTGGGGTATAGCTTGTAAATGTGCACGTGCGGATGGCCGCTGTCGCGCTGCTCGATCATCCACGCGCGGGCCGACTCGCCCCGCAACTGCACAACGGACCGGACGGTGGGCGCCTCGGCAGGTGACTCCGCGCGCGGCCAATCTTGAGACGCGGCCGGCCCGGGATGTTGTGATACCACCGTCAGCCCATCGCCAGGCTGTCGCCATGGCGAGAGATACAGGCCGATTCCCACAACCAGCAGAAGGGCGGCAGCCATCGCGGCTGCACGTGCCTGAGCCCACACTGGGCGGCGCGGCCGACGGTGAGTCTGAGGCCGCTCGTGTTCGCCGGCCGCACGAAGATGCCCAAGTGCATCGCTGAGCGAGTCCATCTGCCGGACGTAACGTCTGCACGCAGAACAGCCGCCAAGGTGCGCTTGCATCGACCAGACCGCCTGCGGATCGGCCAGGCCATCCGCACGGTCGTGCCAGGTCTGCCGTGTGCGTTGACAGTCCAGATTGTCTGCGTGCTCTTCAGCCATCAATCGACTCAACCCATTCGGGATAACGCTTCAGGATCGCTTTGCGCAGCGCCTCGCGGCCCGCCCGAACATGGACGCGAACGGTGCTCTCGGCGATCTGCATCACGGCTGCGATGCTCGGATAGTCCATTTGCTCGAGGTGTCGCAGCACCAGGGCGGTCTGCTGCCGCTTGGGCAGCGAAGAGATCAGCTCTCTGACAATCCGGCTCAACTCGGTGGTGCCAAGGTCGCCGCTCGACTGATGTTGCCGTGCCCCGAGCTGGTGTTTCAGCCGAGCCCACACAGCACCCCAGCGTGTGCTTCTCCGCCGCTGGAGATGACACTGCTGGATGACGATTCGCCGAACCCAGAACTGCCATTTGGCTTGGTCCTTCAGTTGTGACCGCCTCTGCTCCGCCAGGGCCAGCGCGTCCTGGACGGCATCCTCGGCGTCGTGCCAATTCCAAAGGAAGCGGTAGGCCAGCCGTATGAGTTGGCCGCGGTCGACCTGCCCGTCGCCGCATAACTGCGTAACTTCTTGTAAATACGAAGCTTGCGACGCCTGGGCCAATCTGGTATCGTGACGGTCCACCGCGGCTTTCGTTTCCATTATGTCCGATGCGCGAAGGCTGAGGTTTGTTTAGCTGCCGCTGCAAATCGGCCGGCTGGCCCGACCGTGCGACGACGATAGCTCGCCCGAGCGCCCCCAAACAGGCGGACCAACGCTCGTCGACGCTACGACTACTTATAACAGAAAATCCCGGCGCGGTGGCAGGTGGGACAGTGGCGGCGGCAATCCAATCGTCGAGCCGCTGACCCAGCCAGGTTGGGATCGAAGGAATCGCACATCGCTGCGATGTCTATGGCCTCACATTGACCGAGTGCGCCAGATCGTTGTTAGGAACTTGCGCGATATGTCAGGTCTTTGGCTGATCGTCGCCCGATGAGATTTGCACCAACGTGATCGCTCCGGTCGGACAGATATCGACGCACGTGCCGCACGCAGTGCAGTCGAGCACGCGAATGCTGGGTTTGGCGCCCTCACCGCTCTCGATTGCGTGACAGTGACCGATGCGCAGGCACCGGCCGCACGCATTGCACTGGATGTGGTCGATCGACGCGTGGCCCGGCGGCAGCACCAGCTCGTCGGCCGTGGCAAAGCGGTCGACCAGCAGGTTCTTCATGGATGAGAAGTCGTCAAAGCCCATATCCGACATGTAGTTACGTAGTTGACCGATCAACTTCGGCAGGAACCCGAAGCCGTTGACCATCGTCTCGGTGCAGATGCCCACCAGGTCGGCCCCGAGCATGGCGTGCTGGACGGCGTCGGTGTAGGTGCGGACGCCGCCGTACCCGATCAGCGGTGCGTCCGGGCCACACGCAAGGCGCATCTCGTACACGTCGCGCAGGGCCAGCGGCTTGATCCACTCGCCCGACAGGCAGGAGACCGAGTGTGTGTTCTGAAGTCGATAGACGGGCTTGAACGGAGCGCGAATATCGAAGTCGGGCACGCCGAGGCGGTTGGCCGTACCGGCGACGCAGTGGGCGCCGGCTTGGAACGCGCGGCGGGCCACCGGACCGATCCGCCCGCCCTCGGGTGTGATCTTGGCGATGACCGGCAGGTCGACGGCCTCACGTGTGGCGGCGACGATGTCGGCGACAGCCTGCTCGTCCTGGCCGACAGATGCGCCGCTGATGGGTCGGCCTGTGGGGTCCTTGCCGCCTACGTCGAGGTTGAACGACATGTTCGGGCAGCACAGGTTCAACTCGATCGCGTGGGCACCGGCGTCGACGAACCGCCGGGCCATGCGGGCCCAGCCGGACAGGCCGTCCAGGCCGGCGTAGGTTATGTTGGCGAGCAGCAGCAGATGTTGCGTCTTTCTCCTGGCGGCCTCGACCAGGCGAAGGCCTTCGTCGAGGTTCAGCCGCCGGTCGGCGGTAAACATATGCAGGTGTCGCTTGGCGAACCAGCGGTAGCGGGGTTCGCGGTTGATGTAGGGCGGCGGGTCGATGGTGAGCTTGATAGCGGCGGCGGCCCAGCCACAGCGGTCGGCTTCGACGAGCTGCTCGACGGTCTTGGTGGTCGGGCCCGACCCGACCATGAACGGGTTGCGGAACGTCAGTCTCGCAATCGTGATCGGCATATCCACATCGGCAGCGGTCATGAAACTCACTTTGACAGAGACAGATATTTCGCAGCCTACTGGATTGTATCCGGTTTGACGGCCTGGCCGCTGCGGGCGGATTCGTAGATGGCAAAGATCACCTGAAGGACGGCCAGCCCGTCTTCGCCGCGCAGCCCGGGCGGGGGGTCGCGGTCGGCACGGACGCAATCGACGAACTCGGCGATCTCGCCCACGTAGCCGAGCGATTCGAATTCATCGACGGCCGGCCGCGTCCAGCCGTGGGTGAAGTCGGCCTTCTCGACCGCATAGCTGAAGCCCTTGCGGCTGTAGACCTGAAGGGGCGAGCCGAAGGTCATGTCGACCTTGATCACGCCGTCGGAGCCGTAGACCTCCACTACGTCGTCCATACCGCCGACGGTGACGTAGTTGCCCTCGACTACGGCCCGTAGGCCGCCGACGAATTCCAGCAGAGCGACGCCCCAGTCCTCGCCCGTGTAGTCATGGTGAATCAGGTTCATCTTCTGGCCGCCCGTGGCGGCTGCGCGGACCTCTGCAACCTGCTGGCCGGCGAAACCCATCACCCACGCCAGCGGATGAGCTCCGAGGTGAATCATCGCCCCGCCGCCGCAGTACTCGGCGCGCTGGGCGTAGATCGAGTGCGAGCCGTTGTGCGTCTCCTTGGCCCGCACGTAGAGCGGTCGTCCGATGCCGCCCTCGTCGACGATCTGGCGGGCGCGTCGCAAAGCCGGAGCAAAGAACCAGTCCTCCGCGTAGAACAGCCGCACGCCGGCCCGGCGGCAGGCCTGAATCATGGCCCGTGCGTCTTCGATGTTCGTGGCCAAGGGCTTCTCACTGACGACGTGGCAGCCGGCATCGGCACAGGCAAGCACCATCTGGTTGTGCAGATAATTGGGCACACACACCGAGACCAAGTCGAGCTGCTGCTCGGCAAGCATACGCCGGTAGTCATCGTAGTGGCTTGGAATGCCATATTGCCGGCAGAATTCGGGCAAGTCCACTTCGAGACTGGCCGCGGCGATCATCTGAACTCCCGGCAGGCGCCGATAGCTCTCGGCGTGCAGTGTCGCTGCGAATTTGCTTCCGATAATGCCTACATGCACGGGCTTGACCATGGTTCGATCACCCACTCACGGCGCGCTGAAACGGCGCCTCACGTTGCAGCGCTTACCGCGCGCACAAAGTCCGGTCAAGCCTGCATGGAAATCGAGGGATTACTTTGAAGCCGCGCGCCGACGGTGTCGAGTCTAAGGAACCGCGGGTTCGTCGGCACTCTGGTTGAGGAACCGCTCAATCTGCTGGAGGGCGGGATCGCTGCCGACGACCTGAAGCTGCCGCTGCACCAGGTCAAGCGTCTGGGCAGCCTTGCCGGCCGATTGCAGGGCCTGCAGCGCCTGCTCGGCGTCGCTCGTCCGGCCCAGCAGATAGAGCAACCTGGCCTGATTCACTCGGACGGCTGGCTCGTCGGGCGCATACTGGGCTGCCTGGTCGGCGTAACGCAGGGCCTCATAGTACATCATGGCCTGGACGATGGGGATCAACTCCTCGGAAGCCCGCGAAATGCGAAGCCACAACTGCGCGTTCTCGCCTTCTTCCTGCACCTGCGCGATCAGAGCTTGCAGCTTTTGACTTTGCATGTTCTGGGCAAGCTGGAGCAGAAACCGATCGTCCGGGCGCTCACGCAACTTCGCCCGGAGCAGATCCACCCCCGACTGCGCCGCCTTGACCGCCTCGGGGTAATTCCTGGTAGCCATGTAGTAACTGGCCAACTGGGCATACCGCTCGGGGTCATCAGGCTTGAGTTCGACAGCCTGTTGGGTGAGTTGGACAGCCCTGTCCCACTCCTTCAGGCCTGCACATGCAGCCGCCAGGGAGGCAACACGCTGCGGATCGCGCACCGAAAGCGTATAGGCTTTTTCGAGAGGTTCCTTGGCCAAGCGGTAATATCCGGCTTGCAGGTAAGCCCTGCCTAGTCCGAAATAGGCACGCCCATCAAGCCCGACGAGGCGCGAAGGTCGAATCCGCAGAAACTGGCGGTAGTACTCGCTGGCCTCCAGGGCCGAACGTGGTCCGCCAAGCCGCAGGACATCAGCCATTCCGAGCAGCGCCATGGGGTGGCTCGAATCGCGGGCTAGAACAGCGGCGAACCCGTCACGTGCCGTCTGGAGGTCGCTCTGCTTCTCGGCGCCCTCGCCTGGCCCACGCCGTTCGGCGCGGGCCAGCGCACCCGTGGCGACCACAAGGACCTCCTGGAGCGTCGGGCTCTGCGACGGCGCCGTTGTGGTGGGCGGCCCCTCGGGCGGCACACCGGGCTGTGTCTGCTGGGCGTAGCCGCCCGAAGCGATCAACAGGCAGCAGAACAGCGCCGATAGGGGGCGGAGTCTGTCGGTGTTTGCCATGCCTTGCCGGCTCCAAAGTATCCAAACGAGAGACTCGAGATCAACGCTGTAGCCATCGGAATATAGTTGTGTCGACCTGCGCGGTCAATTCGGCGGCTGCGGTACGGCTTGCCGGCCCGGCGCCCGATCGAGCCGAAACCAGCAAGTCACCCTTCCGCCGTAAAGCCGCTTGGGTGCGATTCGTCGAGCCCTGTGGGGGGCTCCGTGGGAGGTTTCCGGACCGGGCGCGACGGATCGGCCGAGGCGCCCCCCTCGGCAGACAGCTTCTCCAACAGCATGACCCAGGTCTCGCGCTGGTACTCCAGGATCCGCAGGGCATCATCGACGGCCTTGACGTCTTTATTCACATTCGCTTCGACCAGCCGGCGGTAGATGAACCCATACAGGGCGGACATCTGCTCGCAGAGCTCGGGCGCCACCTCCGGCCTGAGGGCGTTCTGCATCTCCAGCACGATATTCTGGGCACGGGTCAGCAGGTCGTAACTGTTCTCGATATCCTTTTGCCCGATCGCGTCGCGTGCCTGACGGCAAAACCGGATCGCCCCATCATAGAGCATGAGATGCAGCCTCTCGGGAGGGGCAGACATCACGACGTTGCGCAGGTATTCTTGCTGCGTTGGAGCACTCATGACTGCTGGATTATCGGCACATGGCGGGGGCCGATTGAGCGTAACCGCCTGCCGAATGTGAGGGCTGGGTTCACAAGACCGCGGCATACAGCCGCTCAGTTGGGTCAGGCGTCGGAATTCTGTAGCGAGCCGTATCCGATAGACTGAATCTGACTCAGAGCGGTCTGTTGCGCCTGGAGCTGGGCAAGAGCGGTCTCCATCGCCTGAAACTCGGCGTATAGACGTTGCTCCTTGGAATCCAACAGAATCTGGAGGTCGGCGATGCGCTTGTTGAGCAACTTCTCCTGTGCCCCGAGCGAATCGTCCTTGCGGGCCAAAACCCCTTCGTAACTGTCGGTCAGTCGATTCAGAATCGACTCAAACTGCGCTCCCAGCCCCTCGTCGGCAAGAGTGAACAACTCCTCAACGGCGTCCTTGTCGTTGCGGTAGGCGTCACGGAACTTCTGCTCCTCGAATTGCAGCTTCGCCCCGCCGCCGACCGTGATGCCCACCTGATTCAACCGAGTCAGCGAACCGCTCGTGCCGTCGACCGTAGAGGACACCATGTTGTAGAGCTGCCTACGGACCCGCGCCACCGTGGCATCGCCCAACAGCAATCCCCGCTCGAGCGTCTCGGCGTTGAACGAGGTCAGGTCGTCGATGCGTCCGATGACTTCGTTAAAGGCGTCGACGAACGTCGAAAGATCTTCCACAATGGCATCGACGTCTTCGGAGACCGTTACGGTCACGGGCTCGCTCGACGTGCCGACCAGGTCCAGCGTGACGTTCGGAATCACACCGGTGAGCGTGTTGCTCGAAGACGAGATCACCACCGGGCTGTCACCGCCGGCCTGCCCGAGGAAGATCACCGCATCCTGCGGCTCGACCAGCGTGTTGAGTGTCAGACCCGACTCTTCGACATCGTAAACGATACGCCCCAGCAAGCCGCTGACCGCTGATTGCAGCGTCAGGCGATAGGGCCTGGCCGTGCTGCCGTCGTTGATGACCGAGGCCTGAACCAAGTCACCGGCGGACTCGTTGATCTTTTCGGCCAAGTCCTGAAGTGTGTCGTCACCGTCTATCTCAATCCGCAGTTCGAACGACCCGTCGATCGTATTGGTGCCCTCAGCGGCCTCGCCGGCGATGCGGAGATCGGATGCCGTTCGTCCGCCCTGGTCCTCAACCCTCAACCGGCCCGACCCGCCGGCCGTGTCGGTGAGCAGAAGACCGTCACCGTTGGCGTTGAGAGAGGCCACCACGCCGATGGAAGACTCGTTGATCAGGCCGATCAGATCGCCCAAGGTCATGTCGGCGCTGGTGACGTTGATGGTGGCTGCTGCACCCAGGCTGTCGGTGACCACGAATCGCCCCGTTGCCACGCCTCGCCCGGCGTTCAGATCGCCCAAGCGGGTCGATCCCGATAACCACTGCAGTTGCAGGTTGCCGCCGGACACGGCCGCCACGTCGTCGTTTACGGCGATGCCCAGATCGGCGGCCCCCGTGCCGGAGACGTCCTCAATAACCAATGGACCGGCTCCGTCGGTGTGGTCCTCGATGACGATTCCTGTGCCAGCCTCGTTGACGCGTGCCGAAGCGTCGGCGGCCGAGGCGTTGATCGCGGCAAGCACTTCGGCCAGAGTCTGGACACCCGACAGGTCAATCTCGTCGGACACGCCGTTGCGGTCGGTAATGCGCACGACGCCCAAGGCCGCGCCCGAGCCGCCGTTGAGCGAATGGATCAGTACGGTGTTGAGTCCTGCCAGCACCGCTCGACCGGCCAATACGCCGCCGCTGCCCTGCCCGAGAATCCCCAGGTCGTCCGCGGCGCGCGAACCGTTGAGCGCTTCGACGGTCGTCGGTCCCGAGCCGCTCGACAGGTCGGTCAGCACCAGGCTGTTGCCGTCGTCGGCGATGGTGGCCACGACCAGCCCACCGTTCTCATTGTCGTAGTTGATGGCACGGACCACGTCTCCGATGGTGGACACGCGGTAGACGTCACTACCCACGATGGAGGTCTGCTCAACGTCGGCGGCGATCCCCAAGTCGCGTGCTGCATAACCGGTGACGTCCTCGATCTTCAGATTGCCCGCCTCGCCGCCGGTGCTGTCGGAGATGTACAGATGCGAACCGACCAAGCTGGCTGACACGCCCAGGCCCGCGCCGTTGATCGCGTCGAGAATTTCACCGGCCGTCTGGAGCCCTTCGAGATTCACCTCGGCCGACGCGCCCGTTCGATCGGTGATCCTGACCGTGCCGAGTCGGATACCGGCGCCGTTGTTGAGGGCATCCAAGCGCGTATCATGCCTGAGACGATCCGACAGACTCACGTCGACCGTGCTGCCGTCGCGCAGGGTGATGCGAAAATCATCCAACGTGCCGTCGCGCCAGACACCGTTGCCGTCGTTCAAGGCCGAAAGTAACGTGCCATCATCGAGATAACTGACGTCGCGGCCGGTCAAGGTGATCGCCGCGACGCTCTCGGAGATCCCCAGGTCGACCGCCGCGTGGCCGCCGTAGAGATCCTGCACCGTCAGGTTGCCTTCGCCTTGGCTTGTGTCGGTCAGAACGAAGTGATCGCCCTCGACGCCGGCGGTTACGTCGATCGAGGTCTGCGAGTTGATGGCCTCCAGCACGCCGTCCACGGTCAGGGCGGTGGTCAGGTCCACGTCGGCAGAATGGCCGGCCCGGTCGGTGATCCGCACCACGCCCGTCCGCACACCCGTCTGCCCGTTAAGCATCTCCAGCCGGGTGCTGGCAGCCAGACTCCCGCCGCCGATCTCAAAGGTTACTGCACCCCTGCCAACGGGGGTGCGGTCCATATCGGCGTAGCCGCTGGAGACGAGTTGATGCGTCGTGACCAGCGAGTGTACCTGGAAGGTGTACGTGCCGGGCATCGCTCCGGCGTCGGCGTTGGCCGTCAACACGTTCGAATTGCTGCTGGCGGCTTGGGTTGCGTGGAAGAAATCACTCTCATCGAGGCGACTTGCAGCCGTCTTCAGTTGAAGCAGACGGGCCGATAACTCCATGAACGCCGAGCGCTCCGACTGAAGCGTCGCCACACGCTCCTGTAGGCGAGTCAGCGGGGCCGACTCGATCTGCATCAGGGCCGTGACCAGTTCCTCGATGTTCAGGCCCGAGATGAGTCCCACACTGGTGCTGATCGTGCCCACAATGAGACCCTCCGATCCCGTCCCCCGGCGCAGGAACGGCGCGCGAGCTATCCGCTTTGCCCTACAGTATTTATCGGTTGATTGGGCGGCCGACCTTCACGGAGCCCGGCCACCAGCCAGCAGAAAAAAGGGGAACCCGCTCGGTCTCGGCGCCAGGCCGGATCCGAGCGGGCCCGTGTACTTATCCCCCTACCGAGGGACGGATGGCGGGATGTCGGTGACGCTAGCCGAGCAGCGCCAGGACGTTCTGCGGCAACTGGTTGGCGATCGACAGAACCGTTGTGGTGCTCTGGACCAGGACCTGAGCCCGGGTCAGAGCGGCCACCTCGCTGGCGTAATCGGTGTCACGAATCGCCGATTCGGAGGCCTTGACATTCTCGTAGGCCACCTGCTGGCTTTTCATGTTGGTCTCGAGTTGGTTGGCCTGAACACCGCCAAGCCGGCCTCGCAACACCGAGACCTGTTCGATAGCTTCCTTCACAATCTGCTCGGCACGGGTATAGTTGCCCCCGACCAGCGATGCGTCGCCCGAGCTGCGCAGCTCGCTAAGGTAGCCGATCTCGAAATTGCCCAGGTTGCCGGTCGACGCCGAGGGGATGCCCACGCTGAGCTGTCCGCTGCTGACAACATCCGGGCCGATCTGGAACAGCGCCCCGCCTCCGGTAATGTTGAAGGTGGAGGTTCCCAGCCGCGTGCCGAAGCCCTCGGCCAGATGCAGGTCGACGTCGAGTCCGTTGTTGCGCGTCCGGGCAATCAGGCCGTCGACGTTGGCGGTCTGTCCGTTGATCAGTACGCCCGCGTCCACCCCGAAGTCCTGCGTCGCTTGGGCCATATCCGAGTCATACAGCACGAAGTCGCCACCGCTCTGGAGGGTCGAAACACGGACGAACGCGTCAGAGCCATACGTCATGGTGGTGAAGGTCATGGCCGACTGATTGGCGTCTACGATGGCCGAGACACCCGTCAACTCCGAGAAGCTGTTGATCGCAGCCGCCATGGCGCTGACGTGGGCACTGGCTGCAAAGCTAAACTGCTCGGTGCCCAGCAGACCGGTCACTTCGATGGTCAGGTTATTGCCGGCTGACAGACCGGCACCCACGTAGGTCAACTGCCCGGTTTCAGCCGAGTCGGTTACCTGCACGGTGATGTTCATGGCTGCCCCGGCGGGCACGCGAGCCCCGTAGATCGTGGTGACGGCGACCTGTGAAGTCGTCACGCCCGACAGCAGGTAGGCCAAGTTGCCGTTCAGCAGCTTTTCGCCGTTGAACTGCGTGGTGTTGGCGATCCGATCGATGCTCTCCAGTAACGAATCCACCTGAAGTTGGTTCGCCTGGATTTCCGTGGGCGAAAGCGGTCCCTCGTTGGCCGAGGCATTGACCAACCCGCGGACTTCCAGCAGCAATGCCGAAACCTCGTTCAACGCCGCATCGGCTACACTCAATACGTTGATCGCGCGCGACGAGTTTTCGATCGCCTGGTTGATCCCGACGAGTTCGCTACGGAGCGACTCCGAAGCGATCAGTCCGGCGGGGTCGTCTTTCCCGCGATTGATGCGGAGGCCCGTGCTGAGGCGCTCGAGACGAGTAGCCAGGTCTTGCTGATTGGCGATGAGGCGGTGGATCGACTGAATCGAACTAATGTTCGTGTTAATTCGACTCATTGTATCCTCCGTGATGCCCGCTGATGGCTCAGCGGGTCCACACGCCACCCTGCGTGTGGGCCGCCTGACGAGCGGCTGCGTGGCCGACGCCGGTTCCACCGTTCAGTGCGTCGACCCAGTCAGATCGTGCGGCTTGGACTTCCTTGACGTTCCGCTTCTTTGTGTCCTGTCAAGCTGCTCGTACAGCCGCCGATCTGGATGTGCTCACGAGCTGGAAATCCTTTCCAAACTCCCGCCATCCATGGATCCCCTCGGTCGGGGGTGATCAGCCCATCTTCAGATCGAGCAAAAGCCTCCATCTGCAATAGCCTCAAACCTACCATTGCTCGGCAACGCGTAGGTCGTCACTTATAGGGCGGTTCTTTAACAAATTCGACCCGATAAGTGGGGCAAAAAATTATCGGACCCGCTCGGGACACCCCTGGGCAGCGGCCGATGATCAGCCAACTGCCGAAGGGGTCCCGACGGGTCCGATAGTATGTTTGCTTCCAGTGCTTGCCGACACCTAGCGGATCAGCGCCAGGATGTTCTGCGGCGCCGCATTGGCAAGCTGAAGGGCCGCCGTCGCCGACTGGACCAGAATCTGGGCCCGAGTCAGGGCAGCCGTCTCGGTCGCGAAGTCGGTATCCCGGATAGCCGACTCGGCAGCCGTCGTGTTCTCATAGGTGACCTGCAACGCGCGGATCGTCGACTGTATCGTGTTGCTCTGGAACGCACCCAGCCGGCCGCGCAGGTTGGATACCTGCTGGACGGCCGCCCGGACGATTCGCTGGCCGGTCGCGAAGTTGCCGGCGTTCATGTCGTTGGCCTGACCGCTTGCCAGGGACGACAGGTAGCCGGTGTTCGCATCACCCAGCGAGCCGGTCGCCACCGAGAAGATACCGATACCGACCTTGCCGGCCAGACCCACCTCGGGCGACAGGGAGAAGTCCGCACCGCCACCCGTGACATAGAACGTCTTGCTCGCCAGCTGCTGCGCAAAGTCGGAGTTCAACGTCATTTCCAGGCTGAGCGCGGCCGACCGCACCGACGCGTTCAGACCATCCGTCGTCGCAGACGTCCCGTTGACCGTCACGCCGGCATCCTGGCCCTGATCGGTGCTTGCCGTGGTCATCGAAATGGGTTCGTAGAGCGTGAAGTCGCCGGTGCCACTGCTGATGACCGAAACGGTTACGAACCGGTCGCTCCCGTATCCGGTGCTGTTAAACGTAAGTGCGCTGTTGCTGGCGTTCGTGGCGGCGGAGACACCGGTCATCTCTACAGCCTGGTTGATCGAGACCGCCATCGCGCTGACGTGAGTACTGGCCGCGAAGCTGAACAGCTCGGTGCCGTAATTGCCCGCCACCTGGATGGTCACGCTGTTGCCGGCCGACAACCCGGCGCCGACGTACTGCAACTGGGCCGTCTGCGCCGACTGCGTAACCTCGACTACCACGGTCCGAGTGCCGGCGTCCGGCAGCCGTGCCCCGGTCACCTGCACATTGGCGATCGAGCTGGCCTGGACCCCCGACAGCGTGTAGTCGAGGCTGCCGTCCAGCATCTTCTTGCCGTTGAACGACGTCGAGTTTGCAATACGGTTGATCGTGTCGAGGATGGAGTCGATCTGAAGCTGGTTGGCCGCCACCTCGTCGTCGCTCAAACCCGCCTCGTTGGCGGTGCGATCGACCAGGTCCTCCAACTCCAGCAACAGAGTGCTCACCTCGCCCAAGCCACTTTCAGCCACCGACACCAGTTGGTCAGCGCGCCGGGCGTTGTCCATGGCGGCGACGATCGCCTTCTGTTCGGCTCGCAGAGACTCCGAGGCAATCAAGCCCGCTGGATCGTCCTTACCCCTGTTGATCCGCAGGCCGGTACTCAGACGCTCCAGCGAGGTGTTCACCGCCTCGTTCTGGTATCCCAGAATACGGGCGGCGATGATCGACGGAACGTTGGTGTTAATACTACTCATGGGTTCGTGCCTCCTACGCGGATCGGTTCATCTGTCCCATCACCCGCCACCCACCCCGGAGTGGACCGGCACGACACACGACAGGGACGATCCCGACCACGGCGGAATCCACCAAGCCTTTCTGCATCATCGGGAGGCCTTGGGGATCCCTGGCTGCCCTATCCAAGTTTTCTGCCGTTTGGCCTCCACGCGGTCCGAAGCGCCAATACCGCACACGTCGCCGCGGCCAAACCCGATACTACAAACATCAAAAGGCGCGCCTGGACGACAAACGCCACCCACAGGCGTGCGTCTGCCGTCGAGTTCCGTGCTGGCCCCATCGTCACCGACAGGCCGGTGGTTTAGCAAAATCAACTCCTCTCTGATGCCCGCAAAACCCTACCAGGACGTAACTTCCGCAGATTCGATTTCCCTCGCCCTACCCGCCCGAATGGGGTCGCGGCAGCAGCAGCTTTTACCGGACAGAGCGTCGGAATGTCGGCAAGAAAATTTTGATAAGGCCGCGATTTTCGGACCACAAATGGACGCGTCAGGCGCATAAGAACGCGGGAAGCCGTTGTGTACGACTTCCCGCGTGCGACCTTACCTTGGCTACGAAACCACCCGACTGCGCCCTGCGCTACCCTCCCAGCAACGCCAGGACGCTCTGCGGCGTCGTGTTGGCGATGGCCAACACGCTGGTGCCGGCGTTCACCAGAATCTGTGCTCTCGTCAGATTGGACGTCTCGACGGCGAAGTCGGTGTCCCGAATGGCAGACTCCGCCGACGTCAGATTCTCCAACGTGATCTGCAACTGATTCACGTTGGTATCCAGAGTGTTCCGCTCGAAGGCACCCAGGCGGCCGCGCAGCACCGAGACCTGTTCGATGGCCGCATTGATGATGTCAGACGCCCCTTTCGGATCGGTCCTGAGATCATGCGAGCCGCCGCTGACGATCTCGGTTAGATAACCATAGATACCGCTGCCCAGCCGGGAAGCCGCAATCGAGGGCACGGCAATGTTCACCTGTTGGTTGGTGTTGACCTCAGGCCCGAGCTGGAACAGCGAGCCCCCACCGGTAATGGAAAAGCTCTTCTGACCCACACCGAAATCGTCCGATAGCCCCACGCGGACGTCCAGGGTAGACGTGTTGATCTCCAGAATCTGCCCGTTGAGGGTGGCGTCGGCCCCGTTGATGGTCCCCACGGCATTGCGCCCGTAGTCGCGTTGCACACTGGCTCCGTCGACGTCCGAAGTGGTGAAGGTCAAAGCCAGCGAAAGCGGACGGACCGACACGAACTGTTCGCTGCCCCAGCCGCGGCTGACGAACTGAATGCCGCTGGCAGGATTGGCGTCGTTGAGCAGCGTCGCTGAGATGCCGGTCGCATCCACCACCACATTGACGGCCGCTACCATCGCCGAAGCCGCCATGCCCGAGCCCAACTCGACCGTGCCCACGCCATCTTCGCCCGCCACCTCGAGCTGCACCCCGCCCGCGGGCACGGCGCTGGCGCGATACTGCAAGATCGCGTGCTGGGCCGACGCCGTGACGCTGATCTCCACCGGGATATAGTCGCGCGTGCCGAACTGGGCCTGGAAGACGTCCACCTGGGTGATGGCCGACCCTGGAATCCCGCTGGTGATATAGGCCAGCGAGCCGTTGAGCAGCTTGCGCCCGGCGAAGGTAG